>JAZKGR010000131.1:0-19804 GCA_040385775.1 Pseudomonadota bacterium
TAGACAAAAGCCTGAACCCAGGCAACAACAAGCAGGAGACAAACCATGATGAAGAATTCTTTCGGACATTGGGGTCGACAGACGGTGGCCGCGCTGGTCACATTGACCTTGAGCGCGGCAGGCGGGCTGGCTTCGGCCGCCGACCTCGTGATCGGACAGGTAGCGCCGCTGTCAGGCGTGCTGGCCAGCACCGGCCACCAGATGGTGGTCGGCGGCAAGATCTACTTCGAGCACATCAATGCGACCGGGGGCATCCACGGCGCCAAAATCCGCCACGAAGTGGTGGACGACGGCTACAAGGTGCCCGAGACCGTGCGCCTGACGCGCGAGATGCTGGCCAAACCCGAGGTGGTGGCGCTGTTCGGTTTTGCCGGCACCGCCAATGTCACGCAGTTGCTGACCGACGGCGTGCTTGATGTGGGTGGCGCTGCGCTGGTGGCGCCCTACACCGGCGGCGAGTCGCTGCGCAACCCGTTCAACCCGTGGATCTTCCATGTGCGTGCCGGTTACGCCGACGAGGCCGAACATATGGTGCAGCAGGTCACCACCCTGGGCATGAGCCGCATTGCGGTGATGTACCAGGACGATGGCTTTGGCAAGGCGGGGCTGCTCGGTGTCGAGAACGCACTGACCAAGCGCAACCTGAAACTGGCCGTGGCTGCCGGTTATGAGCGCAACACCGACAAGGTCGAAGAGGCCGTCAAGAAGATCAAGGCCTCGGACGCACAGGCCATCATCATGATCTCGGTCAACAAGTCCACGGCGGCTTTTGTCAAGCTGTACCGCGAAAGCGGCGGCGGCGCGCAGCTGTACAACATCTCGGTGGTGGACCCGGCCGAACTGGTCAAGCTGGCCGGCCTGAAAAACGCCCACGGCCTGGGCATCAGCCAGGTGGTGCCGTACCCCTACATGCCCAATACGCCGGTGGTGCGCGAGTACCAGGCCCTGCTCAAGAAGTACGCGCCCAAAGAGCTTGTGAACTACACCAGCTTCGAGGAGTTTGTCGGTGCCAAGGTGCTGGTCGAAGCCCTGCGCCGCGCCGGCCCGAATCCGACGCGCGCCAAGGTGGTCAAGGCCCTGGAAGGCATGACCAGCTACGACACCGGCGGCGTCATCGTCAACTACTCGCCCAGCAACCGCATCGGCTCGCGTTATGTCGAGGTCACGGTGATCGGCAGCACCGGCAAGCTGCTGAAGTAACACCGCTGCGGTACTCATAACTACAGATTACAGAGAGTCCTGTCCATGTCCTTCACGTCGCATTACATCAGCTGCGCCGGCCGCGAAATCCATTACACCGAATGGGGCTCGCAGCACAGCGCCACCGTGATCGCCTGGCACGGGCTGGCGCGCACCGGGCGCGACATGGACGAGCTGGCCGCGCACCTGAGCACACGCTATCGCGTGATCTGCCCCGACACGATTGGCCGTGGTCTGAGCCAGTGGAGCCCGGACCCGGCCAGGGAATACCAGCTTTCGTTTTATGCGCGCATCGCGGCCGATCTGTTCGACCAGCTGAACATCGAGCGTGCGCACTGGGTCGGCACCTCCATGGGCGGCGCCATCGGCATGGTGTGCGCGTCGGGCATTTTTGAGCCCAGCCTGAAGCCGCGCATCCAGAGTCTGGTGCTCAACGACACCGCGCCCAAAATTGCCGACGCAGCCATCACGCGCATACGCTCTTACGCCGGCAACCCGCCGGCCTTTGACACCGTGCGTGAGCTTGAAGCCTTCTTGCGCCAGGTCTACAAGCCTTATGGCTGGCTCAGCGACGCGCAGTGGCGGCGGCTGACCGAGACATCCACCCGCCGCCTGCCCAACGGCCAGGTCACGCCGCATTACGACCCGGCCATGGTGCAGCAGTTCACGCACCACCCGGACGACTACCTGATCTGGGACCACTACGACGCGCTCAACATTCCCGTGTTGTGCCTGCGCGGCGCCGACTCCGACCTGGTGCTGCGCGAGACCACGGCCGAGATGTTGACACGCGGACCCGGGGCCCACGGTTTGACAGAAGTGGTGGAAATCGAAGGCTGCGGCCATGCGCCAGCGCTCAATGTGCCGGATCAACTGGAGCGGGTATCGGGGTTTATCAAAGCCGCCAGCCGGGCCGGCGTTGCTACTGAATAGATAGCTGTTAACCCCCGGTGGCTGTGGGCTGGAGGCTGATTTGATGCACAAGTCGCAGGCTGCGCCAGGTTTGTCATTGCGGGCTTGACCCGCAATCCAGGTTCAGCTTTCGTTGATGTAACCACGCGCCATGGCGCCGGCCTGGTCGTCAAAAATCGCCATGGCGGTTGTCATGCGCCTGAAGCCCAGCTTGCGATAAAAACCCTCCTTGCCCGGCACCGCATAAAGAATGATCTTGCGGTGGCCGCGCGACAGGTCCACGAGGTGGCTGACGATTTCTTTGCCCAGCCCGGTGCCCTGGTGGCTGGGCAGCACGGCAATGTCGCAGACATAAGCGCAGTCCACGCCATCGGCCAGCACGCGGCCCACGCCGATAAGTTTGCCGCTTTCGCGGACGAAGCAGCGGAACATGCTGTTCGTGAAAACGGTTTGCAGGTTCTTGGGGCTTTTGTTGCCGAGGGGCGCGGCTGCATACAGCGCGGAGAGTTCGCTCCAGTCGATGTTGTCGAGTTGGTCGGTCCAGGTGAGTGGCATATTTTTTCAGGCCGCACTCTCGGACAGGCGAAGTTCCATGAATAGGCTGTGCGGGTCTTCCTTGTAGTTGGCGAAGGGGCCTGACTCCTGGAAGCCTGAACTCCTGTACAACTGCTGTGCAGCCAGGAACGCGGGATGCGTGCCAGTCTCCAGGCTGAGCAGGCTATACCGGCGTTGTCTTGCGGTCTCGATGATGCGATGGAGGACTGCACGGCCAGCGCCGCGGCCACGAAGTTTTGCCGGCGTGCGCATGGACTTGATTTCTCCATGCGTCGGTGTCAACTCCTTCAGTGCACCACAGCCGAGCAACAGGTCCTTGTCCCAGACGGTCCAGAAGGTGATGTCTGGCGACTTTAACTTCGACAGATCCAGGGCGAACACCTGGTCTGGCGGGCTCAGCTCATACATGTTCGCCAGGTGCTCGCTCAGGAGCTCGTGGATTGCGGAGCGGGAAAGGTCGTCGACTTCGATTTGCATGACGTGGGTGTCCTATTTGTGCGGCCTGACGTTTGAGATGAGAGGTGACCTGGTTTGCCGGGGAAAGTCCTCTCGATTGAATGGTTGGGCGTCACTTCTTGGAAGCGTGCCGAACTTGGCGCTACAAACCTGCGCTGCTAGATGCCTGCGAGCACAAGCCAGATAGTGAGCGCCAGAGCGAAACTTAGAAGCGCCAGCAGCGGGAGCACCATTTCCCAGGCGCCAACGCTCTTCTTGATGCCTCTGGCAGTGCGGAACTCATTGAAAAGCGACCGTAGATTCTCGCAAGACGAGCGCGACGTTCTTCAATCGATCCTTGCAAGCGCCACAGGAGCCACCCGGTAAGTAGCGTGAGGAGGACTGCAGCTATGCATAGGAGGGCGGCAATACATGGCGTGACCTTAATCGTTGTGAGTTGCATGACACCCGTGATTGCTGCGAGAGCAACAAGACCATAGTTTGTCAGAGACCACTGCTGTGACTTGAAGAAAACCAGATCCTGGGTGGTGACTTGGTAGAGGGCCAGAAGCTCTGTTCGCTCATGCTCTGTGATTGGATTTGTCGTGCTCATTCTTCTGCCTTCGGAGAGAGGTTGTAGCGACTGGTGATGCCCAACGCAATGTGTACCGCACCTGCTGCGGTACAACTTGGCGGCTGCGGTTTAACTTGGGCGCCGAATATTGGCTCAAGTACTTGTCACGAAACAGTTTTCGAACATCGCGTCTTCCTGGCAGGTCGATAAAAAACCGTCAAACACCGCACGATTCTAGGCTGGGCAAGGGGGCGGGCGCATCCTCCAAAAGAAGGGGACAAAGCCTTAAAAATGCGGCGGCAAATCGTCCCGCAAACTGCGCGCCGCGCCGACTCCGCCCTCCACCGGCGCCTGCTGCTTCAAATCGGCGATCTCGCGGATCAGGGCGTCGATTTGTTGCTGCTGGCGCACGATGACGCTGTCGAGTTTGTCGAGCAGGTCTTCGGTAAAAGAGGCCTTGATCTCGAGATCGGTCAGGCGCTGGTCGGTCGTGGTGTTGCTGCTGGGTTCCATGGTGCTATTGGACAGGATTTTTATGGCGAAACCAGCGCTGCGTGGAGCAAGGCTTCGTCGGGCGCGGCAATAACCGTGTTGTGGCGATCTGTCAGCGGGCCGCCACCGGGAATCACTTCGCCGCCAGTGCCGTAACCGACAGCCTTGAACTTCCACACGCCGCCTATCAGCTTGAGGTTGCCGACATGGCCGTGCTGGCTGTGTTTCACGCGCCAGACGCCGTCGTTGAGAGGTTCGAGTCGCAGCTCAGACATCGATGCGCACCTCATCAGGCAGAGCTGCTACTTCGCTGGCAACGGCTGGCAGCTCACGCGGCGCACCGGGTCGCTCGCCGATCTGCTGGCGCCACATGGCGTAGTACAGGCCTTTGACTTCCAGCAGCGCGGCGTGGGAGCCGCTTTCGACGATGCGGCCTTTCTCCAGCACGAAGATGGTGTCGGCGTGCATGATGGTCGAGAGCCGGTGCGCGATCAGTATGGTGATGCGGGTGCCGACCGCCGAGACCTGGCGCACGGTGGCAGTGATCTGTTCTTCGGTCAGCGAGTCGAGCGCCGAGGTAGCCTCGTCAAAAATCAGCAAACGCGGCTGGCGCAGCAGGGCGCGCGCAATCGACAGGCGCTGGCGCTCGCCGCCCGAGAGTTTGACGCCACTTTCACCAATCGGCATGTCCAGGCCCTCGGGCGATTTGTCCAGCAGGTAGGCGCAGGAGGCCTGCTGCATGGCGGTGACGATCTCGGCGTCGCTGGCATCGGGTTTGACCAGCAGCATGTTCTCGCGCAGCGTTCCCGAGAACAGATGCGTCTCCTGCGTCACAAAACCGATCTGCCGTCGCGCCTCGTTGTAGCGCAGGTCGCCGGTGGAAATGTCGTTGTAGAACACCTCGCCGCTGGCCGGTGTGTAGAGGCCGACCAGCAGTTTGACCAGCGTTGATTTGCCCGAGCCCGAGGGGCCGACAAAGGCAATCGTGTCGCCGAGCCCGGCGTCGAAGGACACGCCGTCCAGTGCCTTGTCGGCCGCACCCTTGTGGCTGAAACTCACGTCGGCGAATCGTACATGGGTCAGCGGGCCGACGGCGACCGGGGAATCGGGCCGGCGCTCCACAGGCTTGTCCATCAGCGCGGCAAAGTTCAGCAGCGAGGCATCGGCTTCGCGGTAGGCGATGATGATGTTGCCCAGCTCCTGCAGCGGCGCAAAAATCGCGACCGAGATGAACTGCATGGCAATCAGCTCGCCCGTGCTCAGCACATCGCGGAAGATCAGCCACAGCAGCGCAAACAGCACCGCCAGCTTGAGCAGGCTCAGGGTCGTGCCTTGCAGAAAAGACAGCAGGCGGATGCGTTTGACCTTCTGCATCTCCAGCCCGAAAATTTTGGTGGTCTGCGCCTGCAGCCGGCGAATTTCCGGAAAGGTCAGGCCCAGGCTCTTGATCAGCTCGATGTTGCGCAGCGACTCGGAGATAAAGCCCGAGTTGCGGTTGGTCTCGCGCACGATGGAGCGCTGCTGCGTCTTGATCTCGCGGCTCAGCAGCCCGGTCAGACCGCCCAGCACCAGCACGCCGATCAGGAACACCGGTATCAGCATCCAGTGGCGTGTGAGCGCATACCAGCAGAGAAAGGTGATGCCCACCAGCGATGCAAACACGGTGTTGATGAATGCATTGATGAAACGCTCGCTGTCGGCACGCACTTTTTGCAGCAGCGACAGCGTCTCGCCGCTGCGCAAGTCCTCGAACTCTTGGTAACGCAGGCGCATGACCTGGCGCAGCCCGTCGTTGAAGATCTGCGTGCCCAGCTTCTGCACGATCAGGCGTGTCACATATTCCTGCAGCGCCTTGGCCAGGCGCGACAGCACGGCCACCCCCACCGCCAGCCCGAGCAACTGCAGCACGCCCGTCACCAGTTGCTCGTCGGTTTTGTCGCCGCGGTTGATGGCGTACTCGTCGATGATCTTGCCGAAGATGATGGGGTCGATCAGCGCCAGCACCTGGCTGGCCGCCGCCAGCAGCAGCGCCAGCAGTGCGAGCTTTCGATGCGGTTGAAGATATTTCCAGAGGATGTGCATGGGCGACTCGGGTAATGCGATGGCGTGCGGGGTGCGCTGATCTTCATTGTCAGGCAAACCGCATCCCATATTTATGGGAGGACAAATGGCGCTCTGTCAGGCCCCTGGGTCGGTTGGCGCGTCCATAATTTGAACGGTTCGGGCAGGACGCGTCCTCTCGGTGACTTGGCGATTTTCGATTCCTGAAAAAATTTATTTCCAACAAGGGAACTCCCATGATTTCTATCTTCAAGACGGTCGCGGCCAGGCTCGCTTTTGCGCTGCTGCTCGCGTTGGGTGGCGCCCCGGCGATGGCCGCCGGCTCGCTCGCCATCGACACCCTGCAGGGCGAAAAGTACGGCTTTTCCTTCAACCATCCGAGCATCGACCAGGCCGACGCGCGCGCCATGCGCGAATGCGGCGGTGATTGCAGCGTGGTACTGCGCTTCCGTGCTGAGTGCGCGGCCTACTCGGCCGACCAGGCCAAGGGGTCCAATGCCTACGGCTGGGCCACCGGCGCAACGAGTTCTGCGGTGCAAGCGCGCGCCAACTCGGAATGCCGCGCCAAGGGCGGCTCGAGCTGCAAGGTGCGTTCCTGGGGCTGTGATGCCGCAAGCTCCTCGCCGGCACAGGACGCGCCTTCGCGTGACAATAACAACAGCAGCAACAACAACAATCGCGGCGATAACAACAGTCGCAGCGATAACGCCAGCAGCAACCGCGGCAACAACGACAACAGCAACAGCAGCCGTTCCCGCGATGTCGCGCCGGCGGAGTTCCAGATGCAGGGCGAGTGGCTGGTGGACTATGCGGGCTCAGCCGGCTTTCCCTACAACGGCACACTGCGCGTGCAGGCGGGCGGCCGCGGCGTGATGGTGCTGGAGTTCACCAACAACCAGGGCATTTCCAAGAAGGTCAGGCAGGACGTCCAGGTCACCGTGCGCGGCAACACCGTCACCATCCAGGGCAGCAACCCGGTGTATCTGCAGGGCTCGGGCAACTACAGCCCCGACACCTACACCGTGACGGTTGCCAGCAACAATTTGCTGCGCGGCAGCAACAACGACACGTCGGGCGCTGGCGGTGGGGTGGTGATCAGCCGGCGCTAAATGACGGTTTTACTGCGCAGCGCCCATCGCAATCGCGGCCGCGCGCGACGCGGCCAGCGTCTGCGCATCAGGCGCAGCCTGCGTTGGCCAGCCGGCCAGATGCTGCTGCGCGATGTCGCCAAGCGCCTCCAGCCATTCGGGGCTGTTGTTGAGGCAGGCAATGTAGCTGAAGTTTTTGCCGCCGGCATGTAGGAAGGCTTCACGTGCTTCCATGTTGATTTCTTCCAGGGTCTCCAGACAGTCGCCTGTGAAGCCGGGGCACATCACATCGACGCTCTGGGTGCCGGCCTGCGCCAGTGCGACCAGGGTCGGCTCGGTGTAGGGCTCCAGCCACTTGGCCTTGCCGAAGCGTGACTGGAAGGTGACGACATACTGGTCTTTCGCCAGGCCCAATTGTTCGGCCAGCAGGCGCGCGGTCTTGTGGCATTCGCAGTGGTAGGGGTCGCCCAGGTGCAGCGTGCGTTCGGGCACGCCGTGAAAACTCATGACCAGCTTGTCAGCCCGGCCCTGCGCGGCCCAGTGCGCCCGCACACGCGCCGCGAGCGCAGCGATGTAGCCGGGGTGGTCGTGGTAGTTGTTGACAAAACGCAGCTCGGGAATGCGCCGCACCTTGGCGGCCCAGCTGTAGACCGCGTCGAACACGCTGGCCGTGCTGGTGCCGCTGTACTGCGGGTAGGCCGGCAGCACTAGGATGCGTAGTGCGCCTTCGGCCTTGAGCGCGGCTAGCTGCGAAGCAATCGACGGGTTGCCGTAACGCATGGCGTATCGCACCGCGACGTGGTGGCCACGCGCGGCCAGTGTGGTGTCCAGCGCTGCCGCTTGCGCGGCGGTCCACACCTTGAGCGGTGAGCCCTCCGCCGTCCAGATGCTGGCGTATTTGGCTGCCGACTTTTTCGGCCGCACGCGCAGGATGATGCCGTGCAGGATGAACCACCAGACGGCTTTCGGAATCTCGATCACGCGGTGGTCGCTGAGAAACTGCGCAAGGTAAGGGCGCAGCGCTGCGGCGGTCGGCGCATCGGGCGTGCCGAGGTTGCAATACAACACGGCAGTCGCTGGTGCGGCTTTGGCGGGCTGGCCGTGCGTAAAGGTGGGTTCGGGGGCGAAAGTCATGGGTTATTCTCCCCTACCTATGCTTGACCTGACAATTATTAAAGCCATATCCCTTGATCTTGACGACACCCTCTGGCCCGTGTGGCCCGCGATAGAGCGGGCCGAGGCCGCACTTGATGCATGGCTGGGCCGCCACGCGCCCATGACCGCCGCCATGTTTGCCAACCCCACCGCCAGGCACGACGTTCGCGAGCAGATCTTGCGCACCCGCCCCGAGCTCAAGCACAACCTCAGCGCGATCCGGCGCGAGGCGATCCGGCTTGCGCTGTACCGCTCCAAGGAAAACCCGCTGCTCGCCGACGATGCGTTTGAAGTTTTTTTTGCGGCGCGGCACGAGGTCACGCTGTTTGACGACGCGCTGCTGGCGCTGGAATTTTTGTCGGCGCGTTACCCGGTGGTGGCCTTGTCCAACGGCAATGCCGACATCCAGCGCATCGGGCTGGGCAAATATTTTCGTGCCTCGATCAGTGCGCAGGAGTTTGGCTTGGGCAAGCCCGACCCGCGGATATTTCACGCAGCGGCCGGCGCTGTTGATGTGCCTGCGCACAACGTGCTGCATGTGGGCGACGACGCCACGCTGGACGTGCTGGGCGCGCTCAATGCCGGCATGCAGACGGCCTGGGTCAACCGCTCCGACCATTTGTGGGTGCACGAAGCCTCACCGCATGAAACCGTGACCAATCTCACCGAGTTGTGCGACCTGTTCAAAGCCGGCGAGGCGCAGGCATGACGCTGAAGATTTACGGCATCGCCGCTTCGCGCACATCGCGCCCGCTGTGGGTGGCGCAGGAGCTCGGTTTGGACTACGAACACATCGCCCAGGTCTATGAGGGCGGCGGCACGCGCACGCCCGAGTTTCTGGCGATCAACCCCAACGGCCACATCCCGGTGATCGATGACGACGGCATTGTGGTGTGGGAGTCCATGGCCTGCGCGCTGTATCTGGCCGAACGCTTCCGGGCTGCGGACGGCTCATCGCTGGCGGCGCAGAACCATGCCGAACGCGCCGACGTTTTGCGCTGGACTTTCTGGGCCGTGACCGAGTGCGAAAAAGACGCATTGAGTTTCCTGATGCACCGCGTGGCCATGTCCGAAGAACGCCGCAAGCCGGAGCTGGCGCTGCAAGCCGACCGGCGCCTGGCGGCGGTCTTGCAGGTGCTGGAGCAGCATTTGCAGAACCGCGATTACATTGCCGGCGAGCGCTTTACCGTGGCCGACATCTGCGTGGCTTCGGTGCTGGCCTGGGCCCAGCGCGCCGACGCGATGTCCGCCTGCCCGCGCCTGGCCGCATGGCTGGAGCGCTGCCTGGCACGGCCTGCACAACTGCAGGTGCGGGTGATGGCGCGCAATCGGGTCAAAACCTGAGCTTCACCGGATTTACAAGAGAAAAAGGCCTCCAGCCCCCGGCTGGCGGGAGCAATCAGCTATCTATTTGATAGCGATTTGGGCCGCCTGCCGGCCGGAACGCACCGCGCCTTCCAGCGTTGCCGGGTAGGGGCCATCCACATAATCGCCGCAGGCCAGCAGCCCCGGCAGCACTTGCGCGGCGGGCCGCAGCAGGCCCGGCAGGCAGGCAAAGGTCGCGCGTTTTTCGACAATGGTTTGCACCACCTGCGGCGCGGCCAGGCCCAGTTGCTGCGTGGCCTGCATCAACACGCGCTGCGTCAGCGCGGCGCTGTCGCCCTGGCTGGCACTGACCACAAAGGCCAGCAGGCCGTCCGGGCCGCCGAGCTGGCCGCGGTCGAACACAAACTGCGCCGGCGCATCCCCTTCCGGTTCGCTCGCGCGCAAGGCGAGCATGGGCTGCGCCAGCCGGTTGCCGGGCGACGCGACATAAACCGTGGTGATGGCTTCGAACCCCAACGCGCTGGCCTGCGCCACCCAGGCATCGCAGGGCAGGCCGCAGCTCAATGCAAGCCGCGCCGCTTCACCTGGCGGACAGCCCAGGACCACGCGCTCAAAAGTTTCGCCGTCGACCTGCCAGCCATCGCCTGCCTGTGAAAGCGCTTGCACGCGGGCGCCCAGACGGACATCGGCGCCTCGTTGCGCCAGCCAGGCCAGCGCGGCGTCGGGCAGCAGTGCGCTGAGGTCGGTGCGCGGCAGCAGCAGATTGGAGCCGCCGGACTGCGAGAACAGGGCATCGCGCAACACGCGCAGAAACACCTGGCCGCTGGCGCGGTCGGCGGGCGTGTTGAGTGCGGCGACACACAGCGGCTCAATCAGCGTGGCCAAAACGGCGGGCGTCAAGCGGCCACAAAGCTGCCCCACCGACAGGTCCGGTGCGCAGCGAAAGCCGGCGAACTGCCAGCCTGTCGCGGCTCGCAGCAGGGACAGCTTGTCACGCCAGGACCAGCCGCGTGCGCGCAGGATGCCGGCGAAGGCGTCCAGCGGTGTCGGCAGCGACGGAAAGCGCAGACCGCTGCCATCGGGAAA
The DNA here is from genome assembly GCA_040385775.1 of Pseudomonadota bacterium. Lineage (GTDB taxonomy): Bacteria > Pseudomonadota > Gammaproteobacteria > Burkholderiales > Burkholderiaceae_C > Polaromonas. Next base: position 10,885 of record JAZKGR010000131.1, read on the forward strand.
TTGCAGGGTCAGCGGCATGCGATGCAGCAGTTGTTTGACATCCAGACCCAGATCGCCCATCAGCTTCAGCGTATCGGTGTAGGCGCCGATCAGGATGTGCTGGCCGTTGTCCAGCGGCAGGGTGGAGCCGTCGGGCCACTGGCCATCGACGCGCCGCGCGCGGCCGCCGGCAATGCGGGCTGCTTCAAACAGCGTGACCTGCTGGCCCAGTCGCGTGGCCTCAACCGCCGCTGCGCAGCCGGCCCAGCCGGCGCCGATCACGGCAAGCTTCACTGGACCTTTCCGAAGGCCTGGGTCTTCCACGCCAGCCAGAACTTGCGCAGCGGTGTCAGGCTGACACGCTGGTGCAACACCTGGTAGTTGTCGGCCGCGATTTCGCGCAGCAGGGTGCGGTAGATGCTGGCCATCATCAGGCCGGGTTTTTGGGCGCGGCGGTCGGCTTCCGGCAGCAGCGCCAGCGCCTCGTCGTACAGGGCCAGCGCTCGCTCGGTCTGGAACTTCATCAACGCCGTGAAGCGGTCCGAGTACTGGCGCTTCAAAATCTCGTGCGCCTTCACGTCGAACTGCTGCAGTTCATTGACCGGCAGGTAGATGCGGCCGCGCAGCGCGTCTTCGCCGACGTCGCGGATGATGTTGGTCATCTGGAAGGCCAGGCCCAGCTTGTGCGCATACGCCGTGGTGGCTTCGTCGGTCTGGCCGAAGATGCGCGCAGCGACCTCGCCGACGATGCCGGCTACCAGGTGGCAATAGGTCTTGAGGTTGGGAAAGTCGAGGTAGCGGTTTTGTGCCAGGTCCATCTGGCAGCCCTCGATCACCGCCTGCAGATGGCGTGCCTCGATGCGGTAGGTGGGCGCCAGCGGCATCAGTGCCTTCATGACCGGATGCGTCGGCTCGCCGGCGTAGGATTTGACCACCTCGGTTTGCCACCAGGCCAGCTTGGTGTAGGCCACGCCGGGGTCCGTGATTTCATCGACGACGTCGTCGATCTCGCGGCAAAACGCGTAGAAAGCCGTGATCGCCGCACGGCGCTCTTTCGGCAAAAACAGGAAGGCGTAATAAAAACTGCTGCCGGACGCGGCGGCTTTTTGCTGGACATATTCCTCAGGGCTCATGCCGCAATTGTTGCATGGGCAAATGCGGACACATTGCCCAAAGCGATCAGTGCGTTGTCATCCCGGACCTGATCCGGGATCCATGCTGCATGAACCATGGGCGCAGCCCGCGTGGCATGGATTGCGGCTCAAGGCCGCAATGACATACAGAGTGTCGGGCGTCAGTGCCACAGAGCCTTGAAAAAGATCACCACCGCATCCCAAACGCCCAGCTTGGGCCGTTGGGCCAGGGTGTGGTGATCCATGGCCTCCATCTTGTCGAGGATGCGCAGCCCACCCTGGATCACGCAGCGCAGCTCCAGCGCGGCGCGCCAGCCGTCGAAGCCGCCGACGTGGCGCGCCACCGTCGCCGGAAGTTCAGAGCCTTTTAGCATCCTGGCCCTTGCTGCACGGGAGCAAGCCGCTATCAATTTTGTAGTGGCTGGATTGACTTCGCGCGCCATCAGTTGCGCCTCGTCCACGCCGTGGGCGGCCCACAGCTCGCGCGGAAGGTAGATGCGGCCGCGCGGGATGTCCACACTGAGGTCTTGCCAGAAGTTGATCAATTGCAGGGCGCTGCAGATGTTGTCGCTCTGGCCCAGGGATTCGGCATCGTGCACGCCGTACAGGTGCAGCAACAGGCGCCCGACCGGGTCGGCCGAGCGGCGGCAGTAGTCCAGCAACTCGGCCTCGGTGGCGTAACGCTGCTTGACCACGTCCTGCTCGAAGGCGCTGAGGAGGTCGGCCAGCAAGCTCACCGGCAGGTCGAATTCGGCGATGACCGGTTGCAGCGCGGCAAAGACGTGCGGCCAGCGCCCCGAGCCGGGCCGGCCTTCTGCCGCCGCCAACAGGTCGTCGCGGATGGCGGCGAGCTCCTGCAGGCGCTGGGCCGGCCGGGCGTCGCCTTCATCGGCAATGTCGTCGGCGGTGCGTGCGAACCAGTAGATGGCGGCAACGGCCGGCCGCAGGCGTGGCGGGCACAAGACCGAGGCCACCGGGAAGTTCTCATAGTGGCTGGACGGCGGCTGCAGCGCCGGCGGCGTGCGGGGAGAGGAGCCTGGATGCATGGCCCGGATTGTCGCTTGACAGCGCTAATGATTTACCCTAGATTACTAACCGGTCAGTCAGTAGTGTGGGTTTTTCCACCCGCTTGCTGGTATTCCGCCACCGCTTTTGCCCACCACATCATGCATAAAACAGCCTTTGTTCTCCTCAGCAGCGCCCTGATTCTGGCCGCCTGTTCCAAGCCTGCCCCGCCCGAGGAGCCGGTCCGTGCGGTCAAGGTGATCACGGTGGGCACCGATTCCTTCACGGCGAACTACGAGTTTGCCGGCGAGGTCAAGGCCCAGGTCGAGTCCCGGCTCGGTTTCCGGGTCGGCGGCAAAATCATCCGGCGCCAGGCCGAGCTCGGCCAGCATGTGAAAGCCGGCCAGGTGCTGGCGCAACTGGACCCGCAGGACTACAAATTGGCCGCCGATGCCGCGCGGGCCCAGGTGGCTGCCGCCAGTACCAACCGCGACCTGGCGGCGGCCGACTACAAGCGCTACAAGGAACTCAAAGACCAGAACTTCATCAGCGGCGCCGAACTCGAGCGCCGCGACACCACGCTCAAGGCGGCCCAGGCGCAGCTCGAGCAGGCCCAGTCGCAACTGGCGGTGCAGGGCAACCAGGCCAACTACGCGGCGCTGGTCGCCGACGTGTCGGGGGTGGTGACCGCGGTCGAGGCCGAAGCCGGGCAGGTCGTGACCGCCGGCACGCCGGTGCTGCGCATTGCGGCCGACGGCCCGCGCGACGTGGTGTTTTCCGTGCCTGAGGACAAGGTCGCCGCGATCAAGGTCGGCACGCCGGTCAAGGTGCGCGTCTGGTCGCAGGCCGGCGAACTGGCCGGCCGGGTGCGCGAGGTGTCGGCCAGCGCCGACCCCGCCACGCGCACCTATCCGGTCAAGGTGGCGCTCGACACCAAAGAGCCGCCGGTGCTGGGCGCCACAGTGTATGTGCAGCCGCAGGGCCTGGGCGCGACCAATTTGCAGGTCATCAAGCTGCCGACCAGCGCCTTGCGCCAGGAAGGCAAAAACAGCGCGGTCTGGGTGCTCGACAAGGCGAGCATGACGATCAGGTCGCAAACCATACAGATCGCCACCGCCGACGGCAACGAGGCGGTCGTGGCCGGCGGCCTGCAGCCCGGCATGCTGGTGGTCAGCGCCGGGGTGCATGTGCTTTCACCCGGCCAGAAGGTCACGATTTATCAGTCAAAAGGGACTCTGGCCCCCGTCCCACCTGGGCAGGCAGCTATCAATCCGATAGCGACTGCAGCCGCCGCGCCTGCTGCGAAGTGAGGCCGGCATGACGCAAGTACAACCCAAAGACAGTTTCAATCTGTCCAAATGGGCGCTGGACCATCCGGCGCTGACGCGCTACCTGATGGTGGTGTTGCTGCTGCTGGGTTTTGCCGCCTACTTCCAGCTCGGTCAGGACGAAGACCCGCCGTTTACCTTCCGCGCGATGGTGGTGCGCACTTACTGGCCGGGCGCCACCGCGCAGCAGGTCGCCGAGCAGGTGACCGACAAACTCGAACGCACGCTGCAGGAAGTGCCTTACGCCGACAAGATCCGCAGCTATTCCAAGCCCGGTGAGTCGCAAATCATTTTCCAGATCAAGGACTCGTCGAAAGCGGAAGACGTGGCCGGCGTATGGTACGCGGTACGCAAGAAGATAGGCGACATGCGCGGCACCTTGCCGGGCGGGGTGGTGGGACCGTTTTTCAACGACGACTTCGGTGACGTGTATGGCGTGATCTACGCGCTGCAGGCCGACGGCTTCAGTTACGCCGAGCTCAAGACCTTTGCCGACGACGTGCGCCAGCAACTGCTGCGCGTACCCGATGTGGCCAAGGTCGAGCAGTTCGGCGTGCAGGACGAAAAGCTGTTCATCGAAATTTCGCAAAAACGGCTGGCCCAGCTCGGGCTGGACTTTACCCAGGTCCTCAATCAGCTCGGCCAGCAAAACGCCGTGGAGTCGGCCGGCGCCATCCAGACCCCGCTCGATGTGGTGCAGGTGCGTGTGGCGGGTCAGTTCGAGGCGGTCGAGCAGTTGCGTGCCATGCCGATACGCGGCAATTCCGGCAACCAGTTCCGCCTCGGCGACATTGCCGAGATCAAGCGTGGCTATGTCGATCCGCCTGCCGTCAAGGTGCGGCACCAGGGCCGGGAAGTGATTGCGCTGGGTGTGTCCATGGGCAAGGGCGGCGACATCATCGCGCTGGGCAAGGCGCTCAAGGCCACCACGGGCCAGATCAGCACCACCTTGCCGGCAGGCATCGAGCTGGTGCAGATCCAGGACCAGCCGACCGCAGTGACGACCTCGGTCAACGAGTTTGTCAAGGTGCTGATCGAGGCCGTGGCCATTGTGCTGGCCGTGAGTTTCATCGCGCTGGGTTTTCACCGGCGCCCGGGTCAACACCCGCTGTGGAAGCGTTATTACATCGACATGCGGCCGGGGCTGGTGGTCGGCATCACGATCCCGCTGGTGCTGGCGGTGACATTTCTGGCCATGAGTTATTTCGGCATCGGGCTGCACAAGATCTCGCTGGGCTCGCTGATCATCGCATTGGGCCTGCTGGTCGATGACGCCATCATCGCGGTCGAGATGATGGTGCGCAAGATGGAAGAGGGCTACGACAAGGTGCGCGCCGCGACCTTTGCCTACGAGATCACCGCCATGCCGATGTTGACCGGCACGCTGATCACGGCCGTAGGTTTCCTGCCGATCGGCATGGCCAAATCGACCGTGGGTGAATACACCTTCGCGATTTTTGCGGTCACGGTGATTGCGCTGGTGCTGAGCTGGATTGTGTCGGTCTACTTCGTGCCTTACCTGGGCACCTTGCTGCTCAAGGCCAAACCGCTGCCGGAACATGATCCCGCTCATCCTGAGCCCGTCGAAGGGCAGGAACATTTCGACTCGGCGTTTTACCGTGGGTTTCGGCGCCTGGTGAACTGGTGCGTGCAATACCGCTGGGTCACGATCGGGGCCACGGTGCTGACGTTTGCGCTGGGCATCGTCGGCATGGGCCAGGTGCAGCAGCAGTTCTTCCCGGATTCGAGCCGGCCCGAGATCATGGTGGACATCTGGTTCCCGGAGGGCACCTCCTTCGCCGCCAATGAGTTGACGACCAAACGCGTCGAAGCGCGCCTGCTGCAGGAAGAGGGCGTGCGCTCGGTCAGCACCTGGGTCGGTTCGGGCGTCCCGCGTTTCTATTTGCCGCTGGACCAGGTTTTCCCCCAGACCAATGTGTCGCAATTTATTGTGCTGCCCAAAGACCTGAAGCTGCGCGAGTCGCTGCGCATCAAATTGCCGGCGCTGCTGGCCCAGGAGTTTCCGGAAGTGCGCGGCCGCATCAAGCTGCTGCCCAACGGCCCGCCGGTGCCTTACCCGGTGCAGTTCCGTGTCGTCGGCATCGACCCGCTGGTGTTGCGTGGCCGCGCCGACGAGGTCAAGGCCGCGATGCGCGAGAGCCCGAATACCCGCGGCGTCAACGACAACTGGAACGAGTCGGTCAAGGTGCTGCGCCTGGAGGTGGACCAGTCCAAGGCGCGCGCGCTGGGCGTGACCAGCCAGTCGATTGCGCAGGCGTCCAAGACCATCTTGAGCGGCAGCACCGTGGGCCAATTCCGCGAGGGTGACAAACTGATCGACATCGTGCTGCGCCAGCCGCTGGACGAGCGCAACGCCATCACCGACATTGCCAATGCCTATCTGCCGACCGCTTCGGGCAAGTCGATTCCGCTGACGCAGATCGCCAAGCCGGTGTTCACCTGGGAGCCGGGGGTGATGTGGCGGGAGAACCGCGACTACGCGATCACGGTGCAAAGCGACATTGTTGAAGGGTTGCAGGGCGCGACGGTGACCGCCGAGTTGCTGCCGGCCCTGAAAGAGATTGAGGCCAGGTGGCAGAAAAACGGCATGGGCGGCTACCGCATCGAGGTCGCCGGCGCCGTCGAGGAGAGCAGCAAAGGCTCCAGCTCGATCGTGGCCGGTGTGCCCATCATGCTGTTTCTGACCTTCACCCTGCTGATGCTGCAACTGCACAGTTTCAGCCGCGCCATGCTGGTGTTCCTGACCGGCCCGCTCGGCATTGCCGGCGTCGCCGGTGCGCTGCTGCTGCTGGGGCGGCCCTTCGGTTTTGTCGCGCTGCTGGGGGTGATTGCGCTGATGGGCATGATTCAGCGCAACTCGGTGATCCTGATTGACCAGATCGAGCAGGACCGCGCGGCCGGCATCCCGGCCTGGGACGCGATCGTCGAGTCGGCAGTGCGGCGCTTGCGCCCCATCGTGCTGACGGCCGCCGCCGCCGTGCTGGCGATGATTCCGCTGTCACGCAGCGTGTTCTGGGGGCCGATGGCCGTCGCCATCATGGGCGGCCTGATCGTGGCCACTGTGCTGACGCTTCTGGCCTTGCCGGCAATGTACGCAGCTTGGTTCAGGGTGAAACGCGAAACACCCGGCGTCGTGCCGGCGTAAACCGGGGCTGGCTTGGCCGGCCGCCGGAGAGGGCGCCGATACAGGCTAAAATAGAAAGTTGACCGATTTCAGGCGGGGGTCCGTAGGCTGAAAGCTGAGGATTCCCGTTTTTGTTTCCGGCGCGCGGGTGGCGAAATTGGTAGACGCACCAGGTTTAGGTCCTGACGTCCGCAAGGATGTGGGGGTTCGAGTCCCCCCCCGCGCACCACCTTGAGATTTTTCAGGACGTTTGCCGCGGGGTTTTACCGCCGCGGGCAGGCGTCTTTTACACATCCTCGATATTAGGAGAAGACCATGGCCGTGACTGTTGAAACCCTTGAAAAGCTGGAACGCAAGATGACCCTGACCCTGCCAGTCAGCGCCATCCAGTCTGAAGTTGACTCACGCCTCAAGCGCATGGCCCGCACCGTCAAAATGGACGGTTTCCGTCCCGGTAAGGTCCCCATGAATGTGGTGGCCCAGCGTTATGGCTACTCCGTGCATTACGAAGTCATGAACGACAAGGTCGGCGAGGCTTTTTCCCAGGCCGCCAACGAAGCCAAGCTGCGTGTGGCGGGCCAGCCGCGCATCAGCGAAAAAGAAGGCGCGCCCGAGGGCGAACTGGCTTTTGATGCGATCTTCGAGGTCTATCCTGAAGTCAAGATCGGCGACCTGGCCAATGCCGAAGTCGAAAAACTGACTTCCGAAGTCAGCGACGAAGCCATCGACAAGACGGTGGACATTTTGCGCAAGCAGCGCCGCACCTTTGCCCAGCGCGCCATGGACGCCGCTGCCCAGGACGGTGACCGCGCGACCATCGACTTTGAAGGCAAGATCGACGGCGAAACCTTTGCCGGCGGCAAGGCCGAAGCTTTCCAGTTTTTGGTCGGCGAAGGCCAGATGCTCAAGGAATTCGAAGACGCTGTGCGCGGCATGAAAAGCGGCGAAAGCAAGACCTTCCCGCTGAACTTTCCCGCCGACTACCACGGCAAGGATGTGGCCGGCAAACAGGCCGACTTCATGGTGACGGTCAAGAAAATCGAAGCCGCCCACCTGCCCGAAGTCAATGAAGCCCTGGCGAAGTCCCTGGGCATCGCCGACGCCACGGTCGAAGGCCTGCGTGCCGACATCAAGAAAAACCTGGAGCGTGAAGTCAAGTTCCGCCTGCTGGCCCGCAACAAGAATGCCGTGATGGACGCATTGGTCGCCAACTCCGAGCTGGATGTTCCACAAGCGATTGTCCAGGCCGAACTGGAGCGCATGGTGGAGGGGGCCCGCGCCGACCTCAAGCAGCGCGGCATCAAGGACGCCGACAAGGCGCCGATTCCCGACGACATCTTCCGTCCGCAAGCCGAAAAACGCGTGCGCCTGGGCCTGGTGGTGGCTGAGCTGACCCGCGCCAACAACCTGTTCCCCACCAACGAGCAGGTCAAGGCTCATGTGCAGGAACTGGCTTCCAGCTATGAGAAGCCCGAAGATGTGGTGCGCTGGTATTTCGGCGACGAAAAACGCATGGCTGAAGTCGAATCCGTGGTGATTGAAAACAATGTCACCGACTTCGTGATGGGCAAGGCCAAAGTGGTTGAAAAAGCCGTGGCCTTCGACGAGTTGATGGCGCAGAACTAAATCTTCCGGCTGACCGGCGCGCAGGCGGAGGTCAAATTTTCGGAACAGGGGCTTGCGGCTACGGCTTCAAGCCCCATTTATTTTGGACAGTGTGGTGTTGCATGCTTAAAGGCACAAAATAAAACCGATGGATTTTTGTTCAGGGCAAGGCGCAAACCGCAGCCATAGCCCGACTATGGCGAGGATTTGCAACGCCGCCGTGGGCAAAAAGACGCGGTTTTATGTGCCTGATAGCATGTAACACGACACTAGAGTAGTCCCACAAATCGGAGAACACATGATTTACAGCAGCGCACAGGAAATTCAGGGCCTCGGCATGGTGCCGATGGTGATCGAGCAGTCCGGCCGTGGTGAGCGGTCGTATGACATTTATTCGCGCCTTCTGAAAGAGCGTGTGATTTTCCTCGTCGGGCCGGTCAATGACCAGACCGCCAACCTGGTGGTGGCGCAGTTGCTCTTCCTGGAGAGCGAAAACCCCGACAAGGACATCTCCTTCTATATCAACTCGCCCGGTGGCTCGGTCACCGCCGGCATGGCGATTTACGACACCATGCAGTTCATCAAGCCGGATGTCTCTACGCTGTGCACCGGCATGGCTGCCAGCATGGGCGCTTTCCTGCTGGCCGCGGGCACCAAGGGCAAGCGTTTCTCGCTGCCCAACTCGCGTGTGATGATTCACCAGCCCTCGGGCGGCGCCCAGGGCC
>JAZKGR010000132.1:0-8612 GCA_040385775.1 Pseudomonadota bacterium
AATAACGCATGGTGTCGAAAGCTTCCTCGGCGCCGGGGAAGTGGCCGTCGGGCGAGACACGGCGGCCGCGTGGCTGGCCGAAGTAGATGTCGCCGGTCAGCTCGCGGATGATCAGGATGTCCAGACCCGACACCAGCTCACGCTTGAGGCTGGAGGCGTCCACCAGCTGCGGGTAACAAATGGCCGGACGGAAGTTGGCGAACAGGCCCAGGTTCTTGCGCAGGCCCAGGATGGCCTGCTCAGGGCGCAGCGGGCGGTCCAGCGTGTCGTACTTCCAGTCGCCGACGGCGCCGAACAGGATGGCATCCGATTCTTTCGCGAGTTTGAGCGTGGCGTCGGGCAGCGGGTGGCCGTGCGCGTCGTAGGCGGCGCCGCCGACCAGCGCGGTCTCGGTTTCGAATTTCAGGTCGAGCGCGTGCAGGACCTTGACGGCTTCTGCGACGATTTCAGTGCCAATGCCGTCACCCGGCAGGATTGCGATTTTCATGGTTCGTGTTCTCTAATTACTATGATTTTGATAGCTGCTTACGCTCGTCGTATAAGGGCTGGGGGCCGATTTGGCTTAAGACTCAGGCGGCCAGGCGATTCGCCAGCCAGGGCTTGGTCGCCAGCCGTTCGGCCTCGAAGGCCTTGATTTTGTCGCTCTGGCGCAAGGTCAGGCCGATGTCGTCGTAGCCACCCAGCAGGCAGAATTTCTTGAAGGCCTGCACGTCGAAAGGAATTTCTTCGCCTTGCGGCTTGACGATGACCTGGCGCTCCAGGTCAATCGTCAGCTGGTAGCCGGGAAAGGCCAGCGCCTCATCGAACAACTGGCCGACCTGGGCTTCGCTGAGCACGATGGGCAGCAGGCCGTTCTTGAAGCTGTTGTTGAAGAAGATGTCGGCATAACTGGGCGCGATGATGGCGCGAAAGCCGTACTGGTCCAGTGCCCAAGGCGCATGTTCACGCGAGGAGCCGCAGCCGAAGTTCTTGCGCGCCAGCAGGATGGACGCACCTTTGTAGCGCGGCTGGTTCAGCACGAAGTCCGGGTTGGGGCGGCGGCTGGCCGGGTCCTGGCCGGGAAAGCCGGCGTCGAGGTAGCGCCACTCGTCGAACAGGTTGGGGCCGAAGCCGGTCTTGCGGATGGATTTGAGGAACTGCTTGGGGATGATCGCGTCGGTGTCGACGTTCTCGCGGTCCATGGGAGCGACCAGGCCTTTGTGGACGGTGAATTTCTGCATGATGCGGTCCCTTAGGAAAATTTCCGGATGTCGACAAAGTGGCCGTGCACGGCTGCAGCGGCGGCCATCGCCGGACTCACCAGGTGCGTGCGGCCGCCGGCGCCTTGCCGGCCTTCGAAGTTGCGGTTGCTGGTGGAGGCGCAACGTTCGCCCGGCTCGAGACGGTCGGCGTTCATGGCCAGGCACATGGAGCAGCCCGGTTCGCGCCATTCAAAACCGGCGGCGACAAAAATCTTGTCCAGGCCTTCGCGCTCGGCCTGTTCTTTCACCAGGCCGGAGCCGGGCACCACCATCGCCAGCTTCACATTGCCGGCCACTTTCTGGCCGATCTTTTGCACCATGGCCGCGGCCTCGCGCATGTCCTCGATGCGGCTGTTGGTGCAGGAGCCGATAAACACCTTGTCGACCAGGATGTCGTTGATGGCCTTGCCGGGCTGCAGGCCCATGTAAGTCAGTGCGCGCTCGATCGCGTCGCGCTTGTTGGCGTCTTTTTCCTTGTCGGGGTCGGGCACGCGGTCGTCGATGGACAGCACCATCTCGGGCGAGGTGCCCCAGGTGACCTGCGGGCGGATTTGCGCGGCGTCGAGCTGGACCACGGTGTCGAACTTCGCATCGGGGTCGGACTGCAGCGTGCCCCAGTACTGCACCGCCTGGTCCCATTCGATACCGGTGGGCGCCAGCGGACGGCCCTTGACGTAGGCGATGGTTTTTTCATCGACCGCGACCAGCCCGGCGCGGGCGCCGGCTTCGATGGCCATGTTGCAGACCGTCATGCGGCCTTCCATGCTGAGTGCGCGTATGGCCGGGCCGCCGAACTCGATGGTGTAGCCGGTGCCGCCCGCCGTGCCGATCTTGCCGATGATGGCCAGCACGATGTCCTTGCCGGTCAGGCCGGGCGCGAGTTTGCCGTCCACATAGACCAGCATGTTTTTGGCCTTTTTCGCCAGCAGGGTTTGCGTGGCCATCACGTGTTCGACCTCGCTGGTGCCTATGCCGTGGGCCAGCGCGCCGAAAGCGCCGTGGGTCGAGGTGTGTGAGTCGCCGCAGACCACCGTCATGCCGGGCAGGGTGGCGCCGCTTTCAGGGCCGATCACGTGCACGATGCCCTGGCGTTTGGACAGGAAGGGAAAGTAGGCGGCCGCGCCGAACTCGGCGATGTTGCTGTCCAGCGTGGTGATCTGTTCCTTGCTGACCAGGTCGGTGATGCCGTCGTAGCCGAGCTCCCAGCCGGTGGTCGGCGTGTTGTGGTCGGCGGTGGCGACGATGGAGCTGATGCGCCAGACCTTGCGGCCGGCTTCGCGCAGGCCTTCAAAAGCCTGCGGGCTGGTGACCTCGTGCACCAGGTGCCGGTCGATGTAGAGGATGGCGGTGCCGTCTTTCTCGGTGTGGACGACGTGTTCGTCCCAGATCTTGTCGTAGAGGGTGCGTCCCATGGTGATTTTCCTTCGTGGTTTCCTGATTTTAATTTGTTAGCCCGCAGCGGCGGCGGGGGCGCTTGCGTCGGCCGTGAGGTGATCAACCAGCAGGCGGGCCGTGACCGGCAGGCTGGAAAAGTCGCGCGCCACCAGCTCGATCTGGCGTGTTGCCCACGGGTTGGTCAGGGCCACCGCTTCGAGCTCACCGACGCCGTGCATCAGTTCGAAGGCGCGCAGCGGCATCACGCCGACGCCCAGGCGGTTGTGGATCATGCGGCACATCGCGTCCAGCCCGGTGACGTGGATGCGCAGCCGGATGGTGCGGCCGGCCAGCGCGGCGGCGTCGCGCATTGCCAGGTAAATCGAGCTGTTGGAATGCAGGCCGACATGGTCGACGTCCAGCGTGTCTTCAAACGCAATCGCGTCCTGCTCGCCCAGCGGGTGGCCGCGCGGCACGATCAGCACCAGGCGGTCCTGGCGGTAGGGCTGGGACTGCAGGTCGCCGATGCCGTCGGCGGTGTTGCAGATGCCGAGGTCGGCTGCGCCTTCCTGCACTGCGCGCACGACTTCCGTGCTCAGGTGTTCTTCGAGGTCGATCTTGACCTCGGGGTGCCCGGCGGTGAAAGCGCCCAGGTCTTCCGGCAAAAACTGCACGATGGCCGAGATGCTGGCGTGCACCCGCACATGGCCGCGCACGCCGGCCGCGTATTCGCTGAGTTCACCCTGCATTTTTTCGAGGCTGAACAACACCGAACGCGCATGGTGCAGCAGGCTTTGCCCGGCCGGCGTCAGGTCCACGCCGCGCGTGTGGCGGTACAGCAGGGGGGTGTCGAGCGCGGCCTCAAGGTCCGAGAGCCGCTTGCTGACGGCCGATGCGGCAATGAACTCACGCTCGGCGGCCTTGCCGATGCTGCCGAGCTCACACACCGCCACAAACAGTTGCAGCGAAGTCAGGTCGATACGGCGGGCGAAGTTGCGTTCGGAGCTGGGCATAAAGGGTCAAAGCCATCGCGGTGGACGATGAATATGCCATTTTGGCCGCATGCGGGTGTTTTTGCCATCGCGAAATGAGATGGGTGACATGCTGGCAAGGGCGCACGCCAGCCGTGGAACAAAAATTTCAAGCCATTTTGGCCTCCAGCCCCCGCCGGTATTGGACTATTTGCTATTGAATCAGTAGCAAATGGCTCAGTCCGCGATTTTTTCCGGATCGAGTTCGCGCACTCGCGGATCGACGTTGTAGCCGCCAAACTCGGTGTAACGCAGCAAATGCCGGTCGCAGCGGCTGCAGTGCCAGACATCGCAGCGGTTGTAGGGGAAGAAGGCCGGCGCCACCGGGGCCTGCGGCGAGTCGTAACGCGTGCCTTCGGGGTGAAACTCTTCCAGCGTGGGTTCGTCGACGGCCGGATCGCGCAGGGTACCGACCTGGGTCATCTGCGCAGCTTCCCAGCGGTACTCGGCCAGGCTTTCCCAGCCGGCGCAGGCACCGAGGGCGCAGCTGCAGGGACGCGGTGGCGCGGCGCCGGCAAGGGCTGAACGCAGTTCGTCAGGGGTATGGATGATTGTCAAAAGTCTGTTCCAACTGGTACTGCACCCCGAAAATATCGAAACATGAAAGCGCGTCTTCACACCCATGGCGGCGTTGCAAACCTTGCGAAGGCGTACAGCCTTCGCTGCGGCTTGCGCCTTGCCCTGTGTACGAATCCATCACTTTCATCTTGTTCCGCTACTTCCGGGTTGCAGTACCGGGCGGAAAAAGGCCCGCCGGTGTTGCCACGGGCGGGCGGATTCAAACTTGCCGGCGGATCAACGTGCCGTCAGAGGCTTGACGTTGCGGGTCACCGAGCCGTCGAACAGCTGGCGTGGGCGGCCGATCTTGTACTCGGGGTCGCCGATCATTTCGTTGAGCTGCGCGATCCAGCCGACGGTGCGTGCCAGCGCGAAGATCGCGGTGAACAACGGCACCGGGATGCCGATGGCGCGCTGCACGATGCCGGAGTAGAAGTCGACGTTGGGGTAGAGCTTGCGCGAGACGAAGTAGTCGTCTTCCAGCGCGATTTTTTCCAGCGCCATGGCCAGCTTGAACAGCGGGTCGTTTTCCAGGCCCATCTCGGCCAGCACTTCCTTGCAGGTTTCCTGCATGAGCTTGGCGCGCGGGTCGTAGTTCTTGTAGACGCGGTGGCCGAAACCCATCAGCTTGACGCCGGAGTTCTTGTCCTTGACCTGCTTGATGAAGTCGCCAATGTTTTCGATGCCGCCGTTTTTCTGGATGTCGCCCAGCATGTTGAGCGCCGCTTCGTTGGCGCCGCCGTGGGCCGGGCCCCAGAGGCAGGCCACGCCGGCAGCAATTGCCGCAAACGGATTCGTGCCGGACGAGCCGCACAGGCGCACGGTCGAGGTCGAGGCGTTCTGCTCATGGTCGGCATGCAGGATGAAGATGCGGTCCAGCGCGCGTTCGAGCACCGGGTTGACCTTGTACTCCTCGCAAGGCGTGGCGAACATCATGTGCAGGAAGTTGCCGGCGTAGCTCAGGTTGTTCTTCGGGTACATGTAGGGCTGGCCCACGGTGTACTTGTAGGCCATGGCGACCAGCGTCGGCATCTTGGCGATCAGGCGGATCGCCGAGATGTCGCGGTGCTCGGGATTGGTGATGTCGGTGCTGTCATGGTAGAAGGCCGACAGCGCGCCGACCAGGCCGGTCATGATGGCCATCGGATGCGCGTCACGGCGGAAGCCGCGCAGGAAAAACTGCATCTGCTCGTTGACCATGGTGTGGTTGGTCACGCGGCTGGAGAAATCCTTTTTCTGGTCGGCGTTCGGCAGCTCGCCGTACAGCAGCAGGTGGCAGGTTTCCATGTAGTCGCAGTTGGTGGCCAGCTGCTCGATCGGGTAGCCGCGGTACAGCAGCTCGCCCTTGTCGCCGTCGATGTAGGTGATGGCCGACTGGCAGGACGCGGTGGACAGGAAACCCGGGTCATAGGTGAACATGCCGGTCTGCGCATACAGCTTGCGGATATCGACCACGTCGGGGCCGACCGTGCCCTGGTAGACCGGCAGTTCAACACTGGGGCTGCCGTTGCTGAAGGAGAGGGTGGCTTTGTTGTCAGCGAGCTTCATATCGTCGTCTTTCTTGTCAAGTCAAATAGGGGCAGTCAGGGGGACGGTGGCTGCGGCGCGGATCAAGTTTAGAACCTCCAGCGCCTCGTAAGTAGAGGCACTTACCTGCGCGGCCGGCTCGGAGAGCTGGCCCGGCTGTTGACGTTGTAACAGCAAGTCCAGCAAGTCGTTGTCAGACAGGTCCATTAAATCATTCAAGCCTTTAGCCTGGCTGACGGTGAGCGTGGCTTCATGGCGCCTGAAAAACTTCTCGATCAGCAAGTCGTTCTCGAGCAGGCCGCGGCGGCAGCGCCACTTGAGCTTGCTCATGGCGCGTTCGCCGAGAAGTTCTTCCGTGGGATGCATGCTCAGACGGTGCGCAGGACCATCATTTCCTTGATCTTGCCGATGGCCTTGCTGGGGTTCAGACCCTTGGGGCAAACATCGACGCAGTTCATGATGGTGTGGCAGCGGAACAGGCGGTAGGGGTCTTCCAGGTTGTCCAGGCGCTCGGCGGTGGCTTCGTCACGGCTGTCGGCGATGAAGCGGTAGGCCTGCAGCAGGCCGGCCGGGCCGACAAACTTGTCCGGGTTCCACCAGAAGCTCGGGCAACTGGTCGAGCAGCTGGCGCACAGAATGCACTCGTACAGGCCGTTGAGCTCGTCGCGCTCTTCCGGGCTTTGCAGGCGTTCCTTGTCGGGCGGGACGTTGTCGTTGATCAGGTAGGGCTTGATCGAGTTGTACTGCTTGAAGAAGTCCGTCATGTCGACGATCAGGTCGCGCACCACCGGCAGGCCGGGCAGCGGCTTCAGCACGATGGTGCCCTTGAGCGTGTTCATGTTGGTCAGGCAGGCCAGGCCGTTCTTGCCGTTGATGTTCATCGCGTCGGAACCGCAGACGCCTTCGCGGCAGGAGCGGCGGAAGCTGATGCTCGGGTCCTGCGCTTTCAGTTTCATCAGCGCGTCCAGCAGCATGCGCTCATGGCCGTCGAGCTCGACCTCGATGGTCTGCATGTAGGGCTTGGCGTCGGTGTCCGGGTCGTAGCGGTAAATCTGGAAAGTGCGTTTGGTCATGGGGTTCTCGCTTCGTGGGGGCAACAGCCGGCGTATCTTTTAGAAGGTGCGTGTTTTCAGCGGCACGGAATCAACGGTCAGCGGCTTCATCTGCACCGGCTTGTAGGCCAGGCGGCTGCCTTCGCTGTACCACAGCGTGTGTTTGTGCCAGTCGGTGTCGTTGCGGCCGTTCGGGTGTTCGGGCGTGTCGCCGTAATCGTCCACCGAGTGCGCGCCGCGGCTTTCCTTGCGGGCGGCAGCCGAGACGATGGTCGCCTGCGCGGCCTCGATCAGGTTCTCGACTTCCAGCGCCTCGATGCGGGCGGTGTTGAAGATTTTCGACTTGTCCTTCAGGCCGATGTTGGCGACACGTTCGCGCATCGCGGCGATCTTGCTCACGCCTTCATCGAGGATGGCCTGCGTGCGGAACACGCCGGCGTGCTGCTGCATGGCGGCGCGCAAATCGTTGGCCACGTCCTGCGCGTATTCGCCGCCGGTCGCGTTGTCCAGGCGTGCGATGCGGGCCAGGGTCTTGTCGGCAGCGTCCGCGGGCAGGGGCTTGTGGACTGTCTTTTTCGCGTACTCGACGATGTGGTTGCCGGCGGCCTTGCCGAACACCAGCAGGTCCAGCAGCGAGTTGGTGCCCAGGCGGTTCGCGCCGTGCACGCTGACGCAGGAGCATTCGCCCACCGCGTACAGGCCGTTGACGACCTGGCTCTTGTTGTCCGCATCCTGCGTGACGACCTGGCCGTGGATGTTGGTCGGGATGCCGCCCATCTGGTAGTGGATGGTGGGCACCACCGGGATCGGCTCCTTGGTGATGTCGACGTTGGCGAAGTTGTGGCCGATCTCGAACACAGAAGGCAGGCGCTTCATGATGGCGTCCACGCCCAGGTGCGTCATGTCGAGCAGGATGTAGTCCTTGTTCGGTCCGCAGCCGCGGCCTTCCTTGATCTCCTGGTCCATGGAGCGCGAGACAAAGTCGCGTGGCGCCAGGTCCTTCAGGGTCGGTGCATAACGCTCCATGAAACGCTCGCCATTGCTGTTGCGCAGGATCGCGCCTTCGCCACGGCAGCCTTCGGTCAGCAAGACGCCGGCGCCGGCGACGCCGGTCGGGTGGAACTGCCAGAACTCCATGTCTTCCAGCGGGATGCCGGCGCGCGCCGCCATGCCCAGGCCGTCGCCGGTGTTGATGAAGGCATTGGTCGATGCGGCAAAGATGCGGCCGGCGCCGCCGGTGGCCAGCATGGTGGTCTTGGCTTCGAAGATGTGGACGTCGCCGGTTTCCATCTCGATGGCGGAGACACCGACCACGTCACCGTCGGCATCGCGGATCAGGTCCAGCGCCATCCATTCGACGAAGAAGCTGGTTTTTTCCTTGACGTTCTGCTGGTACAGCGTGTGCAGCATGGCGTGGCCGGTGCGGTCGGCGGCGGCGCAGGCGCGCTGCACCGGTTTTTCACCGTAGTTGGCGGTGTGGCCGCCGAAAGGGCGCTGGTAAATCGTGCCGTCGGGGTTGCGGTCGAACGGCATGCCCATGTGTTCGAGGTCGTACACGACCTTGGGCGCTTCGCGGCACATGAACTCGATCGCGTCCTGGTCGCCGAGCCAGTCGGAGCCCTTGACGGTGTCGTAGAAGTGGTAGTGCCAGTTGTCCTCGGACATGTTGCCGAGCGAGGCGCCGATGCCGCCCTGGGCCGCCACCGTGTGCGAGCGGGTCGGGAAGACCTTGGACAGCACGGCGACGTTGAGGCCGGCACGCGCCAGCTGCAGGGAGGCGCGCATGCCGGAGCCGCCGGCCCCGACGATCACCACGTCAAATTTTCGTT
>JAZKGR010000133.1:0-5364 GCA_040385775.1 Pseudomonadota bacterium
GGACCTTGGCGATGATTTGCTTGAGGTCCGCTTCGTCCAGCGGCTGCAGCACATACACCACGGCACGCGACAACAGGGCGGAGTTGACCTCGAACGAAGGATTTTCAGTGGTGGCGCCTATGAAGGTGAACAGGCCGCTTTCCACATGCGGCAAAAACGCGTCCTGCTGCGACTTGTTGAAGCGGTGCACCTCATCGACAAACATGATGGTGCGCCTGCCCTGGCCCTGCCAAATGCTGGCCTGTTCGACCGCTTCACGGATGTCCTTGACGCCACCGAGCACTGCCGAGATGGTGATGAAATGCGCATCGAAGCTGCTGGCCATCAGGCGCGCAATGGTGGTCTTGCCGACACCAGGCGGGCCCCAGAGAATGCAGCTGTGCGGCTGGCCCGACTCAAAGGCAATACGCAGCGGCATGTCCTCACCCAGCAGATGTTGCTGGCCAATCACCTCACCCAGCGACTGGGGCCGGAAGCGCTCGGCCAGCGGTGCTGCGGCTTTGGCATCCGCGCCGGGGCCGAAGGAAGTCTCAGCGCGTGTGGCCATGCTGCACGGTTTACTGGCGAATCACGTCCGCGCCGGCCGGCGGCTTGAACTGGAAACCGGTCGTAGCCAGCGACGGATTGACCTCGAAATTGCTGAAGCTCATGACCGAACGCTGGCCAAAGCTGTCAAGAATTTCCAGCCGGGCCAGCTCGCTGCCTTTGGCGCTTTCCTTGAAACCGACGGTGATGCTCTGCACCTGGCCATCCTTGGTTTTGGGCGTGGCCTGGATCCATTCGAGGCCGTCCTTGTCGGGTTGCGGCACCAGCGTGAAATCGTTCTGCAGCGCCTTGATGTCGGCAGCCGCCGCAATCACGGCGGCCGGCGTTCCGCCCAGCACCTGGCTGAGTTTGCGCGCTGTGACCTGGTTCAGGTCCACATCGTGCAGCCACAGGGTCTGGCCGTCGGAGACGATGCTTTGTTCAAACGGCTTGGTGTAGACAAACTTGAAACGGTTGGGACGCAGGAATTCGAACGTGCCGCTGGAAGTTTTGGTTTTTGCGGCCTGTCCATCGCGCGCCGGGCTGGTCACCACCTGGGTGAAGGCGGCGCGGCCGCTTTTGGTGTTTTTGACAAAAGCCTCCAGGCTTTCAAGACCGCTGACCGTTGCGACCTGGGCGCTGGCAGCCATGGCGACACAGGCCATCAGGCCAGCGAGCGTGACACGCAAGGCGCGGGAGACAACAGGGACGGCGGGATAAGAAAAAGTGTGCTTCATGGTGTTCCAGGTGGTGTCAGGCGGCGGGCGATACACATGTCTTTGGGACACCGCTGCGCCGGATTGGTTGCCAGAACAATGTATCTCGCCCGTAAAGGCTGGCCTGTCATCCTTCGGCGCGAGCGGGCACCAGAATCTCGCGCTGGCCGCTGCCCGACATGGCGCTGATCATTCCCGATTTTTCCATCTCTTCAAGCATGCGGGCGGCCCGGTTGTAGCCGATTTTCAAGTGCCGCTGCACCAGCGAAATCGAGGCCTTGCGGTTTTTCAGCACGATCTCGACCGCCTGGTCGTACATCGGGTCCTTGTCGCCTTCGGCACTGCCGCCGGCGTCACCGAGCAGATCACCGTCACCATCTACCGTGCCGCCTTCGAGCACGCCGTCGATGTAATTGGGCTCGCCTTGCTGCTTGAGGTAAGCCACGACGCGGTGTACCTCGTCGTCGCTGACAAAAGCGCCGTGCACCCGAATCGGAAAGCCGGTGCCGCTGGGCATGTAGAGCATGTCGCCCATACCCAGCAGCGCTTCGGCGCCCATCTGGTCGAGGATGGTGCGGCTGTCAATCTTGCTGCTGACCTGGAAAGACAGGCGTGTCGGGATGTTGGCCTTGATCAGGCCGGTGATCACATCGACGCTGGGTCGCTGCGTGGCCAGCACCAGGTGGATGCCGGCGGCGCGCGCCTTTTGCGCCAGCCGCGCAATCAGTTCCTCGATCTTCTTGCCGACCACCATCATCAGGTCGGCCAGTTCGTCGATCACCACCACGATGTAGGGCAGGCGTTCCAGCGGCTCGGGTTGCTCCGGCGTCAGACTGAAGGGGTTGTAGATGAACTCGCCGCGCGCCTTGGCCTCGTCGATCTTGACGTTGTAGCCGGCCAGGTTGCGCACGCCCATCTTGCTCATCAGCTTGTAGCGCTTTTCCATCTCGGCCACACACCAGTTCAGGCCATGCGCCGCCTGGCGCATGTCGGTGACAACAGGTGCCAGCAGATGCGGGATGCCTTCGTAGACACTCATCTCCAGCATCTTCGGATCGATCAGCAGCAGGCGCACATCGCGTGCATCGGCCTTGTAGAGCAGGCTCAAAATCATCGCGTTGATGCCCACCGATTTGCCCGAGCCGGTGGTGCCGGCCACCAGGCAATGCGGCATCTTGGCCAGGTCGGCCACCACCGGCGCGCCGCTGATGTCCTTGCCCAGGCCGATGGTCAGCATGGACTTGGCTTCGTTGTATACCTGCGAGCCGAGAATCTCGCTGAGCTTGATGGACTGGCGCTTGGCATTGGGTAGCTCGAGCGCCATGTAGTTCTTGCCGGGAATGGTCTCGATCACGCGGATCGACACCAGGCTCAGCGCGCGCGCCAGGTCCTTCGCCAGATTCACGATCTGCGCGCCCTTGACGCCGGTGGCCGGCTCGATCTCGTAACGCGTGATCACCGGCCCTGGCGCGGCGGCGACCACACGTACCTCAACGCCGAAGTCCTTGAGCTTTTTCTCGATCAGGCGCGAGGTCATCTCCAGCGTCTCGGGCGCCACCGTTTCCTGCCGCACCAGGGCGCCGTCGAGCAGGTCCACCTGGGGCAGCTTGGAATCCGGCATCTCGCTGAACAAGGGCTTCTGACGCTCCTTGGCCACGCGTTCACTCTTGGGAATGTCAGCCAGCGTCGGCTCGATCAGCACCGGCACCGGGTGATGCTCTTCGATCTCGATGCGCTCTTCATGCAGCGTTTCTTCACGCTCGCGGGCAGCGACCCGGCCCACGGCCAGGTCTTCGGCGATCTCGCGTTTTTCCCGGCGCGACTCGATCAGCTCGTCAATCCAGGCGCCTATACGCTGAGCGGTATGGGCCCATGAAAAAGAGAACACCACCGACACCGCAATCACGCCGAGGGCGATCCAGACCAAACCGGAGCCGGTAAACCCCAGCCACTTCACGCTGGCCGGACCTACTAGGTAGCCCAGAACGCCCCCGGCCTGCCCCCCTGGCAGCATGGATTCAAAGCGGTAGAGCCGCGACCATTCAAGCCCCGAACTGGCGAGCAGCAGCAGCACAAGGCTGAACCAAAACCTGATGCGTCCGATGACTGAAACCGACGCCGGCTGGCTGCGCAGACCCCGCGCGAGCGAGCCCAGCCAGGCGCGCACGCCCGCAGCGAATGCCCACCACACGGAAAATCCGCACAAAAAATAGCTGGCGTCCGCCAGATGCGCGCCCAAACGCCCGCCCCAGTTGCGGGCAGCAGCTTCAGCCACTTCCCGGCTGCCGGTGGTGGACCAGGCCGTGTCCAGCGGTGAGTAGCTGATCAGTGCGCCCAGCCAGAAGGCCAGCGCCAGCAGGCCGAGAATCAGGCTGACTTCGTGGGCAAAGCGTTTCACGCCGCCCGCAGCAGGCGCGGCGGCAGAGGTTCGGGTGTTCAAAGTGTCGAGGGAGTAAGTCATAAAACCAGTGCTGAGCTTACCTCAGTTGAACAAGCGCCCATGACCCGAAAGGCGGCCAAAACCGGCGGCTCAACCCAGCGTGCTGAGCCTGTCCTTGACCCACATCGAACCATCAGCGCGCGTCTCGATGTAACCACGTTCTTCCAGGTCTTTCATCACGCGGCTGACCATTTCGCGCGAGGCGCCCACCATCTTGGCGAGATCCTGGCGCGACACCTTGTCGCGAATGACCGTGTTGCCCTCACGATCAGGAACCGCAGACTCCAGCAAAGTCCTGGCGACGCGGCCGTACACGTCCATCAGCGCCAGTGACTCGATCTTGCGGTCGGCGTGCCGCAAACGCTGCACCAGGCCTTTCATGACCGCATAGGCCATGGAACTGTTTTCGGGCAGGCAACGGGCAAACTCCGGCCGCCCGACCACCAGCACATCGGTCTGCACTTCAGTCCGGACCGTGGCCGAGTGCGGTTCGCTGTCGATCAGGCTCATTTCGCCGACATAGTCGCCGGGGTGCAAGGTCGCCAGAATGACCTCCCGTCCGCGGGCATCGGTGGTCACGACGCGCGCGCGCCCGGTCAGCAAAATCGCCAGGGCATTCGACTGTTTTCCCTGCTCGACGATGGCTTCGCCGCGCTTGTAACGCCGCTTGATCACGGCCGCAGCAATCGCCTCGGCCTGCGGAGCGGTCAACATCGAAAACAGGGGCACCCGGCGAATCAGCTCCAGGTTGGACACCATCGTGGACATATCAAACTTCTCCTGATTGCGCCGCCGAAGGGGCTTCGTTCGAGTTCTTACAATGCATGTGTTGTGCCCGGCAAATTTCAGGCCGCAGGGTTTTAAAACCCCAAGCCAGCCCCAACTATTTGCGACTCTAACTGAGTTCTAATGCTTTCCGAATCAGATTTTCACTTATGAACCACTCTAAAGTACTCATTTTGGGTTCAGGCCCCGCCGGTTACACCGCCGCAGTTTATGCAGCCCGCGCCAACCTCAACCCCGTGCTGATCACCGGCATTGCACAGGGCGGGCAGCTCATGACCACCACCGACGTGGACAACTGGCCCGCAGACGCCATGGGCGTCCAAGGACCTGATTTGATGCAGCGCTTTCTTGAGCACGCGGAGCGTTTCAAGACAAAAATCATTTTTGACCACATCAACAAGGTCGACTTCAGCCAGCGCCCCTTCACACTGACGGGCGACAGCGGCACCTATACCTGCGACACATTGATCATCGCCACCGGGGCCTCGGCGAAGTACCTGGGCCTGCCTTCGGAAACCGCCTTCATGGGCCGGGGTGTATCGGGCTGCGCCACTTGCGACGGGTTTTTCTACCGCGACCAGAAAGTCTGCGTGGTGGGCGGCGGCAACACGGCCGTGGAAGAAGCGCTGTACCTGTCGAACATTGCCAGCAAAGTTGTGCTGGTGCACCGGCGCGACAAGTTCAAGGCCGAGGCCATCCTGATCGACAAGCTCCACGAGAAAGTCGCCGCCGGCAAGATCGAGTTGAAGTTGCACCAGACCCTGGACGAGGTTCTGGGCGACGGCGCGGGTGTCAACGGCGTACGGCTCAAAAGTACCCAGTCCGGCACCACCGAAGACATCGCCCTGCAAGGCTGTTTTATCGCCATCGGCCACCAGCCCAATACCGAGATTTTTG
>JAZKGR010000134.1:0-3412 GCA_040385775.1 Pseudomonadota bacterium
GGGTAAAAGTCGGGCTGCCCCATGGCGCGCGACATCTCGTTGAGCAGCATGGTCAAGCGGGTCCAGCAGTTCAGAAAAGCCAGGAAGCGTTCTGCATCCGGATGCTCGGGCTGGTACAGCGCGTCACGGGTGAAGGGCGTGAACTCCAGTTGCGCGGTATCGGTGGCCAGGCCAAAACTCAGTGCCGTGTCCACGGTGTCGCGGATGTGCAGGTAATGGGCCCAGCATTCGGCCCAGTCTTCCCAGGGATGCACGCTGGCGTAGGCACTGACGTAACTGAGCGCCCAGTCCGGGCGCGGGCCCTGCGCATAGTTGGTCTGCAGGCTGGCGGCATAGTCCTGCGTTTCATCGCCAAACAACTCGCGGAACCCTTGCTGCCATTCGGTGCCGGCAATCAGGCGGTCCCAGTAATAGTGACCGACCTCGTGCCTGAAATGGCCCAGCAGCGTGCGATACGGCTCGTGCATGGCCTTGCGCACCGCCTCGCGTGTGGCGTCGTCGGCTTCGTTGAGGTTCAGTGTGATCAGGCCGGTGTTGTGGCCGGTCATGATGTGGGGGCCGTAGTCGGGCGAGCGCAGGAAGTCGAACATCAGCCCGCCCTCGGCATCCTCGCTGACGCGCGAGGACAGCGGCAAACCGAGCGCCAGCAAGGCCGATACCAGCCGGCGCTTGGCCAGCTCGACCTTGCCCCAGAGTTCGCCGTTGTCCGGATGTTCCGGGTCGTTGAGGTCGGGAATCGTGCGGTTGAGCCGGCAGGCTCGGCACAGCAGCATCTGCGGCTGGCCCTCGCCAACCGGCACCAGCCAGTTGCATGCGGCGGGGCTCTGCAGGTTGGTGCAGCGCAAATAGGCCGGGGTAGGCGCATCGCCGGTGGTGGTCCCGGAACTGCCTTCCGCCTGCCATTCCACCCAGGTGTCGGGGTCCTGACCGGGCATCAAGGGCAGCAGGCGCGCCTGAACCGTGTCGTAACCCAGCGGCGTGCCGCAGGCCAGGCAGGTGCTGTTGCGGAAGAACACCGGGCAACCGCACTGGCAGCGGTAAGCGCGGCCCGCCAGGCTCGGCAAATCGGAGGCTGCCGGTGCTGGCGGCGAATCGGTGGTGTTGGACAATGACGGCTCTCGGGTCTCAGGGTGAATCTGAAAGTTTGCCACGTTTGCAAGCGTGTCCCGCGCCGACTTGCCTTGTCCGGCTGTCAGCCTTTGCTGACAAAAACCAGCGGGTGTGCGTCAGGCTTTTATCATGTGGTACCCGATTAACTCCCACCCTAGGACACCCATGCCCACTTACCACGTCGAAATGATGGAAGGCCGCACCATCGAACAGAAGAAAAAGCTCGTCGCGGAAATCACCCGTGTCAGCGTCGACATCCTGGGTGGCGCGCCGGAGTCCGTCGATGTCATCATCACCGACATCAAGCGCGAGAACTGGGCCACCGGCGGCAAGCTCTGGTCAGAGCCGCGCAACTGAAGCCTCACGCCCATCACCCAATCCCGCTTTGAGCCGCCCCGCCACCCTTCCTGAAATGCAGGCGCGTTACGGCCCGCGTTACCGCTGGCTGCTCCTGCTGTCGGTGATGGTCGGCACCATGGCCTCCATCATGTCCTCGACCATCGTCAACGTGGCGATCCCGGACATGAGCCATCACTTCACGCTGGGGCAGGAGCGCGCCCAATGGGTCACCTCCGGTTTCATGGTCGCCATGACGGTGTCCATGCTGACCACCCCCTGGCTGCTGGCGCGTTACGGCTACCGCCGCACCTATGTGGGCACCATGCTGCTGCTGCTGGCGGGCGGCATCGTCGGTGGCTTTGCCAACAGCTTTGCACTGGTGCTGGGCGCGCGCGTGGCCGAAGGACTGGCAGCCGGCGTGGTGCAGCCGATTCCCGCCATCATCATCATGCGGGCCTTCCAGCCCAACGAGCAGGGCCGTGCCAGCGGCATTTTCGGCATGGGCGTGGTGCTGGCGCCGGCCATCGGACCCAGCATCGGTGGCGTGCTGGTCGATCTGTTCGGCTGGCGTTCGATCTTTTTCATGGTCGTGCCGTTTTGCCTGGCCTCGCTGTGGCTGGCGTACCGTTATGTGCCGGTCACCGCACCGGGCGGTGCCGCGGCCAACCGCAAGGGCGCCTCGCTGGACTGGCGCGGCCTGCTGCTGGGCGGCGCCGGCACCCTGTGCCTGCTCAACGGCATGGTGGCGCTGCATGGCGGCTCGGTGATGGAAGCCATCCTGCTTCTTGGCGCCGCAGTAGCAGCACTGGGGGTGTTTCTGGCCTGGCAGCGGCGCATGGCGGCCACCGGCGGCGAACCGCTGATGAACCTGGCGCTGTTCAGCTACCGTCCTTTTGCGATGGGCAGCATCGTCGCCTTCATCTACGGCACGGCGCTGTTCGGCTCGACCTACCTGTTGCCGGTCTACATGCAACTCGGCCTGGGCCTGTCGGCGTCGTATGTCGGCAGCATTTTGTTGCCCGCCGGTTTTGTGCTGGCGGTCACGATTGCGCTGGTGGGCCGGCTGGCCGACCGCCGGCCTACCTGGCTGCTGGTCAGCATCGGGCTGGCGCTGTTGGCACTGTCGTTTGCGTTGATGCTGACCGTGACGCTCACGACCGCGATCTGGTTGCTGGTGCTGTGGGCCATCCTGGGCCGCATCGGCCTGGGCTTCATCCTGCCCTCGCTGAACCTCGGCTCGCTGCGGGCCCTGAGTTCGGACCTGATCTCCCAAGGGTCGAGCGCCATCAATTTTGTGCGCATGCTGGGCGGCGCCATCGGTGTCAGCCTGTGCGGCATCGTGCTCGAATGGCGGCTGGCAGCACACGGTGATTCGCTGTCACAAACCGCCAGCAGCCCGGCGCGGCTGGCGGCCTTCAACGAAGCCTTTCTGATGCTGGCTGCGCTGTGTGTGCTCGCCATGTTCGCAGCATGGCGCTTGCGCCCTCCCGTGGCAAAGGACTGATCCATGTGCCAACTGCTGGGAATGAACTGCAACACACCGACCGACGTGACCTTCAGCTTCACCGGTTTTGCCCAGCGCGGCGGCAACACCGACCACCACGGCGACGGCTGGGGCATTGCCTTTTTCGAAGGTGGCGACTGCAGCGAGAGCGACCGCGGCCTGCGCCACTTTGTTGATCACCAGTCGGCCTTCCAGTCACCGGTGGCCGAGCTGATACGCCGCTACCCGATCAAGAGCCGAAACGTGATCGCGCACATCCGCAAGGCGACGCAGGGCCGCGTCGCGCTGGAGAACTGCCACCCCTTTGTGCGCGAGTTGTGGGGCCGCTACTGGGTGTTTGCCCACAACGGCGACCTGAAAGATTTCAACCCGCGCCTGCATGGCAGCTTCCGTCCGGTCGGCACCACCGACAGCGAACGCGCGTTTTGCTGGATCATGCAGGAGCTGGCCAAGTCGCAT
>JAZKGR010000135.1:0-2037 GCA_040385775.1 Pseudomonadota bacterium
ACCGTGTCCACGTCGCTGTGCAGGTAACGCACCTTGACGCCGTTGTCGGTCAGGTAGTCGGTCAGCTGCTCGGCCATGCGTTTGGTCAGTGTGGTGATCAGCACGCGTTCGTCCTTGTCCACACGGATGCGGATTTCCTGCAGCACATCATCGACCTGGTGCGTAGCCGGACGCACTTCAACCTCGGGATCGACCAGCCCGGTCGGCCGCACCACCTGCTCGACCACCTTGCCGGCGTGCTGCTGTTCATAGGCGGCCGGCGTGGCCGAGACAAAAATCGCCTGGCGCATCTTGGACTCGAACTCTTCGAACTTCAGCGGCCGGTTGTCCAGCGCACTGGGCAGGCGAAAACCGTACTCGACCAGCGTCGTTTTGCGCGAGCGGTCGCCGTTGTACATGGCGTTGAGCTGGCCGATCATCACGTGGCTCTCGTCGAGAAACATCACCGCGTCCTTCGGCAGGTAGTCGCACAGCGTCGAAGGCGGCGAGCCGGGGGGCGCGCCGCTCAGGTGGCGCGTGTAGTTCTCGATGCCCTTGCAGTGGCCGATCTCGCTGAGCATTTCGAGGTCGAAACGCGTGCGCTGCTCAATGCGCTGGGCCTCGACCAGCTTGCCGTCGCCGACAAACTGCTTCACGCGCTCGGACAGCTCCAGCTTGATGGTTTCGACCGCCGCCATGACCTTGTCGCGCGGTGTCACGTAATGGCTTTTCGGGTAGACCACAAAACGCGGCACCTTCTGGCGGATGCGACCGGTCAGCGGGTCGAACAGCGACAACGTCTCGATCTCGTCGTCGAACAGCTCAATGCGGATCGCCAGCTCGGAATGTTCGGCCGGAAACACGTCGATCACATCGCCGCGCACACGGAAGGTGCCGCGCGCGAAGTCCTGGTCGTTGCGCGCGTACTGCATGCGGATCAGGCGCGAGATCACGTCGCGCTGATTCATCTTGTCGCCGGTGCGCGCGATGAAGCGCATCTGTGTGTAGTCCTCGGGAGCGCCGATGCCGTAAATGGCGCTGACGGTGGCAACGATGATGGTGTCGCGCCGCTCCAGCACGCTTTTGGTCGCCGACAGCCGCATCTGCTCGATGTGTTCGTTTATCGCCGAGTCTTTTTCAATGAATAGGTCGCGTTGCGGCACATAGGCTTCGGGCTGGTAGTAATCGTAATAACTGACGAAATACTCGACCGCGTTTTTCGGGAAGAACTCGCGGAACTCGCTGTAGAGCTGCGCCGCCAGCGTCTTGTTGGGCGCAAACACAATCGCCGGCCGGCCCAGCCGCGCAATCACATTGGCCATCGTGAAGGTCTTGCCGGACCCGGTCACGCCGAGCAGGGTCTGGAACACCTCCCCGTCGTTGATGCCTTCGACCAGCTGCTCGATAGCCACCGGCTGGTCACCGGCCGGCGGGTAAGGCATGAACAACTCGAACGGCGAGTCCGGGAAACGCACAAACTCGCCTTCGGCGGAGGCAGTGCCGGCCTCTGGCATGACTTCAATCACTTCTGGCATATAAAACCCAATTCTGGCCCGCTAAAATCCGGGGCAACCGAACAGAATACGACATTTGGATGATGGGTGGAGCCGCAAGGCCGCCGATATTCCGGCTGTCTGCGTAACTTCCGGTAAACCAGATGGCATGCCGGACCGTTTAAAAAACACAAACCACCCTTCCAGAGGATTTTCATGTCGCTTTTCACCGCCGTCGAGATGGCCCCCCGTGACCCCATATTGGGCCTGAACGAGCAATTCAATGCCGATAGCAACCCCAACAAGGTCAACCTCGGCGTGGGCGTGTATTACGACGACAAGGGCAAGCTGCCGCTGCTTCAGTGTGTGCAAATTGCCGAAAAAGCCATGATGGAAGCGCCCAAACCGCGCGGTTACCTGCCCATGGACGGCGTCGCCGCCTATGACGCTGCCGTCAAGACCCTGGTCTTTGGCGCCGACAGCGAACCTGTCAAAAGTGGCCGCGTCGCCACCGCCCAGGGCATAGGCGGCACCGGTGGCCTGAAGATTGGCGCCGACTTCCTGA
>JAZKGR010000136.1:0-2769 GCA_040385775.1 Pseudomonadota bacterium
TCGCCCAGCGGGGCGAGGGAAGGGCGGGGGGTTGGGAGTGGGGAGTCAGACCTACTTTCCAGGACGGACTACAACAGCAGCGTGATGCCGGCGAAAACGCCCCGCCGCCACAGCGGCAAATCAGGCCCCAGGCAGCGTGAAGTAGATAGTCGCACCTTCTTCCACCGCGGCCTCAGCCCATATCTTCCCGCCGTGCCGCGTCACGATGCGCTGCACCGTGGCCAGGCCCGCGCCGATGCCGGGGAAGTCCGACGAGACATGCATGCGCTGGAAGATGCCGAACAACTTTTCCGCATGGGCCATGTCGAAGCCCGCGCCCTTGTCGCTGACAAAATAGACTGTCTCGCCAGCCGCTCCGGCCTGGCTGCCGACGGTGATCAAGGTCTTGTCCTTTTTGGCGCTGAACTTCCAGGCGTTGCCGGCCAGGTGATCGATCAGTTGCTTGAGCAGCGCCGGGTCGCCCTGCGCGATCAGGCCAGCTTGCACCTCGACCTGCGCCAGGCGCGCGGGCTCGGCCGCCTGCAAGGCCGCAACCGCGGCCTGCGCCAGGGCGCCGAGGTCTACCGTCTGCACGGTCATGGGTGCACGCAGAAGGCGCGACACCACCAGCAAGGCACCGATCAGCTCGTTGATATTGGCCACACCCAGCCTGAGCCGCTGCAAATAATGTTTGCTGCGCTCGACATCGCCCTTGGCCGAGGCACCCTCGAGCAACCGGCTGAAGCCGTCGATGGTGCTCAGCGGCGCACGCAGGTCGTGTGACACCGAGTAGGAAAACGATTCGAGTTCCTTGATGGCCGCCGCCACATCCGCATCGCGCTGGCGCAATTGCGCTTGCAGCGCGGCAGTGATGCGCAGGATCTCCTGCGAGGCCGCATCGGGCTCTCGGCCTTCACGCAGTTGCTGCAGCAATGCGGTGATGACGGGGGTGGCTCCGGCTTCAGAAGGAAAGGTCATGTCTGCTTTCAGAAAGTGATGCTTTATCGCGGAGCCAGCCCACTATGCACTGTCGCGGCTCAGCACGTCAATCCGCAGCCGCCCGCCCCAGCCGGTCCCGCACACCATCCCACTCGGGACCTGAAGGCGGAAGTTCAATCCAGATCAGCTTGACGCCCAGGGCGTCGAAGCCGCGCAGCACCGCAAACAGTTGCTGCGCCGTGGCCAGCGCGTCGTCGGGCATGCGGCGGTAAATCACTTTGTCGGACTGGATGCGCACGATGGACCGGGCATACACCGCGATGTGGGCGGCATCTGCGCCCAGCAGGTCCAGCGCCGCCTGGATGGCGGCGGCGTCCATCAAGCGCACCCTCGCGTTGGGCGCGTAGTGCGAGGCCAGCGTGCCGGAAGCGCGTGGCGCGTCGGCGTCCAGCATGTCGCCATCGTCCAGCAGCGGCTCGCCGCAGGCGGCTTCTAGCTGCGCGCGGGTGAAGACGCCGGGACGCAGCAACACCGGCCGGCCGCGTGTGCAGTCGACGATGCTGGACTCGATGCCGATCTCGCAGGGACCGCCGTCGAGCACCAGCAAATCGTCACCAAATTCGTCCGCCACGTGGCGCGCGGTGGTCGGGCTGACACGTCCGAACCGGTTGGCGCTGGGCGCGGCCACGCCGGTGGCGCAGGCCTTGAGCAGCGCCTGCGCCACCGGATGGGCCGGGCAGCGCAGGCCGATCGAATCCTGGCCGCCGGCGGCGGCTGCGGCGATGCCGGGCCGGCGCTTCAGGATCACGGTCAGCGGGCCAGGCCACAGCGCTTTCATCAGGCGTTCGGCAAACGGCGGGATATTGACCGCGTAATCGGCCACCTGCGCGGGCTCGGCCACATGCACGATCAGCGGGTGATCGCTGGGTCGGCCCTTGGCGGCGAAGATGCCGGCCACCGCCGCGTCGCTGGAAGCGTCGGCGCCCAGCCCGTAAACCGTTTCGGTCGCAAAACCGACCAGGCCGCCAGACTGGATCACGCTGGCCGCCTCGGCGATCGCCGCAGCGTCATTGCCGTCGCGAATCATCCCAGCGCGTCCAGTCCGGGCAGGCCCAGGCGCTGCGCAGCCTCGCGCGCAACGGCCTTGACGCTGGCGATGTCCGCGCCGGTGAGGGTCAGGTGGCCCATCTTGCGGCCGGCCCGCGCTTCGAGCTTGCCGTAAAGGTGCAGGTGCGTGCCCGGCAGCGTCAGTACCGCCTGCCAGTCGGGCGAGCGCGGCTTGCCCGATGCGTCGAACCAGACATCGCCGAGCAGGTTCAGCATGATGGACGGCGAATGCTGGCGCGGCTGCGGCAGCGGCAAACCGGCCATGGCGTGCACCTGCAGGTCGAACTGCGAGACATCGCAGGCGTCCAGCGTGTAGTGGCCGCTGTTGTGCGGGCGCGGCGCCATCTCGTTGACGACCAGCGCGCCGTCGGCGCTGCCGTCGTCGATGACAAAAAACTCGACGCACAACACGCCCACGTAGCCGGTATGGTTTGCTATGGATTCAGTAGCTGCCTGCGCCCGCTGCGCAAGGGCTGGAGGCATATTTCCTTCATAAGCCGCGGTCAAAGCCAGGATACCGCCCACATGCACGTTGTACTGCGGCGCAAAACCCACAACAGTGCCGTCCCAGCCGCGCGCGACGATGACCGAACATTCGGCCTTCAGCGGCAGCAGTTTTTCCAGCACGCAGGGTACACCCTTCAAGCCGGCCCAGGCCACCGCCAGCTCGGCCAGGTCGGCAACCCGAACCTGGCCCTTGCCGTCATAACCCATGCGCGCGGTTTTCAGGATGCCGGGCAGCAG
>JAZKGR010000137.1:0-6917 GCA_040385775.1 Pseudomonadota bacterium
TGCCGCCGCCCGGCGAATACGGTGTCGGCATGGTGTTTCTGCCGAAAGAGCATGCATCCCGCCTGGCCTGCGAACAGGCGCTTGAACGCGCCGTGCGCGTCGAAGGCCAGGTCCTGCTGGGCTGGCGCGATGTGCCTGTCAACCGCGACATGCCGATGTCGCCCACGGTGCGCAAGAAGGAACCGATCCTGCGCCAGATCTTCATCGGCCGCGGCAACGATGTCATCGTGCAGGACGCGCTGGAGCGCAAGCTCTACGTGATCCGCAAAACGGCCAGCGCCGCGATCCAGCGACTGAAGCTCACGCACAGCAAGGAATACTACGTTCCCAGCATGTCCAGCCGCACCGTGGTCTACAAGGGCCTGCTGCTGGCCGACCAGGTTGGCACCTATTACATGGACCTGACCGACCCGCGCTGCGTGTCGGCCCTGGGTCTGGTGCACCAGCGTTTTTCGACCAACACCTTTCCCGAGTGGCCGCTGGCTCACCCTTACCGTTATGTCGCCCACAACGGCGAGATCAACACCGTCAAGGGCAACTACAACTGGATGAAGGCGCGTGAAGGCGTGATGTCTTCTCCGGTGCTGGGCGCTGACCTGCAAAAGCTGTATCCGATCAGTTTTGCCGATCAGTCCGACACCGCGACTTTCGACAACTGCCTTGAGCTGCTGACCATGGCCGGTTACCCGATCAGCCAGGCCGTGATGATGATGATCCCCGAGCCCTGGGAGCAACATACCACCATGGACGAGCGCCGCAAGGCCTTCTACGAATACCACGCGGCGATGCTGGAGCCCTGGGACGGCCCCGCCTCCATCGTGTTCACCGACGGCCGCCAGATCGGCGCCACGCTGGACCGCAACGGCCTGCGCCCCTCGCGTTACTGCGTGACGGACGACGACCTGGTCATCATGGCTTCCGAATCCGGCGTGTTGCCGATTCCGGAGAACAAGATCGTGCGCAAGTGGCGCCTGCAGCCCGGCAAGATGTTCCTTATCGATCTGGAACAGGGCCGCATGGTCGACGACGAGGAAATCAAGGCGACGCTGGCGCACAGCAAGCCTTACAAGCAGTGGATTGAAAACCTGCGCATCCGCCTCGACGATGTGCAGGCGACCACCGTGCCCGCCCCGACCGACGGGATGAAAATGGGCGCCGACGAAGCCAGCGCGACCTCGGCCTCCAGCTCCGGCCTGACCGAATCGCATTCGCTGCTGGACCGCCAGCAGGCCTTTGGCTACACCCAGGAAGACATCAAGTTTCTGATGTCGCCGATGGCCGTCAACGGCGAGGAGGGCACCGGCTCCATGGGCAACGACAGCCCGCTGGCGGTGCTGTCCAACAAGAACAAGCCGCTCTACAACTACTTCAAGCAGTTGTTCGCCCAGGTCACCAACCCGCCTATCGACCCGATTCGCGAAGCCATCGTGATGTCGCTGGTGTCCTTCATCGGCCCCAAGCCCAACCTGCTGGACATCAATCAGGTCAACCCGCCGATGCGGCTGGAAGTCAGCCAGCCGGTGCTCAATGTCGCCGACATGCGCAAGCTGCGCGACATCGAGACTTACACCCAGGGCAAGTTCCGCAGCTACACGCTGGACATCACCTATCCGCTGGCCTGGGGCCGCGAGGGTGTGGAAGCCAAGCTGGCTTCGTTGTGCGCGGAAGCCGTTGATGCGATCAAGAGCGGCAAGAACATCCTGATCATCAGCGACCGCGGCATCAGCCCGGCGCAGGTGGCGATCCCCGCGCTGCTTGCGCTGTCCGCCATCCATCAGCACCTGGTCAAGGAGGGCTTGCGCACCACCGCCGGCCTGGTGGTCGAGACCGGCTCGGCCCGCGAGGTGCATCACTTTGCCGTGCTGGCCGGTTACGGCGCGGAAGCCGTCCATCCCTACCTGGCGATGGAAACCCTGGCCGAACTGTCGAAAGACCTGCCGGGCGAGCTGAGCACCGACAAGGCCATCTACAACTACGTCAAGGCGATCGGCAAGGGCCTGTCCAAGATCATGTCCAAGATGGGCGTGTCGACCTACATGAGCTATTGCGGCGCGCAGCTGTTCGAGGCCATCGGCCTGAACCGCGTGACCATCGAGAAGTTTTTCACCGGCACCGCCAGTCAGGTCGAAGGCATGGGCGTGTTCGAAATCGCTGAAGAGGCCCTGCGCATGCACAAGGCGGCTTTCGGTAACGACCCGGTGCTGGCCAATATGCTGGACGCCGGCGGCGAATACGCCTGGCGCGTGCGCGGCGAGGACCACATGTGGACGCCCGATGCGATTGCCAAGCTGCAGCACGCCTCACGCGCCAACAACTGGAACACCTACAAGGAATACGCGCAGCTGATCAACGACCAGAACCGCCGCCACATGACCTTGCGCGGCCTGTTCGAGTTCCGCATCGACCCGTCCAAAGCCATCCCGATTGACGAGGTCGAGCCGGCCAAGGAAATTGTCAAACGGTTTGCCACTGGCGCGATGTCGCTGGGCTCCATAAGCACCGAGGCGCATGCCACGCTGGCGGTGGCCATGAACCGCATCGGCGGCAAGAGCAATACCGGAGAGGGCGGCGAGGACCCCAACCGCTATCGCCAGGAGCTCAAGGGCATCCCGATCAAGCAGGGCGAAACGCTCAAAAGCGTGATCGGCGAAAGCGCGGTCGAGGTTGACCTGCCCCTGCTCGACGGCGACTCGCTGCGTTCACGCATCAAGCAGGTGGCCTCGGGCCGTTTCGGCGTGACCGCCGAATACCTGGTGTCGGCCGACCAGATCCAGATCAAGATGGCGCAGGGCGCCAAGCCGGGTGAGGGCGGCCAGTTGCCCGGCGGCAAGGTCAGTGAATACATCGGCCAACTGCGTTATTCGGTGCCGGGTGTGGGCCTGATTTCGCCACCGCCGCACCACGACATCTATTCGATCGAGGATCTGGCGCAGCTGATCCATGACCTGAAAAATGTCAACCCGCGCGCCAGCATCAGCGTCAAGCTGGTCAGTGAGGTCGGCGTCGGCACCATTGCCGCCGGCGTGGCCAAGGCCAAGTCCGACCATGTGGTGATTGCCGGGCACGACGGCGGCACCGGCGCATCGCCCTGGTCGTCGATCAAACACGCCGGCTCGCCCTGGGAAATCGGCCTGGCCGAAACCCAGCAGACGCTGGTGCTCAATCGCCTGCGCGGCCGCATCCGGGTGCAGGCCGACGGCCAGATGAAAACCGGCCGCGATGTCGTGATCGGCGCCTTGCTGGGTGCCGACGAGTTCGGTTTCGCGACCGCGCCGCTGGTGGTCGAAGGCTGCATCATGATGCGTAAATGCCACCTGAACACCTGCCCGGTGGGCGTGGCCACGCAGGACCCGGTGCTGCGCCAGAAGTTCAGCGGCAAGCCCGAACATGTCGTCAACTACTTCTTTTTCGTCGCAGAGGAGGCGCGCCAGCTGATGGCGCAACTCGGCATTCGCACCTTCGACGAGCTGATAGGCCGCGCCGACCTGCTCGACACCCAGAAGGGCATTGAGCACTGGAAGGCCGGCGGCCTGGATTTCTCGCGCCTGTTCTACCAGCCGAACGTGCCGGCCGATGTACCCCGCCTGCATGTGATGACGCAGGACCACGGTCTGGAGCGGGCGCTTGATGTGCGCCTGATCGAAAAGTCGAAAGCGGCGCTGGAAAAAGGTGAAAAAGTCCAGTTCATCGAGGTCGCCCGCAACGTCAACCGCACCGTTGGCGCCATGCTGTCGGGCGAACTGACGCGGCGTCACCCGGAAGGACTGCCTGACGACACCCTGCGCATCCAGCTCGAGGGAACGGGCGGACAGTCCTTTGGCGCCTTTCTGGCCAAGGGCATCACCATGTACCTGATTGGCGACGCCAACGACTACACCGGCAAGGGCCTGTCAGGCGGCCGAATCGTGGTGCGTCCGAGCATTGACTTCCGTGGTGAAGCCGTGAAGAACACCATTGTCGGCAACACGGTGCTGTACGGCGCCACCACCGGCGAGGCCTTCTTCAGCGGCGTGGCCGGTGAGCGTTTTGCGGTGCGCCTGTCCGGCGCCACGGCGGTTGTTGAAGGAACGGGCGACCACGGCTGCGAATACATGACCGGCGGCACGGTCGCCGTGCTCGGGAAAACCGGGCGCAACTTTGCGGCCGGCATGAGCGGCGGCGTGGCCTATGTGTATGACGAGGACGGCCAGTTTGCCAAGCGCTGCAACACGGCGATGGTGTCGCTGGAAAAAGTCCAGCCTGCAGCCCAGCAGGAAGCCGGCGGCGAGCAGGGCCTGTGGCACGGCGGCCGGACCGATGAGGCGCAATTGCGCAAGCTGCTGGAGGACCACAACCGCTGGACCGGCAGCAAACGCGCGCGTGAACTGCTGGACAACTGGGCCGAGGCCAGGGGCAAGTTCATCAAGGTATTCCCGCTGGAATACAAACGCGCGCTGGGCGAAATGGCTGCCAAAAAAGCAGCCGCCGTCCCCGCAAAAACGAGCGGCAAGCCCGCGGCCAAAGCCGCCAAGACCGCAGCCTGAACAAGAAGCATCTGGAGTAGCGACATGGGAAAAGTCACCGGTTTCATGGAATACGAACGCATCGAGGAGGGCTACAAGCCGGTCCCCGAGCGACTGAAAAACTACAAGGAGTTTGTGATCGGCCTGGACGATGCGCAGGCCAACAAGCAGGCGGCGCGCTGCATGGACTGCGGCACGCCGTTCTGCAACAGCGGCTGCCCGGTCAACAACATCATTCCGGACTTTAACGACATGGTGTTCCGCGCCGACTGGAAAAGCGCGATCGAC
This sequence comes from Pseudomonadota bacterium, assembly GCA_040385775.1. Taxonomy (GTDB): domain Bacteria; phylum Pseudomonadota; class Gammaproteobacteria; order Burkholderiales; family Burkholderiaceae_C; genus Polaromonas. The sequence goes on from JAZKGR010000137.1 coordinate 4,791, forward strand.
ACCCTGCACAGCACCAACAACTTCCCGGAGTTCACCGGCCGCATCTGCCCGGCGCCCTGCGAGGCGGCCTGCACGCTCAATGTGAATGACGACGCGGTGGGCATCAAGTCCATCGAACACGCCATCATCGACCGCGCCTGGGCCGAAGGCTGGGTGCAGCCCCAGCCGCCGCAGCACAAGACCGGCAAAAAAGTGGCGGTGGTGGGCTCCGGCCCGGCCGGCATGGCAGCCGCGCAACAACTGGCGCGCGTTGGCCATGAGGTCACCCTGTTTGAGAAGAACGACCGCGTCGGCGGCCTGCTGCGTTACGGCATTCCGGACTTCAAGATGGAGAAGGTCCACATCGACCGGCGCGTGGCGCAGATGCAGGCCGAAGGCGTGACCTTCCGCACCGGCGTCATGGTGGGCAAGTCACAGGACCCGCTGGGCAAGGATTCGAAAGTCACCAACTGGGCCAAGGAAACCATCACGCCCGAACAGCTGCAGAAAGATTTCGATGCCGTGCTGCTGACCGGCGGCGCCGAGCAGTCGCGCGATTTGCCGGTTCCCGGACGCGACCTGGCCGGCGTGCATTACGCGATGGAATTTTTGCCGCAACAAAACAAGGTCAATGCCGGCGACAAGGTCAAGGACCAACTGCGCGCCGACGGCAAACACGTGATCGTCATCGGTGGTGGCGACACCGGCTCTGATTGCGTCGGCACCAGCAACCGCCACGGCGCGGCCAGCGTCACGCAGTTTGAACTGATGCCGCAACCGCCCGAAGAGGAAAACCGCCCCATGACCTGGCCTTACTGGCCGGTCAAGCTGCGCACTTCGTCTTCGCATGAAGAGGGTTGCGATCGCGAATTTGCGATTTCGACCAAGGAACTGATGGGCGACGGCGGCAAGGTCACCGGCCTGAAGACGGTACGGGTCGAGTGGAAGGACGGCAAGATGCAGGAAGTGGCTGGCTCGGAGCAGACGCTGAAGGCCGACCTGGTGCTGCTGGCCATGGGTTTTGTTGCGCCGGTGTCCGCCGTGCTGGACGCGTTTGGCATTGAGAAGGACGGTCGTGGCAACGCCAAAGCCAGTACCGACTTCACCGGCGGTTACGCGACCAATGTGCCCAAGGTGTTCGCCGCCGGCGATATCCGCCGCGGGCAAAGCCTGGTGGTGTGGGCGATTCGCGAGGGCCGTCAGGCCGCGCGATCCGTCGATGAATTCCTGATGGGGTATAGCGACCTGCCACGCTGATCGCCTCTGACGGCGGCCAACTGCCAGCCGCTATAAAGTTGATAGCTTCTTTCCCCCGGACGGCGGGGGCTGGCGGCTGTTTTGCTGCTTGTTTTCGGTCAATGGCGAATTTCGGGATGACATCGCCACGTTGGCGGCGCCGGCAACCCCCATGTTCATGGGGTGCTTTCGCAGGGGTATAGGACGCGCGCCCGCTGCCTGCTCAGGGCAAACCCTTTATCATCAAGGCATTGCAATCGAGGCCGGCATCTGCACCGGCCGCCTTCCCTGCCCCCATGTCCGACAGCGCGCCATCCCCTCTGGTTGAGTTCAAACAGGTCACCTTTGCCTATCCGGGTGCCAAGGGTGATCGCGTGATTTTGAACGATGTCACCTTGTCGGTGCCGCGCGGCAAGGTCACCGCGCTGATGGGGGCTTCGGGCGGCGGTAAAACGACTGTGCTGCGACTGATCGGCGGCCAGCAGAAGGCCAACAAAGGCGAGGTACTGTTCGATGGCCGCGACGTGGGGCGCCTGAACCAGTCCGAACTCTACGCTGCGCGTCGCCGCATGGGTATGTTGTTCCAGTTCGGCGCCCTGTTCACTGATCTGAGCGTGTTCGACAACGTGGCTTTTCCGCTGCGCGAACACACCTCCCTGACGGAGGAGCTGATCCGCGATATCGTGCTGATGAAGCTCAATGCGGTCGGCCTGCGCGGTGCGCGGGACCTCATGCCCAGCGAAGTCTCCGGCGGCATGGCCAGGCGGGTGGCGCTGGCACGCGCGATTGTGCTGGACCCTGAACTCATCATGTACGACGAACCGTTTGCCGGCCTGGACCCGATCTCGCTGGGCACGGCCGCGCAACTGATACGCCAGCTCAACGACACCCTGGGCATCACCAGCATCGTGG
>JAZKGR010000138.1:0-26484 GCA_040385775.1 Pseudomonadota bacterium
CCAGCTCGATGTGAGTGACCTCGGCGCCGGCGGCGCGCGCCAGAGCAGCGGCGGCATGGGCCAGCTTGCGGTTGAAAGAAGCTAACCGGGTGCTGCCGGCAAAAATCAGGAGTTTCGGGGTAGGCATGGCCTGATTTCACCACAGGCAACAGGGCTTAAAGCAAAGTCTCCACAGTCGGCGTTTAAACATATAGAATGTACAAAATCATTTATTTTGTACAAAATGCATACCATTCCCCTCAGCGAATTCCGCGCAAATGCCTCGGCCATGATCGATTTGGTCGAGCAGGGTGAAACCGTGCGGATTTTGCGCCATGGCAAGCCCGTCGCGGAACTGGTTCCCTGCAAGTCCGCAGAGGCGCCTGCCAATGTCCCTAGCTGGAAGCGCCCGTTCGACCCGGTGGTGCTGCCCGAAGGGGTGTCCTTGTCCCAAGCGGTGCTGGACGAGCGCAATGAGGCTCCGTGGTGAAGGCTGTAGCTCCCTACGCCGTACCCGCGTCGCCCACCCGTGTGCTGGCGCGCGATGGCGAAGCCCGGCTGATGTTCGACGCCTCGGCGCTGACCAAGCGTTACGCCAGCGAGGCCGGGCGCGACCGCGTGCTGGCCTTGTTTGAGGCGGCCAGCGAATTGCTGGTGGCCGCGCACTGCAAGACTGAAGTCGCGTCTGCCTTGTTGCGACGCAGGCGCGAAGGCAGCTTGCCGGCGTCTGAATTCGACCGTGCCTGGGCGGCGGCACAGCGCGACGTGGCCGACATGACACTGGTGCCGTTGGACGTGCATGTCGAGCGCTTTGCCTTCGCGGCCATGGAGCAGGGGCCTCTGCGCGGCATGGATGCCCTGCATGTGGGCAGTGCACTGGCGACGCGCGTGGATTTGTTTGTAACAGCTGACCGGCGCCAGGCGCAGGTCGCGCGTGGCATGGGGCTGCCGACTGAATTGATTGAGAGCTAGAAATGTTGCCCCCACGTTCGCGGCTTTGCCGCTTCTCTGCCCCCCGAGGGGGCGCAAGCCGTCCTTGGGGCGGCCCTACGGAGCCTTGATGTTTTACCCGCAAGAATTTGACGTGATCGTGGTCGGTGGCGGCCATGCCGGCACCGAGGCCGCGCTGGCTGCTGCCCGCATGGGCTGCAAAACCCTGCTGCTGACCCACAACATCGAGACCCTGGGCCAGATGAGCTGCAACCCGTCGATAGGCGGCATCGGCAAGGGCCACCTGGTTAAAGAGGTCGATGCCATGGGCGGCGCGATGGCGCTGGCCACGGACGAGGGCGGCATCCAGTTCCGCATTCTCAACAGCTCCAAGGGTCCGGCCGTGCGTGCGACGCGTGCGCAGGCCGACCGCATCCTGTACAAGGCGGCGATCCGCCGCATGATCGAGAACCAGCCCAATCTCTGGCTGTTCCAGCAGGCGGTGGACGATTTGATGGTCGAGGGCGACCGGGTGGTGGGCGCCGTCACGCAGGTCGGCATCAAGTTTCGTTCACGCACCGTGGTGCTGACAGCCGGCACTTTCCTGGACGGCAAGATTCATGTGGGCCTGCAAAACTATGCGGCGGGCAGGGCGGGTGACCCGCCGGCGGTGTCGCTCTCGGCGCGGCTGAAAGAACTCAAGCTGCCGCAGGGTCGGCTCAAAACCGGCACACCGCCGCGCATCGACGGGCGCAGCATCGACTTCAGCAAATGCACGGTTCAGCCCGGTGACGGCATGCCCGGCGGCACGCCCGGCGCGGTGCCGGTGTTCAGCTTCATGGGCGGGCAGATCGCGCATCCGCGGCAAATGCCGTGCTGGATCACCCACACCAATGAGCGCACGCACGAGATCATCCGCTCCGGTTTTGACCGCAGCCCGATGTTCACCGGCAAGATCGACGGCGTCGGCCCGCGCTACTGCCCGAGTGTGGAAGACAAGATCAACCGCTTCGCCGGCAAGGAAAGCCACCAGATTTTCCTGGAGCCCGAGGGCCTGAACACCCACGAGATTTACCCCAACGGCATCTCGACCAGCCTGCCTTTCGACATCCAGTACGACCTGGTGCGCTCCATGGCTGGCATGGAAAACGCCCACATTCTGCGGCCTGGCTATGCCATCGAGTACGACTATTTCGACCCGCGCTCACTGAAAACCACCTTCGAGACGCGTGCGGTGGCGGGGCTGTTTTTTGCCGGCCAGATCAATGGCACCACCGGTTATGAAGAGGCGGCCGCCCAGGGCATGTTCGCCGGCATCAACGCCGCCTTGCAGTGCCAGGGCAAGGAGGCGTGGTTGCCCAAGCGCGACGAGGCCTACCTCGGCGTGCTGGTGGACGATCTGATCACCAAAGGCGTGACCGAGCCCTACCGCATGTTCACCAGCCGGGCCGAGTTCCGCCTGATGCTGCGCGAGGACAATGCCGACATGCGCCTGACCGAAAAGGGCAGGGAGCTGGGCTTGGTCGATGACGCCCGCTGGGACGCCTTCAACCGCAAGCGCGACGCTGTTTCACGTGAAACAGAACGGCTGCGTTCCATTTGGGTGAATCCGCGCAGCCTGCCTGCGGCCGAGGCTGAGCGGGTGCTGGGCAAAGCGATTGAACACGAATACAACCTGCTGGATTTGCTGCGCCGTCCCGATGTGGACTACGCCGCGTTGATGTCGCTGGAGGGCGGCAAATACGTCAATCCTGATCTGGCGCCGGCGGATGCCCAAGGTGTTCCACGTGAAACATCGGCTGCGGCCGACATGGCGCGCAGTGTGGTCGAGCAGATCGAAATCGCCGTCAAATACGCCGGCTACATCGACCTGCAGAAAACCGAGGTGGAGCGCGCCTCGCATTACGAGAACCTCAAGCTGCCGGCCGACCTGGACTATTTGCAGGTCTCGGCCCTGAGTTTCGAGGCGCGCCAGACCCTCGCCAAACACCGGCCTGAAACCCTGGGCCTGGCCTCGCGCATTTCCGGCATCACGCCGGCCACCGTCTCGTTGCTGCTGGTGCACCTGAAGAAGAACCTCTGGAAAAACACGGTTCCGCTCAAGACCACCGAGCAGGCCGACGCCTGATGCGGCCGCGCGAACAGGACCTGCGTGCCGGACTGAAGGCGCTGCAGCTGGAGGTGAACGACAGCCAGGTGGGCCAGTTGCTGGACTACCTGGACCTGATCGCCAAGTGGACCCAGGTCTACAACCTGACGGCGTTGCGCGACCCGGCCGAGATGCTGACGCACCACTTGCTCGATAGCCTGGCGGTGATCGCGCCGCTGCGCCGGCACCTGGCGCAAGCCGGACTGGATCGGGCCAGCTTGCTGGATGTTGGTTCCGGGGCGGGGCTGCCGGGCGTGGTGATCGCCATTTGTTGCCCGGAGGTGGCGGTGAGCTGCGTGGACACGGTGTCCAAAAAAGCCGCATTTATCAAACAGGCGGCCTTGTCCCTGAAGCTCGGCAACCTGGCCGGCATTCATGCACGCGTCGAAACCCTGACCCAGCCCTTCGACGTGATCTGCTCACGCGCCTTTGCCTCGCTGCACGATTTCACGCAGTGGTCGGCCGGTGCGCTGGCGCCAGGCGGTGTGTGGCTGGCCATGAAGGGCAAACACCCGGCCGAAGAAATCGCCGCCTTGCCGGTTTCGGCCGAGGTGTTTCACGTGGAACAGTTGCAGGTGCCGGGGCTGGACGCCGAGCGCTGCATCGTCTGGATGCGACAAAAAACCACGGTTTGAGCGGCTCCGGGCCGCCTTCGGAGGGGAAACGGAAAGCGCATCCAATACCCTGACGTAAACTCACGCCTCACTCCGGGGATTTTTATGCTGGGCTCATTTGCTGGCGTCGCTGATTACGGCGCATTTGTCATTGCCATCATCGTTTTTTTGCTGATTCCCGGGCCCGGCAATCTGGCGCTGATCACCTCCACCAGCAAGGGCGGCATCTCTGGCGGACTGGGCGCGACCTTCGGTGTGATCGCCGGTGACCAGGTGCTGCTTTGGGCCGCCGTGGCCGGTGTCTCGGCTGTGATGGCCGCTTACCCGACAGCCTTTCATGTCGTCCAGTGGGCCGGCGCGATCTACCTGGCCTGGCTCGGCATCAAGATGCTGATGGCCAAACCCGGCGACGCCCCGATTTTGCAGATCAAGCCGCGGCACTACTTCCGCCAGGCCTTGCTGATCACCTTGCTCAACCCCAAGGCGATTGTTTTCTACATGGCCTTCTTCCCGCTGTTCGTGGACCCGGCGCTGCACCAGGGCATGACCACCTTTGCGGTGATGGCCGCGACGATTGCCGGCCTCACCTTTTTGTACGGCCTGACCTCGGTGCTGATCACCCATTTCCTGGCCGAACGAATCCGCTCCAGCCCCAAAGTCACCAGCCTGCTGAACAAGGCGGCGGGCGTGTTCCTGATCGGTTTCGGCATCAAGCTGGCCGTGTCCAAGTAAGCGAATCGAAAAAGAAGAACAACAGATGGCCAAGATATTTTGCGTCGCCAACCAAAAGGGCGGGGTTGGCAAAACCACAACAACAGTGAACCTGGCCGCCGGCCTGGCCAAGGTCGGCCAGCGTGTGCTGATGATCGACCTGGACCCGCAGGGCAATGCGACCATGGGCTCGGGCGTGGACAAACGCAAACTGGAACTGACGGTTTACGACGTGCTGCTCGAGTCGGCGTCGATTGCCGAGGCCCGTGTGCACAGCGAAAAATGCGGCTACGACGTGCTGGGCGCGAACCGCGAACTGGCCGGCGCCGAGGTCGAGCTGGTCGAGGTGGAGCGCCGCGAAAAGCGCCTGAAGCTGGCGTTGGCCGCAGTGAGTGACAACTACGACTTCGTGCTGATCGACTGCCCGCCCTCGCTGAGCATGCTGACGCTCAACGGCCTGTGTTGCGCCCACGGCGTGATCGTGCCCATGCAATGCGAGTACTTTGCGCTCGAAGGCCTGACCGATCTGGTCAACACCATCAAGCAGGTGCACGCCAACCTCAACAAGGACCTGGCCATCATCGGCCTGCTGCGCGTGATGTTCGACCCGCGCATCACCTTGCAGCAGCAGGTCAGCGACCAGCTCAAGGAGCATTTCGGCGACAAGGTCTTCAACACCGTGATCCCGCGCAATGTGCGGCTGGCCGAAGCGCCGAGTTACGGCCTGCCCGGCGTGGTGTTTGACCCGGCGTCGAAGGGTGCCGTGGCCTTCGTGGCCTTCGCCGAAGAGATGGTGCAGCGCATCAAGGCCATGTGATGGCGATGTTCAAGCCAAATCGGCCTCTGGCCCGCGTCCAGCAAGGGCGAGAAGCTCCTGAAATCATAGCAACCCGGGCTTGCAAACGATGAAACTGTCGAATGTGCTCATCCTGCCGGGCTGGCAAAACAGCGGCCCCGGCCACTGGCAAAGCCTGTGGGAAGCAAAGCGCGGTTACCAGCGCGTCGAGCAGCACGACTGGATGCAGCCTTTGCGCGGCGACTGGATCGCGCGGCTGGAAGAGGTGATCCTGGACAGCGACGAACCCGTCGTGCTGGTCGCGCACAGTCTTGGCTGCATCCTGACCGCCGCCTGGGCCGCGCACTCGCGCAACACCCATCGCGTCAAAGCCGCATTGCTGGTGGCGCCGCCCGACGTGGACCGTGAGGAAGTGCGCCAGTTGTTGACGAGCTGGGCGCCGGTGCCCATGAACACATTGCCATTTCCCTCGGTGGTGCTGGCCAGCAGCCGCGACCCCTACTGCCGCCCGGACCGCGCGCGCGAATTTGCCGCCGCCTGGGGTTCCGAATTTGTCGATGTCGGCCCGCTCGGCCACCTCAACGCCGACAGCGGCCTCGGTGACTGGCCCGAGGCGCATGAAAAATTGCAGACGCTGATGAGCAGCACTGCGTCCCACTGAACCACAGAAAGACAGAACACCATGGTCACCAAAAAACCCAAGGGCCTGGGCCGCGGCCTGCAGGCCCTGCTGGGCCCCACCGTCGGCGAGTCCGCCAACGTGCTTGAAAACGGCAGCAACAGTGCCAGCAGCCCCGGACAGCCGGCCTCGCTGCTGCTGACCGATCTGGTCGCCGGCCAGTACCAGCCGCGCACCCGCATGGACGAGGGCGCACTGTACGAGCTGGCCGAGTCGATCAAGGTGCAGGGCATCATGCAGCCGATTCTGGTGCGCCGCCTGAGCTCGGGCGCCAACGACGGCAAGTACGAAATCATCGCCGGCGAGCGGCGCTTCCGCGCCGCAAAAATTGCCGGCCTGGACAGCGTGCCGGTGCTGGTGCGCGATGTGCCGGACGAGTCGGCCGCCGCCATGGCGCTGATCGAAAATATCCAGCGCGAAGACCTGAACCCACTGGAAGAAGCCCAGGGCCTGCAGCGCCTGGTCAAAGAGTTTGGTCTCACGCACGAGCTGGCGGCGCAGGCCGTGGGCCGCTCGCGCAGCGCTGCCTCCAACCTGCTGCGCCTGCTGAATCTGGCCGATCCGGTGCAGACCATGCTGATGGCCGGCGACATCGACATGGGCCACGCGCGCGCGCTGCTGAGCCTGGACCGCGCGACACAGATCACCGCCGGCAACCAGATCGCTGCAAAAAAACTGTCGGTGCGCGAGGCCGAAAGCCTGGTCAAAAAACTGGGCGCCGAGTTTTCACTGAAGCCGCAAAAAGCCGCCAAGGAAAAGTCGCGCGACACCCGCCGCGTTGAAGAAGAACTGGCCGACCTCTTGATGGCCGACGTCGAGGTGCGCGTCAAAAAGCAGGTCAAGCGCAACGGCCGGCGTGAGGACATGGGCGAAGTGGCGATCCAGTTCTCATCCCTGGACGAACTCAACGGCCTGATCGAGCGCTTGCGCGGCGGCAAAACAGCCTGACGGGTTGGCGTGCCAGGTGCCGGGTGCTGCTCATGAGGCCAGCCGCTAACTGTTGCAACTACGGGCATCCTTGCGAATCGCCGCCCCGTTGCTTGCCAGAAAGTCGGAAAGTGCGCGCGCGCTCAGCGCATAGGACACCCTCGCCGATTGCTGCTGGTCTACGGCAATAAAGGTATTGACGCCAATCACACGACCGCAGATGTCGATGAGTGGTCCACCGGAGTTGCCGCCTGAAATCGGCGCGGTATGCACCAGCTGCGCCACACCCTGGCGGGAATTCTGAAGCGACTGGATTTCGCCGCGCACCACGCTCAGGTCCGGCGCGGCGCGGCTGTCATTGCCTTCAATCAATCGCCGGAAATTGGGATCGTTCCGCGTCACGATGGCCGGATAACCTGCCGCCACGACCGCCGTCAGCTTGGAGACCTCAGGACTCATGTCCAGCATGCCAGGCGCGACACCGTCGTCGATACGCACCAGCGCGAAGTCGGCCGAGCCGGTTTGCGACGTACCCGAGGCGCCCAGCACCGTTCCACGCCGCACCGCTTTCAGGCTCTTGCTGGTGATGTACACGCGGCCATTGATAGCGCCTTCAACAACATGCTGGTTGGTCGCGAGAAGCTGTGGCGTGATGAAGAAACCGGAACCTGTGGACAGCGAGTTCGCATTGCCCGGCACCACGACCAGCGCGGTCGCAAGTTCAAGCCGCTCGGCCAGCGCTGCCAGGCCCAGCGGTTTGGCTGCCGTTCCGGAAATCGGCGGCGGCGGTGCCGGAGCGACGGGCGGTTGTGCTGATGATGCGCTGGACTCCAGATCGGCGCTGCCTTTCGGGCCAGCGCTGACGCCGGCGCCTGGCCCGGCAGAGATCTCCTTGAGGGTTTCTCCTGCGCGGCAGATCGGTTTGTCGGCCGGCTTGATGCCGGAAAGGTCGGCGCGTAGCGACTGGTTTTTTAGCAGGGCCGCCTGCAAGGCCGCTGCATCGTCCTGATCGCCCCCCCATTGCTGCCAGAGCCACCACGCCAAACCCAGGATGGCGATGAGCAACAGCGCGAACAGTGCTGCAATCCACCCGCGGCGTTGGGGATGGGGGGCTGATGAAGGCGGATTGTCCGCAGTTTGGGTCATCTGGGAAAACGGTGTTGTTTTGAAGAGAGTGTTTTGCGATGGCTAGTTTGCATGATTGCAACAGCAAGGTAAAGTACATTGCAAAATGTGTGCAGCAAAAGTGCACTACTTCAGGGAATCAGCGCGTGCCTCAACAGCAACTAATCCAGACCGCAGGCCAGGATGGTCTGCCTATTGAATTCGGCGGCCGCAGGCTGACCGACAGCTACGAGCAGATAGTCTCCACGCTGCGCAGCAAGCTGGGCCAGAACCATGCGGATTTTTTGGCGCGCGCCGCCGTGGACGCGTCGGGCGGGGTGGCATGGTCTACGCACCTGGCAGGCGCCGTGCGCAAGGCTTCAACGCTGCCGGAGGAAGACCTCGCCAAACTCCGCAAAACCGCAATGCGGCTTTCTGGCGACATTCGCGGCCTCGCCGCGCAGCTGCGTGCACAGGGCCCCGAACAAAAAGACCTTGCCGACATGCTGGAGCGGTCGGCCCAGGTGGGTTCCGGCGACTGGCTGTTCAGCGTCGGGGGCAAGGCTGTCACCGTCATGTGGGGCCACAGCGGTTCAGCCCTTGCCATGCCGGGGCAGGCAGCGGCTCCGGCCGCAAGCGCGCTGACCGTTCCCCCTTCCGCAGCGGCCCTGCCCGCCCATGTTCCGCCGTCCGTTCCTGCGAATGCTGCGGCTGACATTCAAGACGCCGACATCATTGACGTCGATGCGCGCAATGTTCCGCCGCCGGTCGCGAAGCTGCCGTGGTGGAAGCGTCTGCTCGCCATGAGGTGGCTGCGCTGGGTGTTGCTCGCACTGCTGTTGCTCGCGCTGCTGCTGTTCGGCCTCAAGCGCTGCTCGGGACTCATGCCGGTCTTGCCGGACGCGTCGTCCGCGTTGGCCGAGGTTGAAAAGCAGAACCGGGAACTCGAAGAAGAAATCGCCAGGCGCAAAGTCCAGCCACAGTTCCAGTGCGAGCCCGACAAGGTCGATCCGCCGCTGCCCGCGGCCAGCGAACCACCGCCCCCCGCGCCGCCGCCGGAGCCCGCAGCCTCCGCACCGCAGCCACCGGCCTCAAAGGACGTGCCACCCAAGGAGCCGCCCAAACCGCCGCAACCGCCAGCCTCCAAGCCTGCGCCGCCGGCTTCCAGGCCCGTTGCGCCGCCACCCGCGCCGAGACCGCAGGCCAAGGCATGCCAGCCTCGTCCCCCTGGTGATGAAGCCGAAGTGGTGATGATCGTTGACGCATCGGGCAGCATGAATGAAGCTTTCGGCAGCGGGACAAGGCTGCAGGCTGCCAAGCGGGCGGCAGAGGCGATGATCCGGTCCTTGCCCGGCGATGTGGACGTCGGGCTGGTCGACTTCGCGGCCTGCGGGCAGGTTCGCCGCGACAAGTTTTACAAACCGGGCGAGCGGGGCGCGCTCATCGGAGAGATCAACGGCCTTGCCGGCAAGGCGGGCACCCCGCTGGCCGAAGCGATCAGGCGCGCCGGCGCGGTGACCTCCGACAGTGCCGACAGTGTCATCGTCATCGTGAGTGATGGCGACGACTCCTGCGGCGGCGACCCCTGCGCCGCAGCGCGGGCCGTCCGGGCATCCAGGCCCAACGTCGTCATCAATGTGATCGACCTCGCTGACAGCCCCAGTGGCAAGCGGATGATGCAGTGTGTTGCCAGCGCAGGGGGTGGCCGCGTGCTCAGTCCCGGCGACCCGGCCGACCTGTCGCGAAAAATGAAGGAGGCGGTGGCTACGGCCGCCTGCAAATAATCACCATGAACACGCTCATCACCGCAGGCGCGCTGCTGGCGCACGACAAGGTCGACAAATACCGGCCCTTCGGCGCCTTTGGCAAGCCGGCTTACCAAAGCCATGTGCAACTGCGCGCCATGCTGCTGTCGCGGCTTGGCAAGGAGTACGCGAACTACTTTGCCCGTCCCGTGTACGACCCGGACACCGGCCAGCTGCGCTGGATTGCTGAGTGTGCTGGCACTGAAAAGAAGGTCGAAGACCTGGACGAGGCCGCGCGCCAGCGGGTTCAGGACAAGACCGCATCCATTCATGCGGCGCTCGGGGAAATGATCGCCAAGCTGCGCGCTGAAGGCGGCAACAGCACCAGCGGTGCCGGCGCTTATGCCAGCTTGCTGGAGCAGGCCCTCAAGGTGCCGCAGGATGGCCGGCACCTGCACTATGTGGACGAACAGCCCGTGCTGTCCTTCTGGGGCTTTGAGACGCAACAGGGCGGCAGCCTCGACCCTGCCGCCGTCGCCTCTCGCTACCCGGCCGCCGCGCCGCCTGCCGCTGGGCCGGCCATGATTTCTGCACTGCCCGTGGAAGAAAAACGCAGGCGCCCGTGGTGGTGGTGGTTGCTCTGGCTGCTGATGTTGTTGCTGTTGCTGTTGCTGCTGCTGGTCGGCATGCGGGCCTGCAGGGGTGAGGCACTGCTGGACCTCAAGGGCGCCATCCCGGGCTTGGCCGACCCATCTTCGCCCGGCGTGCCGGGTGCGCCCGGTGCCTCCGACCCATCCGCGCCGATGGGACCGGGTATGACCGGTCGCGACGGCGTGGGTGGTGGCAGCGCGGTGCCCGGAGGTCCTGGCACGGGGCCGGACGGCAGCATGCCCGGCGCCATGGCGCCGGAGAGCGCAGCGTCCTCGCCGGCCGATGCCAGGCCGGAAGATTCGAACGCGCTCAAGGGGCTGGAAGCGGACAAGGACAAGAACGATCCGAACAAGGACCCGAACAAGGATCCAAACAAGGACTCAGACAAAGACAAAAAGAAGGACGACAAGCTCACGCCTGACCAGAAAGGAAAAACCGACCCGTCCAAGCCGCCTGAAGACCCGAGGGCGCTGAAGATGCCTGACGATCCGAAGGCAGCCGAGAAGATGGGCTTCCTCGAAGGAAAATGGAAAGCCGGCGACGGCCTCATTGACAACAAGACGCAGCAGCCGCTCGATATGTCGTTTGATTTCAACAAGGACGGCAAGGGCGAGATCAGCATGCGCCGCAAAGACGGCAGCACCTGCAAGGGCGCGGTTCAGGGCAACATGAAAGGCGGCAAACTCAGCATTGACGGTGCGCAGTCCATTCCGTGCAGCGGGGGCGGCTCTTATGCGCCGCCCAAGATTGAGTGCAACAAGGACAAGAGCGGCCAGACCCAGTGTTTCGGCATCAATCCGGACGGCAGCCGCTACTACATGGGCGTACAGCGCCAGCCCTGATGGCCATCGTTCCTTCTTCCGGCGCGCTCCTGGCCCATGACAAAGTTGACCGCTTTCGCCCGTTCGGCGCCTTTGGCAAACCGGCCTACCAGAGTCACGTGCAATTGCGGGCCATGCTGGTGTCGCGCCTTGGCAAGCCCTACGCGGACTATTTTGCGCGGCCGGTGTATGCCCCCGACACAGGCGATCTGCGCTGGCTTGCCGAGTGCCCCGGCGTGCAGCACCAGCTTGAAGACATGGACGAAGCCGCGCGCGCGCGGGCGCTTGCCAGCACCGAGCGCATCCACTCGGCATTGCGGGACACCATCGACAGGCTTCGTGCAGAAGGCGGCAACAGCATCGGCGGCGCCAGTGCGTATGCAAGTCTGCTTGAGCAGGCGCTGAAAGTACCGCGCGAGGGCAAGCATCTTCACTACGTCGGCGAGCAGCCGGTGCTGTCATTCTGGGGCTTTGAAACCCAGCAGGGTCAAAGCCTGGACCCCGTGTCCCGTCCCACCGAAAGCTCTGCGGCCGGGCTCGCGGCGACTCCTTTGGCTGCCGATAACAATGCGGGCAGAAAAAAACGCGCGTGGTGGTGGTGGCTGCTCTGGCCTCTGCTGTTGATTTTGTTGCTGTTGCTGCTGGCCGTGGGCTTGCGCGCCTGTGCGGACCCGTCGCCGCCCGCACCGCTGCCGCCGATCCCGACGCAGGAGCCTGCCCCCGCGCCTCCACAGCCGCCCCCGCCGCCAGAGCCCAAGGCGCCTGACACCCGCGGCCTGAAAGCAGGTCGCGATTTGACCATTCCCGCCGACGCCCTGAAGAACGGCGACCTGAGCTTCATGGAGGGCTTGTGGCAACTCGGCGAGGGCCGGCTGGTGACCTATGACGGGAAGCCGGACAATGTGACCGGCAGTTTCCGGCGGACGCTCCGCTTTAACAAGGACGGCTCCGGCGAAAACTACGGAACCGAGCGCAAGGCGTTTGAGAAACCCATTGAAGACTGTGCGGGTGGGCTCCAGGCACGAACCGACGGAACCACGGTTTTCATCGACGTCCGCAAGTGTTCGGCTGCCTCCGGGACCCTGAATGGTTCCAAGCTCGAATGCAGGGCCAATCGCTCCGGAAAAACAATCTGCGAGGTGCTCAACGACGATGGTCATCGCTATCGCGTTCCACTGCGCCGCCTCCAATAGCAGGAAAGAAACTCTTGGTTACACTAAACCCTACGCATCGACAACCCGTTACGAACCGCGCTTCAAGGCGAAAGGGAGTTAAGCATGGCTCTGCATGAGTTGCCGGATTTCCCGGAAGTCGTGCCCATGATCATGGGCACCGGGGTGCAATTCCTGGATTTCGGATTTTCGATCAACAAGCAATTTCCACCGGTTCAGGACTGGGGCTTTGACGATCCCAAACCGCCCAATCCGAACCCGATAGAAAGCGTGCTCGGCGTACGTGCCCCGATCCGCACGCGACGCGGCGAGGAAGACGCCACGGGCCTTGAGTCCTACACGGTCGACATCAAGTCCGTCATCGAGATGTTCAACCGCGTCTGGATGCCCATCCCGCTGCTGCGCCGCGAGGCCCAGGGCTTTTTCCGCGGCCCGACCAACTGGGCCCGCGCCTACCTGGTCAAGCTGGACAAGCCCGATGCCGACAACAACGACCTTCGCCTGGTGGTGGCCGTGGACACGGCGCTGCTTGAGTTCCAGGAGAACGAGGCCTATCTGGCGCCGTCGCCGCTGGACGCCCGCAACGGCCGGGAGTTTGCGTTGCCCAGTGCCAAGGACCCGATCGGCTGGTTCAGCGCCCAGGACTGGGTGAAAGACTGGTGCTTCGAGGTTTACCGGGAAATGAAGGAACGCAAGGAGCGCGAACGGCGCAAATTCAACTTCCGCCCGCGCAGCGATGCCGAGATCTATGAGAACGAGATGGAAGGCGCGGGTGAGCATCTGGCGCGCTACATGTGCTACCTGGAGATGTTGCACGACCTGGACATCCTGCCGCGCCTGAAACTGGTGGACCGCGTTACGCAGCCGCAGCCCGACCCCATCGACGTCGACCTGGTGCTTGATCTGGGCAACTCGCGCAGTTGCGGCCTGCTCATCGAATCGGACGCTGACCACCTGGGTGTGGACATCACCAAGGCCGTCAAGCTTGAAGTGCGCGACCTGAGTCTGGCCGAGCAGACCTACACCGACCCTTTCCCAAGCCGCTTCGAGTTTGCGCGGGCTGGCTTCGGCATGTCTCACCTGTCGGAGCGCAGCGGCCGCTCAGGCGCCTTTGGCTGGCCGACGGTTGTTCGTGTTGGCGTGGAGGCGGCGCGGCTGGCGGCCAATCGTTCGGGCAGCGAGGGGGCGTCCGGCGTGTCAAGCCCCAAGCGCTACCTCTGGGATCTCGACGAGCGGCGCGACTCCTGGCGCTTCAATTCAACAAGCGTGCGCGACGGCCTGTCCGACATCGCAACCGGCGTAGCCTTCACCACGCTGGTCAATGACTTCGGCGACGCATTGCACCGCATTCCGGCGGACATCGCGGAAAGCAGCCCGACGCTGGGCTTCCCGTCGATGCAGGCTTTCTACTCGCGCAGCAATCTCACCGCCTTTGCGCTGGCCGAAATTTTCATCCAGGCCATGTCCATGATGAACTCGCCCAAGCACCGCATGCGACGTGCTGCCAACGCCAACCTGCCGCGGCGGCTGCGGCGCATCATCATGACCATGCCTACCGCCATGCCGCTGGCCGAGCGGCGCATCCTGGAAGACCGTGCCAAGGCGGCCGTGGAGCTGGCCTACGTGTCGATCGGTGTGGCATGGCCCTTGACCGGTGAGGAGCGTGAAGGCGAGTTCGATCCCGTCAGTCGCTTGGCGTATTCCAAAGAGGTCGCCATCAGGCACTCGGTGGGCAAGCAGTCGGGCGCCAATCCTTTCCTGGGCGGCCCGGAAGTCATCCTGCAATGGGACGAAGCCACGGCGACACAGGCGGTGTACCTGTACACGCAGATTGCGCTCAACTATTCCGGCGATGCGCGCGCCTTCTTCGACTCGGTGCGGCATCCTGTCAACCAGCAGGACCCACAGACGCGCGACGCCTGTCGCCTCGCCACCATCGACCTGGGTGGCGGCACCACCGACCTGGTCGTCACCTCTGTGAAGGTTGAGGGAACTGGCGCCAACGTCACCATCTTCCCGAACCAGGAGTTCCGCGAAGGATTCAACCTGGCGGGTGACGACGCGCTGCTGCGCGTGGTGCGCAACCACGTGATCGACCCGATCAAGCGCGCGCTGCGCGACGGCGGGATGGGCGAGTCGGCCGACTATGCAGTCAACCACCTCGTGGGCGGCGACCGCGGCGACATGAAGGCCAGTGAGCTGGTCAGGCGCCAGCAGTTTGCCGCGCAGATCGCCGCGCCCATCGCGCTCGGCATGATCGCCGAGTACGAGT
The DNA here is from genome assembly GCA_040385775.1 of Pseudomonadota bacterium. Lineage (GTDB taxonomy): Bacteria > Pseudomonadota > Gammaproteobacteria > Burkholderiales > Burkholderiaceae_C > Polaromonas. The sequence continues at coordinate 14,551 of JAZKGR010000138.1, forward strand.
CCTTCGAGCCGCTGCGGCCGGTGGCGGCAGTGCGGCGGCGCTTCTCGGAATTCTTTGCGTCGGACAACCAGCCTAATTCGGACCTCATCGCCCACGTCAACACCGAGTTGGCCAAAAAAGGCGCGAAGGCGTTCAAGATCGAGGAGATGGAGTTCGAGATCGACGTGGTGGACATCGACCGCACGATCCGGGCCGTGTTCACGGAAATGCTGCAAGCCATGGGCGAAATGGTGCACCGCTACCGCTGCGACCTGCTCATCCTTTCGGGCCGTGCATCGCGCTTGCCGGCGGTGCGCCAGATCCTGCAGGAAAGCGCCACGCTTCCCTCGCACCGCGTGATCTCGCTGCATCAGTTCCGGGTCGGTCAGTGGTATCCATTCCGCGACCACCGGGCCATGGTCGGCGACCCGAAGACAACCGCTGCGGTGGGTGCCATGGTGTGCCTGCTGGGCAATGGCCAGTTGCAGAACTTCAACTTCCGTGCAGACCAGCTCAAGCCCAAGTCCACGGCGCGCTACTTCGGCAAGCTCGACCTGTCGAACCGGCTGCGCACCGCAGACGAGTTCTTTACCGACCTCGACCTGGACAACTCGAGCTACGAGGTGCCTTCGACACCGTTCGAGTTCCGGGGGCCGATGCCGCTCGGGTTCCGCCAGCTCGCGGCCGACTGGTGGCCCGCAACACGGCTGTACAGCATCGACTATGAATCTCCCGACGCCGCGCGCAAGCTGCATCCGCAGACGCCGCTGATGGTCACCTTGAAGCGCGATGGCCGCGCCAAAACCGGTGAAGAAAATATTGACAATCCCAATCTGGTCATCGACGGGCTGCGCAACCGCGAGGACGCGAACGTACCAAAGAACGGCAGCCTCAAACTGAGGCTGCAGACCATCAACCAGAGTCAGGGTTACTGGCTCGACACCGGCATTCTTGTGGAGAGTTAAGAGATGAGCGACCCGTCCCAACAAAAACTCCTGGAAGCCGCATTGTCCCTCGGCAGCGCGAGTTCGCGCGGGCGCGCCTGGGCCACGCGAATGGCCGAGGTCGCCACCTCGGTGGCGACTCAGAAGCACAGCCTGGTGGACGCCACCCGCCGCACGGAAAACCTGTCGCGCAAGCTCGCCGCCTCGTCCTCGCGCCGCAACAGCGCGGGTGTGTTCGGCCCCAGCCAGGCAGGAAAGTCCTACCTCGTGTCGGTGCTCGGGCGCAGCAAGGACAAGCCGCTGATGGTTGACTTTGCCGGGACCATGAAAAACTTCATCATGGAGATCAACCCGGAAGGCGGAAAGGAGTCCACGGGCCTTGTCACGCGCTTCACCATCGTGCCCGGCACGCGCGACGCCAAGCACCCGGTCGAGCTGCGCCTTCTCACCGAAACCGATCTGGTCAAGATCATTGGCAACAGCTTCCTGTCGGATTTCGACGAGCACAGCCGCAAACTTGGCCTGCCCAGCGAGGACCGCATCCGTGCCGTGATCGCGCAGCTCGAGCCGCAGGCCCGTCAGACCGCCGCGCACCTGGATGAAATCGTCATGTATGACGTTGGCGAATACTTCGAGAGCAATTTCAGGAAATCGGTGGAGCAGTTGCGACGGGCTGGCTATTGGGAGGCACTGACGCGTTTCGGCCATCGGTTGCCGGTGGCTGCGCGCATCGAACTGTACAGCCTGCTGTGGGGTGAGTCGCCAGACATCACCGGTATTTTCAAGCTGTTGCAGCGCTCTCTGGAGGACCTCAGTCACTCACCGACCGCGCGTGCCAGCATCGACTGCCTGGTGCCGCGGGCCCGAAGCATCATCGACGTGGAAATCCTCAAGCAGCACCTCGGCACGCCTGAAGACCTGAAGGACCTGATCAGCGTTGTGCCAGAACTGCCGGATGGCAGCGATGGCCCGGCGATCAAGGTGCCGCGCGCGACACTGACAGCGCTGGTGGCCGAGATCAAGGTCGTGATGGCCGACAAGCCATGGACCTTCTTTGAACACACCGACCTGCTGGATTTTCCAGGCGCCCGCTCGCGCGAGAAGATGCTGGAGTTGCCGACGGATCCCGAGGAGCGCTCCTTCTGTGTGCGCAACATGTTGCTGCGCGGCAAGATCGCTTACCTGTTCCAGCGCTACACCGAAGAGCGCGAGCTGACCTGCATGCTGCTGTGCATGCCGCCCAGCAACCAGGAGGTCAAGGACCTCACGCAGCTGGTGTCCAAATGGGTCGAACAGACGCATGGAGGCAACGCGCAGATGCGCGCCCAGTTGCCCTGCGCGCTGTTCTTCGTGTTGACCAAGTTCGACATGGAGCTCACCACCAAACCCGGCGACACGCCCGAGTCCTGGGTCAGCCGCGTCGACACGCGACTGGAAGCCTCCATGTTCCAGCTGTACAAGCAGCAGGACTGGCTGCAGAACTGGGACGGCAAGGCATTTTGCAATACCTTCTTTCTGCGCAATCCCGGCTTCGAAATTGACAGTGTGTTCCAGTACGAAGCGCTGGTTGAAGAGGGTACGCCGCGCCGCGAAACCGGAATTGCCGTCCAGGCTGCGAGCCGCATTGATGCCAACAGGCAGGGCATGCTGGCCTCGGAAAACTGCGTCAAGCACTTCTCCAACCCGGCGCTGGCCTGGGACAGCGCAATGACGTTCAACGACGGTGGCGTGCGCTTCCTCGTCGAAAACCTCGAGAGGGTGCTCTCGCCCAAACTCAAGACCATGCAGATGATGGGCCGGCTGGTGGACCAGGCACGCCAGCTCGACGGTAATTTCAAGGGTTTCTATCATGCCGAAGGCGAGGCCTCGCGCAAGGAAAAGGAAGAAGCGCTGAACAACCTTCGGCGACGCCTGTTTCAGGCGTGCAAGGCGCGACAACTGGCCAACTTCAGTGGGCTGTTGGCCTGCTTTCAGCTCAGCGATGCCGACGTTCGCGCCACTTTCCTGAACGTGGCCAACATGAAGGTGGAGCTGACGGTCGAACCGGCGACGGCCCCAGGCCAGGCCGAGGCCGATCCGTGGGATGACCCGTGGGCCGACTCGACGGCGGCAGCCGCGTCGTCCGCCAAGGCTTTGCCCGTCAAGGTGCGCGACCGACCTTACCAGTTCGCCCTGCAGGTGCTCAACCTCTGGACGGAGCAGATTCGCGGCCTTTCGGCCGACCCGGTGACGCTGGCGGCGCTCGGACTCGACTCCCAACTGGTGAGCGAGCTGGGCAATGAGCTGGTGGTCGCCGCCGATCGCCTCGGACTGATCGACCGCATTGCCGGCCAGGTTCGTTCGCAGCTCGTTTCGGCCAACGTCCGCTGGGATGAGGTGGCAGACCGCGGCGCCAGCATCGCCACCGTGATCGTCAATGACTTCGTTGCGTTCCTTGGCTTTGGCGACATGGCTGAGACCGTGCGGCCCGCTGTGCCGGAGGGGCCCAAGCCGCGTGAGCGCGGCGTCTTCGCGGCGCCTGCTGTTCCGGCAGCCGGGGTGCTCCCCACTCTGGGGACGCAGCGTACGGAATGGGAGAAAGGCTATTTTCTCGACTGGGGCGTGGCACTGCGCCAGCTCGGCATCGACAACATGGCGCATGCCGGCGGCCGGGAAATCAGCGAAGAAGATAACCGCGCGCTTGGCGACATCCTGCAAAAAATAGCCCCGGCCCTGCAGCTGGCCACGAGCTGAAGCTTGTCCAACCTGAAACACCTGTAGCCGTCCATGCCCACACGCCTCGTTCAATTCCCGACCCAGCCACAGGGTACCGGTACGTTGCAGATATCGGGCCCGGCCCTTGCTCGCTTTCCTGCCCCGGAAGTCATTGAGCTGGCAATCATTCAGTCTGGTGGCGTGGAGCGTTACCTGGACCCGCGCAACCCGCCGGAGCCCTGGACCACGGCCGTCTACCGCTTCAGGCCTGTCATGCCACGCATCGAAGGGTCCGTGCTGGCGTTCGACATCGACCACGGTGTCACCTACCATCTGCGCGCCAACCAGCCCTACAAACTGCTCCTGCGCAACACCATCACGAACGAAGAAGTCGAGGAGCGTTTCACCGGTCCCGTGTCGATGCGCAGGCCCTCCCAGATGCCGCTCGACTGGACGCCGCCACCGGACCCCAGCGGCCCGGTCGTGGCGCCACCACCGGCCCCCTATCCGCTGCCGCCTGCGCCGCCGCCGTTGGCACCGGAACCGGAGCCAGAACCCATGGTTGAAGAGGCGGTCTCGCCTGCCGCGGAGCCAGCGCCCGAGGACGAATCGGCCGGGCACAAGCAAGGTGGTTCCGGAAATAAAAAGGGAGTGTGGCTCGGGCTGGCAGCGCTGGTGGTCGCAGCCGTTGTTTTCGGCGTGTGGTGGATGCAGAAACCACCGCAAGACCCCGCGGTCGCAAAAGAGACCCCCACTGCGCCCGTTGCCGACGAATCGCTCAAGAGTGTGCGCGACTTTCTAAGCGAGGGGCCTGAGTCCGCCGCGGCTGCTGCGAAGGCCAACGCGCTGGCCAAAGACGGCAAGCTGCTGGACGGCCAGTTCCTGCTCTACAAATACGCCGGTGAAAAAGGTGACAACGCGGCGGCTGTCGCGATGGGCGCTTTCTATGACCCAGACCGCTGGGACAAGGCAAAAAGCCCGATGCCCGCGCCCAATCCGCTGGAGGCCGCGCGCTGGTACAAGCGTGCCGCGGAAGCCGGAGACCCCGAGGCCCAGTACCGCTACGCGACGATGCTCAAGAAGGGGCGCACCGACGAGCCGAATGCCGAAGACCAGGCGATATCCTGGCTTCAGAAGGCTGCTCAGGGGGGCCACGAGGCAGCCAGGAAAGATCTCGGCAAGTAGCAGGACCCATCGGGTGGGTGGCACGGCCGCGTGTGCTTAAAAAATCGGAGGATGTATGCAGATCACCAGACGTCAATGGGTTGCCCTGACAGGCGGCTTGGCAAGCCTAGGTCCCGCCGTCGTCTTCGGCCAGCCCAAGGCGCCCTTGCTCATGGACGGAAAAAAGACCTTGTACCAGCGTGTGCTGACGCGGCCTGGCGCGGTGGTGGCCGCCAAGCCCGGCGTTGCAGGCACTGGCAAGCCGGCTGCGCCTTTCACGGTGTTTTACGTTTATGCGCGGGTGGCGGAAGGTGGCAGCGCCTGGCTGCTGGTCGGCGCGGGCACGCAGGGCAAGACCGATGGCTACCTGAAGGAAGCCGACACTGTGTCATGGCAGCACAGCATCACGCTGGCTTTTGCGGCGCCGACCAATCGCGAGCGCGTACTTTTCTTTCGGGAGAAAGCCGGGCTCTCGGCGCTTGTCAACGCCGACAACGCGGCGTCGGAAACGCAGCGCATCGCCAAGGAAATAAGCGCCAAGGGAACCCTGGGCTCTGGCCATGCCGTGATTGCTGCAGAGCCTGAAAAGTACATCGACCTGCAAAAGCAGTTTTATCTGTTGCCCGTGCTGGAAGCCAGCTCGACACTGCTCAAATCCGGCCACCGCGCTCGCCTGGTCCGCGTTGCTTCCGTCACGCAGGACGTGCCGTCGGCGCCTGCAGCTGCTGCGCCCGCAGCGGGGGACGCCGGCATTTCAAATTTCAACTCCGCAGTCGTGTTCGTGATCGACGCCACGTCGTCCATGCAGCCGTACATCGACCGCACGCGCAAGGCGATGGAAGAGGTGCTGAAGCAGGCCGAGGAAGGAAAGGTACAAAACCGCATCCGCTTCGGGTTGCTGGGTTTCCAGGACGATCCTGCCAAGACGCAAGGCGTGGAGTATCTTTCCAGGGTCTTCGCCGATCCCAACCAGACCAGCACCAAAGAACAGTTCATGGCGGCCATGCAAAAGATCCAGGCCACCAAGAGTTCGACGCGAGCCTTTGCCGAGGACGGCTACTCCGCGCTCGACGAAGCGCTGCGCAAGATCAACTGGAACAATTTTGGCGGACGTTATATCGTCTACATCACAGATGCGAGCGCCCGGGAAGGCAACTCCAGCCTGGCCGCGAGCAAAATGTCGACCGACCAGATGCGCACCAACGCGCAGGAGCGCGGTGTTGCCATTTACGCGATGCACATCAAGACGACAGAAGGCCAGAAGGACCACGCCATCGCTGAGGCGCAGTTCAAGCGCTTGACGGCGTGGCCTGGCAAGGGTGCACTGTACTTCCCGGTGGAAGCGGGCGATCCGGCCAAATTCGAAGGCGACGTCAAGAAGATGGCGCGCGCGCTGGTTGAACAGGTCAAGTCACCGGAGAAGGCGCTGTCGGCTCCCCCCACAGGCAAGGGCGATGCAGTACAGGACAGCGTGGACGCTGTGGGCCGCGCCATGGTGCTGTCTTACCTGGGGCGCCAGCAGGGAGCCAAGTCGCCGCCGATGTACGAGGCGTGGGCCTCGGACCGGGATGTGAAGAACCGCGAGATTCCCTGCTTCACGGTTCGTGTGCTGCTGACCAAAAACCAGCTATCGGATCTGCAGAACACGCTGCGCCGGCTCGTGGAAGCCGGTGAGAAAGCGCAGATTGATCCTGGCAGCTTCTTCAACCAGCTGCGCAGCGCGGCCGTGGCCATGGGCCGCGACCCGTCGCGTCTGGCGCAGGGACAGGCCAAGAACCTGGAACAGTCCGGGCTGATGGGTGACTACCTGGAAGGCCTGCCGTATCAGAGCCAGCTCATGTCCATCGACCTGACCGCCTGGACCAATATGGGCGTGGGCCAGTCACAGGCGATCCTGGACACCATCAAGTCGAAGATCGCGCTCTACCAGCGGTTCCACGATGACGTAGACCGCTGGGTGAAATTGAATCCGGCCGCTAGCGATGGCGACCGGGTTTATCCTGTGCCGATCGATTCCTTGCCCTGAGCAGGCGTGCCATGGCAAGCCTGGAGGTGCGAGACCTGGTGTACCACCGCGGGGGAGCCGACGGCGCGTTTGGGGTCGAGGTCAAGCAGTTCCGGCTGGACCCCGGCGAAGCCGTCGGCGTGGTCGGTCCCTCGGGCTGTGGCAAGAGCACACTGATAGATCTGTTCTCCATGCTGCTGCGGCCCAGCAGCGCGCAGGAGTTCCGGGTCGCCGGCCAGGACGTGATGAAGCTTTGGCGCGAAGGCGGATCCAGCGCCTGTACGCGGCTGCGTGCAAGCGCCATTGGGGTCGTACTGCAAACGGGAGGACTGTTGTCGAGTCTGACCGTGTGGGACAACGTGCTTCTGTCGCAGCGCCTGCTGGGCCGGGTTGATGCCGCATGGGCTTTGCAACTTCTGTCTGCGCTGGATTTGTCGGGACTTGAAAAACGCCTGCCTTCGCAACTGTCCGTGGGTCAGCGCCAGCGCGTGGCCATTGCGCGCTCGCTTGCGCATCGCCCGGGCCTCGTCTTTGCCGACGAACCGACCGCGTCCATCGGCGTGGAACACGCGCCAGCGGCCCTCGCGTTGCTGATGCGACTGACGCAGGAGGCGGGCGCTGCGTTGCTGGTGGTCAGTCATGACCTCGCCTTGCTGCGCGAGCATGGCATCGGCCTTGCGCGCTGCAGCATGCATGGCAGTACCATGCGCCTGGAAAACCAGGCATGAGCACGATGCGCGGCTCCCTCGCACACCTGCTTCGGCTGGCGCTGCGCGACCTCTGGCACGAACGCTGGCTGGCCTTCTGCGCCGCCGCCGTGCTGGCCGCCACTCTGGCGCCGCTGTGGACGCTTTGGGGCCTTGAGAATGGCGTGATCGGCACGCTCATCGAGCGGCAAAACCGCGACCCTGTCATGCGCCGCGTGTTGCCTGAAAGCACGGGCAACCACAAATTTGATGCCGCCTGGTTCCGCGACGTTGCCAGTTGGCCTGGCTTGGCCTTCGTGTTGCCCGAGACGCGCTCGATTGCCAGCCAGGTCGATCTGTTCGCCAACGACGCGCCGGCGCCCGTACGCACCGACCTGCTGCCCACCGCTTCGGGCGACCCGCTGCTGGGTAACGCGACGCCGCCTGCTGCGGGACAGGTGTTGCTGAGCGCCCGCGCTGCAGCGCAGTTGCGCACCGCTCGGGGGGGCTCTGTGTCCATCGCGCTGGAGCGCCAGCGCGAGGGGGAGACCGAACGCGGGGTGTTGACCGTGGTGGTGGCCGGCGTCTTGCCCGTTGAGCAGGGCGACGGCACCTCCGCGCTGTGCCAGATTGCTCTGCTGGAAGACATCCAGGCGTGGCGTGACGGCTACACCGTTGAAAGCCTCGGCCTCAGCGGTAACGGCCCGGTGCAAAAGACCGGCGTTTACCCGCGTTTTCGGGCCTACGCCACGTCGATCCAGGACGTCGGCGGGCTGGCTGCGCGGTTGGAAGCCGCCGGCATTTCCGTCTACACGCGTGGCGCGGAGATCGCCAGCACGCTCGGCCTCCAGCGCAACCTGCGCGCAGTGCTTGCCATGGTGGCCGCCATTTCGGCAATTGGCGCCGCTGTGGCGCTGATTGCAATGCAGCTGTCCGCCGTGCAGCGCAAGCGGCGCGAGTACGCGCTGTTGCAACTCACCGGTCACGGTCGTTCATGGCTCATGGCGCTGCCCTGCGTGAACGCTGCGGCCGTGGCGCTCCTCGGGGCGCTGATGGCCTGGGTGGTGTATTTGGCCGCTGCAGGCGCCATCAATGCCTACTTCGCCAGACACCTCCATACCGGCGAAGCCGCTGTCAAGCTCGGGGCGTCAGGCTTCGGGTTGGGTGTGGCGGCGGTACTGATTCTTTCTATCCTTCCGGCCCTCCTGGGCGGCTGGAAGGCATCCAACGTGGAGGCTGCACATGTATTGCGAGACATCTAGTTCCTTTGTGACCCGCGGGCTGCACCGCTTGCGGGTTGTTGTTCCCGCCGCTGCGCTGGCGACCTGTGCGGCGTGGGGCCAGGCCAAGTGGCCCGCCAACCTGTTCAACCCGCAAGCCAAGCCGGACGACATCGTCCTGCCCATGCCCTGCGGCGGCTCGATGGCGTTTCGCCGAGTCAATGTCCCGGCGGCCGATGCGCTGGACGACCGGCGCGTGCAGCTCGGCAACCCGGACCAGCGCTTTGCCTATGCCGAGAACAGTCGCAGCGAATACGTCGGCGGCGGCTTCACCGATACCAAACAGAAGAGCCAGCGTTACTTCCTCATCGCCAAATACGAGCTCACCACGTTGCAATACGACGCCCTATCGGGCAAGTGCCCAGCAGCGACCGACGATGGGCGTATGCCCAAAACCGGCGTGACCTGGGCAGAAGCCGTTGGTTATGCGGCGCAGTATTCCGGCTGGCTGGTCAAGAATGGCGGCGCTGCCTTGCCCAGCGAAGACGGCTCTCAAAGCTTTGTGCGGCTGCCCACCGAGAATGAATGGGAGTTCGCTGCGCGCGGGGGCGTGACTGTGGCCGACGCCGTTTTCGAGCAGCCGGCGTTCCCGATGCCTGATGGCCCACAGCGCTACGTCTGGTATGCGGGCACCGACTCCTCCAACAACGAGCTCAACGGCATCGGCCTGCTCAAACCCAACCCGCTCGGCGTCCACGACATGCTGGGCAATGCCGGCGAGTTCGTGATGGACCCTTTCCGGTTGAACAAATATTCGCGCATGCACGGGCAAGCTGGCGGATACACGGTCAAAGGCGGTGACTTCCGCACGGCGCTGGCCGACATTCGCGCGGCGGCCCGCTCGGAGTACGCGCCCGTCGACAAAAGTGGCGAACGCCGCGACAAGGCCACCGGCCTGCGCCTCGTGGTGGTGCCTCCATCGCTTCCGACGCCGCAGCGCCTGCAAGTCGTTCGCGGGCTCTGGACGGCTGCCGCGCAGGCCGGCCCCGGCCCGGTGGGCCAGCCGCTGGCCGATCCGGCCAAGGAGGTAGAGGCGCTGGCCAAGGCCGTCAACGACCCGGCGCTGAAAAGCCGGATTGAGGGCATCGGAACCGTGATCAAGGCCAACGTACAGGCACGCAACGAACAGCGCGACCGCTCCGCCAAGAGCGAAATCCGCGTTGGCGCCTACCTGGCGCGAAAACTGATGGAAGACCGCAACAAAATTGCCAGTCTCGAAAAGTTCGCCAGCGGCAACTGGCCAGAGAACATCAAGAAAGACGCAGCCCTGAACCTCAAAGCCAGTAACGACGCGCTTGATGGAACACTTGATTACGCTATTGACACTTTAAAACAAATTGGGCTAGATTACGCAACGCCAGCGATCGCGGCGCAAGGAGAAATCCTGAAGCGCGAATTCGAGGCGCGCTCTGTTCAGGGGTATGGGCCACTGGTTGATCTGGTGGTCAGACTCAGCCAGGGCGCGCGCAACGGAAAGCCTATCGAAAAGCCCGCGCTGCTTGCTGAACTGGTCAAACTCAATGTTCCGGGAGCCAAAAAGTGAAAAACAGAATGTTTAAACAAGCGCCGCTTCTTGTCGGCGCTCTGGTCACGGCGCTGTCCCTGACGGGCTGCGAAACCATGACTCAAAAACTGGGAACCCAGAGCTGGATGCCGTCGGCGCAGCAAAACACGCCGGCCTTGACGCCTGCGGAGGCCAAGCTGCGGGCAGATGAGTCGCGCTTTCAGTCCACCGTTTTTGGCGGCGTCGTCACTGGCGCCCTGATGGGCGCTGTAGCAGGCGCTGCGCTTTCTTTCATGAGCGGCGGCAACAAGAAACAGACGCAGCAGGCGGCCTTGATCGGTGGTCTTGGCGGCGCGGTGCTGGGCGGCGTTGACGGTTATGCCACCGCCAAGAAAGAACGCGCCGGCAATAACGAGGTCGCTGCCATCCGGTCCGCTGTGAATGATTTGCAGACCGACAATGCCCGCCTCGCAGAAGTGATCGCGACTTCAGACAAGGTGTTGATGGATGGGCGCGCGCGCCTGGCAAGCATGAAGTCCGACTTGACCGCCGGCCGCCTGTCTCAGAAACAGGCGGAAGAGGCCCGCGCCCGTGAGGAGGGCAATGTCGCGGTGTTGAACAAGGCCCTTGAAAAGGCGAAGGAAACACGCACACAGTACGCCCAAGCGGGAAGAAAAATGGCCGCGCCAGCCGCACGGCGCGATCTTGACACCGAGATTGAAAAGACAGACCGCCAGATTGCGCAGCTTGAACGAAATGTCAGCGAGTACAACCTTGCGTTGGCCGTTTCCAGGGCGTGAGGGGCAAATGAAAAAAAACCTTGCACTTCTTGCCGCCATGATGGTGATGCTGACCGGATGTGGTACCTATATGGAGGCCAAGGAGAACACACGCGCAGGCGGCGGGATCGATCAGGCTAAGGCCGCAGCCAGAAGCGATTTGGTCGCTGCGAAGACGCAGAATACGATGCTGCAGGACGATAAAATTCAGCGTGACCGTGAGCTTGAGCGCATGGGCAAACGCATTCAGTCCACGCAAGCACAGCTAGACAAGCAGTCGGTCGCCTTGAATGACGCGTTGCGTGCGCGGAAAATCACCCAGACACGGCACGACCAGTTCAAGCGCGATCTGAACGGCATACAGGCCGAAATGGCCAACATGGATCTGCAAAACAAGATGGACGCGGGCACGCCCGCCAACCCGCAAGCCCAATCTGAAAAGGAGCGCAAGCTCGCTGCGTTAGAAAAGCGCAAGGCCGATCTTGAAGCCGCTATGGCCGGCTTGCTTAAGCGCTGATTTATTCCTGGCGCAGCCCTTGGCCCGGGCGCATTCGGTTTTAGGGGTCAAGCTGTTTCGCTAGCGTTGCCGTGACGGAACATGTGTGCATCGATAAGTGGCGATCCCGTTCTCCTCGCCCCACGAGCTCAATGGCCTGATCGAGCGCTTGCGCGGGGGCAAGGGCGCTTAAGCCTCGAGCGAAACCCCTGCCCCTCGGACGCTGCAGACCGCAGCACCCGGGTGTGCCACGGATAGCAGGACCTGAACATGACGGCCGCATGGGATTCCGTGCATGAAGCGCTGCGCGCTTCCTGCGCTCCGGATTTTTGTCCCCGCATTGGTTCATCCCCCACCCGTCGGGCTGGGCCGAGGAGCGCAGCCGAAAACGGATCAGGGCGAG
>JAZKGR010000139.1:0-26161 GCA_040385775.1 Pseudomonadota bacterium
GGTACTGGACCATCATGGGCGTGTGTTTTCCGCCCGCAGCGGGGGCGGTGTCGGCTATCTCCGGAAGGGCGTCGGACGGGGAAAGGTTCACGGGGGCTTGGTGCGTGGGGAGGACAGGCTGGGACAGACGCCAGCGGGACGGCGCGGCAGCATGGCCGGGGAAAATAATAGCACTTGCGCCGTTCGGGTAGCGGCGCTTTCCGGATGGCGGTGTGGTATGGGTGAAAACGTGGCTGTGTAAAGCGACATTTCACTACAAATATTCCGCTCACCCCCCGCTAAACTCAAGGACGCTACCGCACATAAACGCTACATCAACGCGTTTGGCGCGAGAAAAAATCCAACCAGGGATCTGTCTATGACCGAGGAGTTCCATTCGCCCACCCCTTCAGGCGCAGCGACGGCCGAATGTGATGTGCTGGTCATAGGCGGCGGGCCTGCCGGCGCCACCGCCGGCGCCCTGCTGGCACAGCGCGGCCACAAGGTGGTGGTGCTTGAAAAGGAGCATCACCCGCGTTTTCATATTGGCGAGTCGCTGCTGCCAGCCAATTTGCCACTGCTTGAAAAGCTCGGCGTGGCCGATGCCGTCAAGGCCGTTGGCATGGAAAAGTGGGGCGCGGAATTTGTTTCCCCGTGGCATGCCGCCAAAAGCCAGACTTTCGAGTTTGCCGACGCCTGGGACAAGTCCATGCCTTTTTCCTACCAGGTGCGGCGTTCTGAATTTGACGAAATCCTGATCCGCAACGCGGCCCGGCTGGGCGCCGAAGTGATCGAAGGCTGCCGGGTCAAGGGGGTGGCCTTTGCGCGCGATGGCAAGAGCGCCACCGTGCAGGCGCAGCACGATGACGGCAGCACAGCAAGCTGGCGCGCGCGGTTTGTGGTCGATGCTTCGGGGCGCGACACCGTGCTGGGCAAGCAGTTCGACATGAAGCGCCGCAACCCCAAACACAACAGCTCGGCGCTGTATGGCCATTTCACGGGTGCGACGCGGCACCCCGGTCAGGCCGAGGGCAACATCACGATCTTCTGGTTCGACCACGGCTGGTTCTGGTTCATTCCGCTGGCCGACGGCTTCACCAGCGTCGGCGCGGTGGTCTGGCCGCATTACCTGAAGACGCGGGACAAGCCGGTGAAGGACTTTTTCCTCGACACCATCGCCATGTGCCCGGCCCTCAGCGAGCGCCTGGCCCATGCCACGCTGTCGTCGGAAGTCGAAGCCACCGGCAACTTTTCCTATGCCTGCGACCGCACGCACGGCCCCGGCTACGTGATGATCGGCGACGCCTTCACCTTCATCGACCCGGTGTTTTCCTCGGGCGTGATGCTGGCGATGCAGGGCGGCTTTGTCGGCGCCGAGACGGTGGACACCTGCTTGCGCGAACCGGCGAAAGCCGCCGCGGCGCTGGCCCATTTCGACCGCCAGGTGCGCAAGGGCCCCAAGGAGTTTTCGTGGTTCATCTACCGCGTGACCAACCCGACCATGCGCGACCTGTTCATGGCGCCCAGCAATATCTGGCGTGTCAAGGAAGCCTTGCTGTCCATGTTGGCGGGCGACATTTTCGGCAAGACACCGATCTGGCGGTCGCTGGCCGCGCTCAAGGGTATTTTCTATATCGCCTCGGCGCTGAACTTCAAGCGCTCCTGGCACGCCATGCGCTTGCGCAAGGCCAATATCCGTGTCGTGGATGCCGTGGATGGCCCGGAACCGGCAGCGCATGGAGCGCCGCTGACGCGCTGACTTATGGACTACAAACCGCAAGTTCTGCTGGAAGAACCGTTGAAGCTCCATGTCGGGCAAACCCGGCTGCACGAGAGCTTGCGCAAGCACCTGGGTTATCTCGTGCTCGGGGTGATCTGCCTGAGCGTCACCTTGCTGGCTTTTCCCATGCGTGCGCTGCTGCCGCGTGTGCTGAGCAAGCGCCTGGGCCGAAAACTGGTCACCCTCACCACGCGGGCCTACTTGCGCTTTCTGGCGCGCATGGGCGCCTGCCGATTTGATCTTTCGGCACTGGATGCGCTCAGGGATGGCCCGGCCATGGTGATCGCGCCCAACCACCCCTGCCTGCTCGACGCGGTGATGATTCTCTCGCGCTTGCCCGATGCGGCCTGCATCATGAAGGCCGAGCTGGTCAACAGCGTTTTTTTTGGTGCGGGCGCCCGCCTCGCGGGTTATATCCGCAACACGCCACTGCGCACCATGGTTCAGCTGGGTGTGGACGATCTGCATCGCGGCAGCCACCTGTTGCTGTTTCCCGAGGGCACGCGGACCACGCGTTTTCCGGTGGGCGCCATGCAGGGCACGACCGGCCTGATCGCGAAGAAGGCCGGTGTACCGGTGCAGACGGTGTTCATCGAGACCGACTCGGGCTTTCTCGGCAAAGGCTGGTCGCTGCTGTGGACACCCCGAATGCCCATCACTTACCGCGTGCGGCTTGGCAAGCGCTTTGACCCTCCGCGCGACACGGCGCAATTCGTCTGCGAACTTGAACACTACTTCCAGTCCGAACTCGCGCATGCGCAGTTGCCGGATTTCCCCGTCAAGGCGCCGCCGGCCTGAGCCGCAGCCCCGAACTCCACCGCTTCCTTGTTGATGCCGATGACCGTCTCTGCACCCAGTTCTCCATCCCCCGGCGCCTCGCTTTCCCATCTGGTGCTGATTCCCAGCTACAACCCAGGCCCCAAGGTCTATGAAACTGTTCGCTCGGCGCGCGCGCAATGGACGCCGGTGTGGGTGGTGGTCGACGGCAGCACCGATGACAGTGCCGCCGGTTTGCAGGCCATGGCCGCGCAGGACCCGGGCCTGCATGTGATCGTGCTCCCGCAGAATGTCGGCAAGGGTGCGGCAGTTTTGCACGGTATCGACCGTGCCGCGGCCCAGGGTTTTACGCATGTGCTGACGATGGACTCCGACGGCCAGCATCCAGCGCACCTGATTCCTGACTTCATGGCCCGCTCCAGCGCGCAGCCCGCTGCCATGGTGCTGGGCGTGCCGGTGTTTGCGGCCGATGCGCCGCGCCTGCGCGTGAACGGACGCAAGGTCTCCAACGGGTGGGCCAATCTTGAAACCCTGTGGGCCGGCATCGGTGACTCGCTGTTCGGTTTTCGCGTGTACCCGATTGAGCCGCTGCGGCGTGTGATGCACGGCCAGCGCTGGATGCGCCGCTTCGACTTTGATCCCGAGGCCGTGGTGCGCATGTGCTGGCTGGGTGTCAAGCCGGTCAATGTGCCCGCCACCGTCAAATACTTCCGCGCCGATGAAGGCGGTGTCTCGCACTTCAATTACCTGCGCGACAACCTGCTGCTGAGCTGGATGCACTCGCGGCTGTTCCTGGGTTTTGTGCTGCGCCTGCCGGTGCTGCTGTGGCGGCGCCTGTTCGGCGGCCCCTGATCCCCGCCAGGCGCTGGCGGGCGCCCGGTGCGGGCCGATGGAGTAGGGTCTCAGCCGGCGTTTTCAGGCTTGATCGCCTGGTACTCGGAGAACACCCCGACTTCCAGGTGCTGCCGGACCTGCACCAGCCCGGCCGCGCCCAGCGTGGCCATGACCTGTTCCGGCGGGACGCAGGCTTCGATGCTGTCCCGGTAGTAGCGCCAGATTGTTGCCGTGTCCTTTTGCCGTGAGACCAGCCGCGTCAGCAGCGGTATCACGCTGCGCATATAGGTTTTGAGCAGCCAGCGCCCCGGTGCACTTTTGGCCTGCGTGATTTCAAGAATGCACAGGCGGCCGCCGGGCTTCAGGACCCGGTGGAATTCTTCAAATGCCACACCCAGGTCGCTGATGTGGCGAAGCGCATAACCCATGCTCAGGAAATCAAAATGGTTGTCCGGGAAAGGCAGGGACTCGGCCCGACCCTCCACCAGCAACAGGGCCGGCGGCAGCCGGCTGGCCGCCAGCATGCCGGGACTGGGATCGAGACCAGTGACCAGGATGGGGTCGCCGGCCAGGAGGCAGGCCTGCGCCGCCACAAGACCCGTGCCCACGCCCACATCGAGCACCTTCATGCCGGTCTTCAAGCCGCCGCGAACCAGTGCCTGGCGCCGATAGCGCGAGCCGGTGCCCCAGGCCAGCATGGCCTCGATGCGGTCGTAGTCTGCCGCAGTGTCGTCAAAAATTTTGCGCAAATAGGCTTGCCGGTCCTGCTCGGTCTGGTAGTAGTCGGTGAGCGGGACATGCGGGGCGTGTACCGCAGCGATGGGTGCGTGAGTTTGTGTGGATAAGGACTTCATGGGCCAGCTTCACGCCTTTTGACCCGCGCGTCAATCGGACAAGGGCCCGGATCGTCTCAGATCATGCCGCCATTGATGGAAATGACCTGGCCGCTGATGTAGGCCGCTT
The DNA here is from genome assembly GCA_040385775.1 of Pseudomonadota bacterium. Classification (GTDB taxonomy): domain Bacteria; phylum Pseudomonadota; class Gammaproteobacteria; order Burkholderiales; family Burkholderiaceae_C; genus Polaromonas. Next base: position 4,334 of record JAZKGR010000139.1, read on the forward strand.
GCCCTGACGCCAGAAAACCCACCAGGTCGGCGACCTCTTCGGCCTTGCCGGCGCGTTTCATGGGCACCATGGTGTTGATGAGCTCGGGGCTGAAACTGTCCTTGGTCATGGCGGTGTCTATGATGCCGGGCGCCACGGCGTTGACGGTGATGCCGCGGCTGGCGACTTCGAGCGCCAGTGATTTGGTGGCCGCATGCAGCGCGCCCTTGGCCGCCGAATAGTTGACCTGGCCGCGGTTGCCGGCCACCGCGGCGACCGAGGTGATGGTGATGATGCGGCCCCAGCGCGTGCGGATCATCGGCATGGTCAGCGGCTGCGTGACATGGAAGAAGCCGTTGAGTGATACATCGAGCACACGCTGCCACTGCGCCAGTTGCATCCCCGGGAATACGGCGTCGTCATGGATGCCGGCATTGTTGACGAGCACCTGGATGGGGCCGCCTTCGAGCAAGGTCTCGAGTGCCGCAGCGGTTGCCGCCGCATCGGTCACGTCGAAGGCAACGGCCTGGGCCAGGCCGCCTTGCGCCACGATGTCTGCTGCGACTGCCTGCGCTGTCGCCAGGTTTGCGTTGGCGTGGACGATGACGCTGTAACCATCGGACGCGAGCCGCCGGCAGATGGCGGAACCGATGCCGCCGCTGCCGCCGGTGACAAGTGCGCGTTTGGGAGGGGTGCTCATGGGTTTCTCCTTGGGGTGCCCGGTTCAGCCGGGGGTGGTGGGCGGCAATGCAAGCGCGGAGGCATCAAGCACCACCACGGCACGCCCGCTGAGCAGCGCTGTATCGCCGGACTTCACTGCAAAGCTGTACAGCACGGTGTTGTTGTCGCCGGTGATCCGTTCGGCGCTGATCGTCAGCGGCGCAGCGATGGTGTCCAGCCGGTCCACATGCAGGCTCACGCTGCGGATGCTGGTGAGGTAGCCGGCGCGCGGCACAGCGTCAGCCTCCAGACCACCCGCCATGCTTTCGGCCACCAGCGATCCATGCACGGCCATCGCCTGCGCCGCGTATTCAACGCCGCAGGCGGCGCCGAGCCGGCCCTGCGCCCGCAGCGGGTTGCCGGCTGCCTGGTGGTTGCTGGCCTGGCACGCGATGCGGTCGCTGTCCCAGTCGGTCACAGTGTCCAGCAGGCACATGTCGCCCTGATGCGGGATGCGTCGGGCAATTTCGTCGTGGGTCAGTGTGCGGGACGCGTTCATGGCGGCGTGACTTCGACGGTCAGTTGCAGGCCGTCCAGATAATCCAGCGTGATGGTCGCCGCCTGCTGGTTCGCGATGGGCCGCAGCAGGGGAAGGGCGCGCGCAGCCGGAATGGTCTTGCGCAGGAACTCCAGCGCCGGATCACTCATGACCGCCGCCGCCGTGGGGGTCAGGCCGGAGTCGCCCGGCAGCGTGATGCGCGCCAGGCTGCGTTCGCTGCGCCGCGGGCTTAACACCAGTGCAACGCCCAGCGTATCCGGCACCGGCCGCTTGCTGTGCAGGGGTTCGGGGTAATGGGTGTCGTAGGCCACCAGCAGCACGGGCGTGTCGTCGACGACGGCCTGCGTGATGGCTTCCAGCAGGCCGGCGGCAAAACTGCCATCGTGGGCGCAGAGCACCGACGAGGTCGGCGTGGCACCGGTTGAAATGCTCCAGTAGCCCGACGCCGCGTTGTGCACCGAGTTGTGAAAACGCGTCGGTGAAATCAGCCGGTCGTTCGAGGCCAGCGCCAGGCAGATGTCGTGGCAGTTCACACCGTCGCCACCGGACGAGGTGAAGACCGAGGGCAGGCTTGAGGCCTGCAGCCCGGCGGCGCCGACAGCCTCCTGGCCGACTGCCAGCGACACCTTGATGACAGCGCCGGCGCGGCGGCGCTCTGCGGCGGGCAGCGACATGGGCGCCGGCAGCACAGTCGGGACAGAGACGTAGGGCATGCGGCCCGTGAGTTTGTCGCTGCCGTCGTTCCAGCTGGTAAGGCCCGGACCGACCAGGCCAATGCCTTCCACAAACACGGTGAGTCCTGAAGTGGGGGGAGTTGTCATATCCCGTTCCTTATGTCGCGCGGCCGAGAACAAGGCTGCAATTGGTGCCGCCAAAACCAAAGGAGTTGCTGAGCACATGGCGCGGCGCCTGCTCGCGGTTGTGCAGCAGGTAGTTCACCGGCAAGGCCGGGTCCACGGTTTGCGTGTGCACGCCGCCGGGCATGAAACCCTGCTGCAATGCCAGGGCGCTGATCACCGCCTCCAGGCCACCGGCAGCGCCCAGGGTGTGGCCGGTCGCGCCCTTGGTTGAACTGCAGGGCAGGGCATGGTCGCCAAACACTGCGGCGACCGCCTTGCCTTCGACGGTGTCGTTGGAGGGCGTGGCCGTGCCATGCAGATTGATGTAGTCGATCTGGCCGGGCTGCTGTCCCGCGCTGGCCAGCGCCTGGCGCATGGCGCTGATGGCGCCCCGGCCTTCGGGGTGCGGCGCCGACATGTGGTGGGCGTCGCTGGACTCGCCGATGCCACGCAGCAGGACCGCAGCCGCGTCCAGACTGTCAGGCAGCTTTTCAAGCAGTACAAAAGCCGCGCCTTCGCCGATGGAAATGCCCTTGCGCCCAGCGTCAAAGGGCTGGCAGGGCTGGGGTGAGAGCAGGTCCAGCGAGTTGAAACCGTACAGCGTGGTCAGGCACAGCGAATCCACCCCGCCGACGACGGCCGCATCAATCAGTCCGGCCGCCATCATGCGGCGTGCCGAGGCAAACACCTTGGCGCTGGAAGAACAGGCAGACGACACCGTCATGGCCGGCCCTTCGAGGCCGAAGTAGCCGCGAACGAAGGCCGTGACTGAAAACGGGTTGTGGCTGCCCGCATATACAAAAGTCGCAGGCAGTGCGCCGGTGACCGGATCGAGCGTGCGGTAGGCGAGTTCGGTCTCCAGAATGCCGGAGGTGCTGGTCCCCAGAAACACACCGATGCGCCGCTTGCCGTAGCGGCCCGCAGCGGCCAGCACCGCCTCTTCAAAACCGTCCTGGCGCAGCCCGAGCTGGGCCAGGCGGTTGTTGCGGCAGTTGAAGGCGCGCAGGTCGGGGCGCAGGACTTCCAGATCGACATGCGCGACCTCGCCTATCCACGTGGCGAGATCGGTCGAGTCAAAGTCACAGGGCTTGAGGCCGCTGCGCTCTGCGCGCAAGGAGGCCAGTGTGGCGTCAAGGCCGGCGCCGATGCAACTGGTGGCCGTGAAGTGCGACAGCAGCAGCGCCTGCATGGCGCCAGTCGGTGAAGGAGGAGCAAAGGTCATCAGGGTGCCTCGGGATGATCATGAAATGGGGCGCAGGCGGGCCACCAGCAGGACGTTGGCAAACGGCGTGCCCTGGCTCATCGACTGGGTTTCCACCACAAAGCCGAGCTGATGCAGCCTGTCCTGCCAGGCGGCCAGCGGTCGGCAATAGAGGATGCCGAGACGGTGCCCGCGCAAGGTGGTCACCACATGGTCCACCCAGTTGCTGATGGAAAAACGCAGGCCGCCGGCGGCATCACCGACACGCAACAGCAACACGCCGTCCGGCGCCAGGCTGCGGCGCACTCGCGCCAGCACCTCGTCCTGCGCGGCCAGCGGAACATAGTGCAGCACATCGAGAATCACCACCGCATCGGCCTGGCCGAAGTCCACGCTGCACATGTCGGCCTGCACGAAACTGGCACGGCCTGCGCTGACCGCTGGCGCCAGTGCGCTGTCGGCCCGCGCCACGTCGTGCGCCATCAGCTCGATGCCGCGTATGTGCACGGTTTGCGGTGCGGCTGGCCAGGCCTCGGGCCAGGTGCCATTGGCGCTGGATGCCTGCCCGGCAAGAAGCCACGCACTCAGCAGTCCCTGGCCGCAGCCGATGTCGACGATGCGCTCGCGCCCGGTCAGCAGCCCGGCAGCCAGCAGGTGCGCAAACACCGGATCGCCGCCGAGCTTGCCGCGTGCGAAGAACCAGGCATAGAGTCCGGACGCCCGGTAGGGTGCCGCCGCCCTGGAGATCAGGTGTTTGACAAACGCAGCGGGAGTGGCAGTCATATCAGGGCTTCACGAAGGGTGACGGGTCGCAGGCCGGCTTGCGCGATGGCTTGCAGCAGGGGTGGCAAAACCTCCAGGATCACTGGCACGCCGTTTGGCGTGAGGGCGGCATGGCGATCATGCAGCAGCAAAATGTCGCCCGCCCGCAGCGAGGTGCAGAGTTTGCGCAACACGATGGCGGGATCGCCTACCCGTGTGTCGTAGGCACGCCGCGTCCAGCTCGCCAGGCGCAGGCCGCTGCGTTGCAACGCCGGGTCCAGGAAGGGGTTGCGCAAACCAGCCGGCGCGCGGAAAAATTGCGGGCGGTCTCCGGTGATGGCGGTCAGGGTGGTCTGGGCTGCCTCCAGCTCACGCCGGAAGCCGCCGGGTCCGAGCAATGAAAAATTGTGGCGGTGCTGCTGGCTGTGGTTTTCGATGCGGTGGCCGCGCCTGACGATGTCGCGGCAAATTTCGGGATACAGCGCGGCTTGCCGGCCGACGCAGAAAAAAGTGGCTTTGGCGCCATGACGGTCCAGCAGTTCGAGCACGGCGGGCGTGACCACCGGGTCCGGCCCATCGTCAATGGTCAGAGCGATTTCTCCGCGCGCTGCGGCCGCGTCGGGCAGCCGGGTCCAGTTGGCACCCAGCCAGTGGGTTCGCGGCAGCAGGCCGACCGTCGCCAGCAGCGCATGGTTGAGGACCAGTGCCGCCAGCGCCCACGGCCACCATGCGGGCGCGGCCAGGACGGCCAGTGCGGCGGCTGCGTGCACGCCCAGCGAAACCTTCACCAGGGCAGGCATGTGCCAACGGCCACTTTCTGCGTTTGAAGCCAGCGGTGCGCTCATGGTGTGATGCCCCTGGCCGGCGCAGCCAGGGTCGAGGAGGATTGCGCCGCAAAAATGGCGGAAAACAGCAGCACCAGCACCGAGCCGGGGCCGACCGTCAAGCCGATGGCCTGAAACACCGGCACGCTGGAGATCGCCAGCACGCCGAAACCGGCGACCGTGGTGAGGTTGGCAAACAGCAGCGAGGCCAGGGTGCGCGGCGTGATGCCGGACGCCTCACGGTCCTCACGCGCGGCCTTGTCTTCGGGGCCAGACCTGCGCGGGCCGCTGTTGAAAAACAGCGCGTAGTTGGAGCCCACGGCCACCACCAGCAGCAGGCCGATCAGGTGAAGAATGGTCAGGCGGTGACCGGCCAGTGCCAGGCCGCCGAGCACGACGATGATGGCGGCTGCAGGCGGAGCCAGCACGCGCAGGGTTAACACCGCCGAACGCAGGCTCAGCAGCAGCAACAGCGCTACGGCAGCCAGGCCAGCCAGGGACAACACAATCGCTTCGCGCAAATAGCCGCTGTACAGGCGGTCGGCTTCGCCCTTGAGGTCCACAAACAGGGCGCTTCCGCTGGCACGGTCGCCTGGCGCGTCCGCCAGCACCTGCCTCACGGCGGCAGCATCGATGATCCCGTTGGCAGGCGCGTGCAGCGGCAGCAGCGCACTCCAGCCTGCCGGCCGGCCGGGCGAGGCGCCGCGCTCCAACAACATGCCATCGACGGCGACGGCCAGCGTGGTGCCGGTGAGGTCCGCCCGCTGCAGCGGCCGGCTCTGGCGGGCCGCCTCGGCATCGACCAGAAAAGGTGCCAGCCGGTCCGCCTGGATGGGCAGGTCAGTCACAGCTTCGGCCAGGCGGGCCTTGAGCGCCGGCGGGGCTGGAAGGCTGGCCAGCCGGGCCTGCTGGGTGGCCATGCTGGGCAAGAACCGCGTCGGCGTGTCCACCCCCGTGATCACTTGCCGATCGACCAGGCCCTGCAGGGCCTGCACGGTGCCCTCCGCAGCCTGGAGCACCTGTTCCTGGGTGGCTGCGCTGATGACCACCAGGTAACGCACGTCGGGCGCGCCGAGGTCGGCGCGCAGGGCGGTGTCCTGCATCTGGTCGGCCAGTGAAATCGGGCTCAGTCCCGACAGCTCATGGTTCCACAGTTTGTCGCGGTGGAGGGCCAGTGGCACACAGGCCAGCAGCATCAGTGCCAGCGCGGCCCATTTCAGCCGCGGGGCAAAGCGCACCCAGACGCCCAGTCTTTCGCCCAGCGCAGACACATCGCGCACGCGAAAACCCGCAGGCAGCAGCAGCGGCATGACAAAACGCGTGACCGCCGCCGCCGTCAGCAGGCCGACGATGGAGTACAAGCCCAGTTGCGCCAGCCCCGGAAAACCCGAAAACAGCAGCGAGGCGAATCCGGCGACCGAGGTCAATACCCCCAGCCGTATGGTTGGCCAGAAGCGCCGCACCCAGTCGGTTCTGGACGTTGCCGTGCGCTCTGATTGCACAAACAGGTAAATCGAATAATCCACCGCCTCGCCGATCAGCGTGGTGCCAAAGCCCAGCGTGATGCCATGCACTTCGCCGAAGCCGAGGCTGACGGCAACAATGCCGGCCACCGTGCCTGAGACCACCGGCACCATGCCCAAAGCCAGCGTGGTCAGCGAACGGTAGATCACGATCAGCAGGGTCAGCATCAGCACCAGGCTGATGATGGAGGTGCGGGTCACTTCGCGCTTGATGGTCTCACGCGCCTGCACCGCGAAGACGCCCGGGCCGGTGACGACCAGCTGCATCGCCTGGCCGGGCGTTGCGGCCTGTTGCGCCTGCGCGAAGGCTGCACGTACGGCGTCAAGCGCCTGTTCCTGGGCATCGGTGTCCGAACCCGGCGCCACGGTTTGCGCCAGCAGCAGGGCGCGCTGGCCGTCGCGCGAGGCCCAGACGCCGCCGGCCACGTTGGGCCGGTTGGCGCCGCTGCTGCCATCGCCCGAAAACTCTTCAAGCAACAAGGGGATCTCGCCGGTCGGATCGCGTGGCAACAGGGATTTGGTCAGCAAACCGGCCGGTGAGGCCAGCAGGTCCAGCGTGTCACCCACCGCTGCGCGCAGCCCTTCGACGCTGAAACGCGCCGGCGTGACGGCAGGGCTGAGCAGGTAGCGGTGCTCGAACAGAAAGGCCTGGTCGCGCTGCATGCCGCCCGACTCACCGTTGCTGACGGTGGTGAAGCGTTTGTCGCCGCGCAACTGGACGGCCATGGCGCCGGATGCGGCGGCGCGGCTGGCCGGGTCGCCGCCTTCAATGGCGACCAGGATCAGGCGGGACACCAGCCCGTCGCGCAACTGGTCCACCAGCAGTTGCTGCTCCGGCGTGGGCGAGCGCGGCAAAAATGCCGACATGTCAGCAGTAAAGGTGGTGCGCGCCACCAGCACGCCGCACAGCAGCAGGGCCGCCAGCCAGATCCAGACCGGCAGCAAGCGCGCCTGGAAAAAACGTTTTGTCATGGCGCCAGCGGAGCGATGACCATCACCGAGCGGTCCTTGTCGGTCTGCTCGATCTCGACGGTTTTGACCTCGGCGCGGCTGCCGCCTATGCGGATACGCTGCACCACCTCCAGCATTTTGGTCTCCATGGGGCGCAGCGTCAGCGTCCAGCGCTCCTCGGTGCCTTCCAGGTCGAGGTTGTAAATGCGCCTGAGCGCAGCCAGGTCGCCGGCCAGTGTCCCGCGTATGCTTTCGGTGAAGGCCACCAGCTCCGGATAGTCTTGCAGGCGCAAGGTGGTGCGGCGCTTGCCGCGCTCCACCGTCAGCGTGCCGCTTTCAATCAGCATGGACTCGGGCCTGGGTTTGAATGTGCGTTTCTCGAGCCGGTCCGGTGCGGTGTAGAGCAGTTCGCCCGAGGACTCCACCGGTTTGTCGAGCAGCGCGATGTATTTTTTCTCGACAAAGCTGGCGCGGCCCGACTTGTTCTGCGCCAGGCCCTGCATCAGTTGTGCGACGTCCCACGCGGCGAGGGCCGGTGTACCCAGCAGGCCCAGCAGCAGGCCCGCGGCTGCCAGCAGCGCTGAAAAACGGGGCGATGTGAGGCGTCTGGCGTCATGCATGGGGTGTTACCGGGTGGGCTTCGGGCGCGGATGGGGCGGCCTGCCAGAAGTCAAAAAAGTTGAACCAGTTGTAGGGCGCTGCGCGGCAATGGGTTTCCAGCAGCGCGGCGTAACGCGCCATCGCGGCCTGGACGGCGGCTTCACGCCCGCCAGCGGGGATGCTGGAGAAATCGGCGAGTGTTTCAAAGTGGATGTCGTAGCGATTGCCGCCACCGTAGAGTCCGACCATGAACAGCACGGGCCGGCGCAAAATCGCCGCCATGCGAAAAGGGCCCACCGGAAACTCGGCCGATTCGCCGAGAAAGGGCACGGGCTGCGTGCTGTCGTGATTCAGGCAGCGGTCGGCCAGCATGCCGACGACGCTGCCGCCTTCGATCAGTTCATGCACCTTGAGCATGGAGTCGGCATGGCCCAGCGCCACGATGTCCTGCTGCGCCGCCGGGTTGATGGCACTGAGCGCCGCGTTGATCTTGCGCGCATTTTCTTCAAACATCACCATCGCCACCCGCATGCCCGGCCTGCGTCGCCCGATGGACCGCAGCACTTCGAAGCTGCCCATGTGCGCGCCCATGAGGAACACACCCTTCCTGTCGGCGGTCAGCTCCGCGATCAGGTGCTCCTGGTGGATATGGATGTCGAAAAGACTGAACCGGTCGTTGATCAGGTAGACCCGGTCGTGCACGCTGGACGCAAAACTCAGGAAGTGCCGGAAGATGTGGCGCCAGCCGACGCGCGGCAGCTCCAGCGCGCGCTGCAGGTACTCGCGCGAAGCGCGGCGTGCAGCGGCGTTGGCCAGCAGGAAATAGGCGGCGATGCCGTGGAGCACGAAGCGCCCCGCGGGGCGGCCCAGGCGCAGGGAAATCCAGGTCATGACGCGCAGCATCAGCATGTTGCTGCGTTCCGGCCGCTGCCGCCAGGCGGCCTGGGCGGGCGATGTGTTGCCGGCGTCGCTCACGGGGAGCCCCAGGCCAGGACGCCGGTCGCCACCTGCCGGCCGCCGCCAGCGATGTCAAAACGGACCTGGCCCTTGCCGTTGTCGCTCCAGGAGAGGGTCAGGTTCTCGTCCGGCGATACCGGACTGAGAAATTTGGCCGAGCTGACCTGGCAGGTGGCGCCGCCGATAGCGTCCCCATGACGGGCTTGCAGCACCGCGTGGATCGCTGCATCGAGCAGCAACACGCCCGGCACAATGGGACGGCCCGGAAAGTGGCCGGCAAACGCGGGGTGGCCGGCTGCAAAGCTCAGCTGGGCTTCACCCTGCATCCGGGCCACCTTTCGGGCGCGCCGGTGCTTGCTGCGCTTTGGCAAGGGCCAGCAGCGCTTCGCGCGGCAGTTTGCCGGTGCTGTTGCGCGGCAAGGCGTCGAGCAGCACCAGCGGTCGCGGCAAAAAAGTACGGTCGATGCGTTTTTTCAGTGCCGCCTGCAGGTCGGCCGCGCTCATGCCGGGCGCCACCACAAAGGCCATCAGGCGGACCACCGCTTCGTGATCGTTGTCATCTGGCATGAAAAACGTGCCGTCCTGCACGCCCGGGATGCTCAGCAACTGGTGGTTCAGGTAGTCCAGCGAGTTGCGCTTGCCAGCGATGTTGATCAGGTCGTCCAGGCGTCCATGCAGAAAAAACCGGTGGTTGTCGATGGGTTCAAGCACGTCGTTCATGGGCATGACCTGCTCGACGTGGCCGCCGCAGGCCCACATGCGCTGATCGTGTGGCGTCAGCGTGACCAGCGGAAACAGCTCCCACTGGTCGGTTTGTGCGCTGCGCCGTGAGGCGATTTGTCCGGTCTCGGTGGAGCCATAAATCTCGAACAGCGGCGCCGAAAAATGCGTTTCGCAGGACTGGGCCAGCGCCGGTGGCATGGGTGCGGTCGCCGAAAGCACCAGGTCCAGTGCAGGCAGGCTCACACCGGAGGACAGCAGCACGCGCAAGTGAACGGGCGTGGTCACCAAAAGCCGCGGACGGGGGACGGCCTGCAGGGCGCCGACGATGTCCGCCGGATAAAAGGGCTGGCCGGCGTGAAGCGCGGCACCGCTGTGCAGGGCCAGCAGCACGGTCGATTCAAAGCCGAACATGTGCTGCGGCGGCACCGTGCCCACGATGTTATGGGGCCGTCCTGGTTTCAGGTCCGGATTCAGGTCGACACCCAGGCGCAGCGCTTCGGCCCGCGCGCTGAGAACCAGCGAACCCCATGTTTTGCGGTGCGGTTGCGGCAGGCCGGTCGAGCCCGAGGTGAAAACGTCGGCCACGGGCTGGTTGCCCGGTATCAGCGGTATCTCGCAGTCCTCGTCGGCGTCAACATCGGCCGGCCCCTCGGCAAATGCGTCCTGGTAAACAAAGCCAGGCAGGTCGATCGCGTGCGGCGCGTCGGCCAGGCAAAAAACATCGGGCGCCAGTGTCTGCAGCTGGCGGATCATTTCCGGTGTGTGGGTAGGCGGCAGCAGGCTGATTTTGCGCGTCAGCAAGGCGGCGCCCAGGCCGACGGTGAAGTGGTAGCGGTCGCTGCAGGCGTTGAGCATGTGGCCGCCCGCGGGCAGGGCCGCAGCCAACTGCCGCACGTCGGCCAGAAACTGGCGCACGCTGATGCTTTGACCATAGCGCCAGGCCACGACGCTGTCGCCGTGCGCGTGGGAAAGGAGGGCAAAGGTGGTCACAGGCATGGGCGGCGATCAGGGAGGCGGCGGCGCGGTGCGTGAGCCTGAATGCCGCCAGGCGCGTATCGCCTCGAGTGGCCCGGCACGGTCCGAGGGCGGCAGAAAGTACAGGCGCGCGCCGTACTCCGCCGCGAACATCAGGATCAGCAGCGGCAGGTTCAGCAAATTGGCAAAAACCGACCAGACCGCCACCGGCGCCAGCCAGAACAGCAGCAGCGAAAGCGTGGTCATGATGGCAAAGTAAAAAGTCCAGGCCCAGGTGACCTGGCAGGTGTACCGTGCGAGCGCCGGCGACAGGCTGCCGTGAACCACTGTCGCAAAACGCGAGACCATGGGCACCTGGCCCGCGCGCAGGCTTCGGCCGAATGCCAGACCCAGCAAGGCTTGCATACCGGCATGCTGCAGCAGAAACACCCAGTTGAAATGCTGCACCAGCCAACTGCTGGCCGCATACAGGGCGGCGCAGCCTGCCAGGCAAAGCAGCAGCATCCACGGCCGCTGCGGGGAACGCCAGGCCAGCAGCACGGCCAGCGCCAGCAACGGGGCAATGGCGACGGCCGCGTCGAACAGGTCGGGGTTGGGATTGGCGGCGGCGAAGTGGGCCAGCACCGAATAACCGACACAGAAGGCGGCTATGGCTGCCCAGCGAGCGCCAAGCAGCAGTTTCGCCGTCAAGCCGGGTTTCACTTCGTTCTTTGCAGCGCGATGTGATTGCTCAGGCTGCGCAGCGACTGGAAGATGGCGGTGTTGTCCTCGTGGTCGGCGCGCAACTGCAGGCCATAACGCTTGGAGACCACCAGCGCGATTTCCAGGATGTCGATCGAATCGAGGCCCAGGCCGTCGCCATACAGGGGATCGTCAGGCTGGATGTCGGCGGCGGCTGTTTCGAGATTGAGCGAGGACACCACCAGTTCGGCGACTTCGCGCATCAATGCCGAGTCGGCGGCGGGTGGAACAGATGTTGTTGAAGAGTCGGGCATCGTGGACATTGTTTGGATGATTTTCGGGTGCTGCGCCATGGCTGCCAGCCCCCCGGTTTCGGTGATGTTTTGATGGTAACTGACATTGTTTCGATGCACGCTCACCGCTGTAGGCGCACAGCCCTGCGGTGCGTCAGCCGTCGGCGAAACAAGATGTAAATTGGCCCCGCCAATCGGCGACGGGCTTGCATGCGGCAGTGGCGCTGCTTCATGCATATCGCCAGCCGCTGAAATCAGTGTCAAACAAGCCTTCAGCCCACGTTGAGCGGGCGCAAGCAGCTATGATTTTGATAGCAAATCCGGTGGAGCGGCGCGGCCAGGCTTCAGAACGGCGCGTCGGACGGGTTCTGGACCGGCGTGTTGCCCGGCTTGGTGTCGCCGGCCTTGATGCGTTTGGACTTGAGGGTGGCTTTCGCGGGCGCTGCCGCTGCGGTCGTGCCGTCTTCGGCTGGCGCACCATCGGCTGCGTTATCGAGCACCGCCTGCCGCACCGTGGCCTTGTCGCCGGCGCCCGCGAACTTGCTGTACTTGCCCAATGTGGTCACCAACTGGCCGTAGATGCGCGGATTGCCGGCCACACATTCGCCGTGGTCCATGAAGTCCGCCTCGCCGGTGAAGTTGCCGATCAGGCCGCCGGCCTCGGTCACCAGCAAGGAGCCTGCCGCGACGTCCCAGGGTTTGAGATTGGCTTCGAAAAAGCCGTCGCTGTAGCCGGCGGCGACATAGGCCAGGTCCAGCGCGGCGGCGCCGGGTCGGCGCACGCCAGCGCTCTGGCTCATGACTTCGCCGAGCATGTTGAGGTAGGTCTTGAGTTTGTCGCCGGGACGGTAGGGGAAACCGGTGGAAATCAGGCACTCCTGCAGGCGGGTGCGTTTGGCCACGCGGATGCGGCGGTCGTTCAGGTAGGCGCCGCGGCCCTTGGTGGCGCAAAAGAGGTCGTTGCGGGTGGGGTCGTAAACCACCGCCTGCTCGACCTTGCCCTTGACCGCCAGCGCGATGCTGACGCAGTACACCGGAAAGCCGTGGATGAAGTTGGTGGTCCCGTCCAGCGGGTCGATGATCCACACGAGCTCGGAATCCTTCGCGCCGTGTTCACTGCCCGATTCCTCGGCGAGGATGCCGTGGCCGGGGTAGGCCGTCAGCAGGGTTTCGATAATTTCGGCTTCAGCCTTCTGGTCGATCTCGGTGACGAAGTCGTTGGTCTGCTTGACCGAGACCCGGACCGACTCCACGTCAAGCGCAGCACGGTTGATGATGGCGCCGGCGGCGCGCGCAGCCTTGATGGCCACATTGAGCATGGGGTGGAGATTGCTGGACATATAGGACTAAGAAAGAGCACAAGGGCTGCGGCCCGGTAACCGGGGGCAGGCGACAATAACGCCATTTTACCGGCTCGCACGGGCCGTCTCCCCCTTTTAGCCATGAAAACGCGATTTGTCCTGATCAACACCAGCCACGCGGGCAACGTCGGCGCCACTGCGCGTGCCATGAAAGTCATGGGTTTTGGCGACCTGGTGCTGGTGGCGCCGCGCTGGGCCAACGTGCTGAACCGGGAGGAAACCATACAGCGCGCCAGCGGGGCGATGGACGTGCTGAAAAACGCCCGCATTGTCGCCACGCTCGATGAAGCGCTGGACGGCATGACGCACCTGTGCGCCACGGCCATGACGCCGCGCGACTTCGGCCCGCCGACCCGCGCGCCGCGCGAGCACTTTGCGGCGTTACTGGGCGCAGCAGATTTGCTATCAAAAAGAGAGCTACTTGCTCCCGCCAGTCGTGGGCTGGAGGCCAATTTGGCTTCAAAACCTGAAGGCGTGGCATTTTTGTTTGGTTCCGAGCGTTTCGGCATGCAAAACGAGGATGTTTACCGCTGCCATGTGGCGCTCAGCATCCCGACCGACCCGAACTTCGGTTCGCTGAACCTGGCCGCAGCGGTGCAGCTGATTGCCTACGACTGGCGGCAGGCGCTGGGCGGATTTGCGGTGCAAGCCGCCACGCCCGAGCCGCAACTGGCTGATGCGGCGGCGGTGGCTGGCATGTTGGGCCATTGGGAGCAGGCGCTGGCGGAGATCGGTTTCCTGGACCCGGCCTCGCCGAAAAAACTGATGCCGCGCCTGAACCAGTTGTTCAACCGCGCGGGGCTGAGCCCGGAGGAGATCCACATCCTGCGCGGCATTGCCAAGGCCATGGTGCAAAAAGCCGTGCCGGTCGCGGCCGAAAAAGTGGCGCCAGCAGACACGGCCGCCAAGCCATAAACTCGCAGCATGTTTTCCCGACTCCGCTCCGACATCCAGTGCATCCTCGACCGTGATCCTGCCGCGCGCAGTGCCTGGGAGGTGCTGACCTGCTATCCCGGCCTGCATGCCATCTTGCTGCACCGGCTGGCGCATGCCTGCTGGACGCGGGGGCTGAAGTGGCTGGGGCGTTTCATCTCGCACATCGCACGCTGGCTGACCGGCATCGAGATCCACCCCGGCGCCATCATCGGAGAGCGCGTGTTTTTCGACCATGCCATGGGTGTGGTGGTGGGCGAGACCGCCGAGATCGGCGACGGCTGCACGATTTACCAGGGCGTGACGCTGGGCGGCACCTCGCTGTACAAGGGCACCAAGCGGCACCCGACGCTGGGCAAAAACGTGGTGGTCAGCGCCGGCGCCAAGGTGCTGGGCGGCTTCGAGGTCGGCGACGGCGCCAAGATCGGCAGCAACGCGGTGGTGATCAAGCCGGTGCCGGCGGGCGCCACGGCAGTCGGTATCCCTGCGCGCATCATCCCGTCCAAAACCGGCGAAAGCGCCGATGTGACCACGGCGCAGGGCAAGTTCTCGGCTTACGGCATCACGCTGGAAGACGATCCGGTGTCGCAGGCCATGAAGGGCCTGATCGACAACGCCTCTTCGCAGGAGCACCAGATCGCGCTGCTGTGGCAGGCGATTGAAAAACTGTCGGACAGCGGGCGCGCGCACCGCGACTGCGTGCCCGACGACGCGGCGCGGCAGGAGACCTTTGAGGCCGACAAGCTCAACCAGCTGATGGGGAAATAGCGTCCTGCCCCGGGCGTGGCTTGCTGGGGACAAAAAACTGGTCAAACAGCGCGGTCAGCGGCGCGAAGTCTTCGGTAAAACGCGACCGGCTCACGAAGTAGGCCTCGGAGGCCACCGCAAAAAACTCTGCTGGGGAGGTGGCGCCGTAGGGGTCCAGCCAGGTGGGCTCGCCGCCAAAACGTTCGGCGATGGTGACCTTTTCGCGAAAACCGTCGTAAGCTGCTTGCATGGTGTTTTGCCAGCGCGTGCGCGCGGCGCGCGAGGGCAGGGGTGGGCAGCCGTCGGCGGCGCCGTCGCGCATGTCGATCTTGTGGACGAACTCGTGGATCACCACGTTGTAACCCTGGCCGGCTGATTGCCCGGCGTCGGCCACGTCCTGCCAGCTCAGCGCGACCGGCCCGCCCTCCATGGCTTCGCCGGCCAGCACCTCGTTGTAGCGGTGCACCACGCCGATCTCGTCGGTCTGTTCGCGGCGCGCCAGCATCTGTCCGGGATGAACCACGATGCCAACAAAGTCGTCGTACCAGGCCAGGCCCAGCTGCAGCACCGGCAAACAGGCCTGCGCGGCAATCGCCACGGCGATGTTGTCCGTGATGACCATGCCCTGCGCACCGTGGAATTCCTTTTGTGCCAGGAAGCGGCTGCTCAGCAGACGCAGGCGGCTTTGCTGCTCGATGGAAAGCTGCGCCAGAAATGGATAGTGCGCCAGCGTGGCCTGCCACAAGGTGTCGGGAATCGCGCGTTCGCTCACCTTGCCTTTGAAAAGCTGCTGCAGCCAGTTCAGCATGGCGGGTGCTCAGGTCAGGGCGATGCGCTGCAGGCCAGCCCGGCTCAGGCGCAGGACTTCAGTGCGCGGCGGCTTCGCGGCCGCGTCCCAGTCGCTCAGCACCACGCGTTCCAGCCCGGACCCGAGCGGGTGGTCGGCGGGTTGGTGGGTGTGGCCATGAATCAGTGTGGGCGCATCCGCAGCCTGCAGCCACAGGCGCGCGGCATCGGCGTTGACGTCGACATAGGGCTCACCTGCCTGCCAGCGCTTTTCGTGCTGCTCGCGGCTTTGCCGGCGCAGGCCGCGCGCGATGGCTTGCCGCTCGGGCAGCGGCTGGGCCAAAAAGGATTGTTGCCAGTCGGCGCTGCGCACCTGCTCACGAAAACGCATGTAGTCGACATCGTCCAGGCACAGCGCATCGCCGTGGCTGAGCAGCCAGCGCCTGCCGGCAAAAACCAGCACGGTGGGATCCGCCAGCAAGGTGCTGCCGCAGCGCGCCATCAGGTCGGGGCCGACCAGGAAGTCGCGGTTGCCGCGCATGAAAAACAGCGCCAGGCGTTCACCCGCGTTGTGCAGCACCTGCACACATGACGCGTCAAAACCGGATGCCGCGGGGCCCGCTGCATCATCACCGACCCAGACGTCAAACAGGTCACCGAGGATGAAGACCGCATCGGCCGGCGTGCCCAACATGTAGGCCTCCCACGCCGCGAAGTTGGCCGGTTCGCCCGCCTGCAGATGAATGTCGGAAATGAAATCGACCGTGCGCCAGACGGCCGGCGCAACAAGCTCGGCGATCTGGGGCACGGCCGGGGCCATGGACACCTGGTTAAAGCGCGACCGCTTTTTCAATCACCACATCGGTCTGCGGCACATCGCTGTGGCCGCCCTTGCTGCCGGTCTTGACGGCTTCGATCTTGTCGACCACATCGGTGCCGGAGACGACCTTGCCGAACACGGCATAACCCCAGCCCGAGGGCGTGGGCGAGGTGTGGTTCAGGAAACCGTTGTCGGAGGCGTTGATGAAAAATTGCGCCGTGGCCGAATCAGGCACGCTGGTGCGCGCCATGGCGACGGTGTACTTGTCGTTCTTCAGGCCGTTGGCAGCCTCGTTGGCAATCGGTGCGTCCGAGGGCTTTTGTTTCATGCCAGGCGTGAAACCACCGCCCTGCACCATGAAGCCGGGAATCACGCGATGAAAAACGGTGTTGTCGTAGTGACCCTTGGCGACATAGCTGAGGAAGTTGGCGACCGACTTGGGTGCCTTGTCCTGGTCGAGTTCAAGGGTGATGACGCCGTGACCGGCAATGTGGAGTTCGACTTGGGGGTTGCTCATGATGCTTTACTTGAGGAGGGTTGCGGAGTTGATGAGGATGGCCGTTTTCGGCACATCGGCGGGGAAGGGGCCGCCCGCGCCAGTCGGCGTGGCCTTGATCTTGTTGATCACGTCCATCCCGCTGACGATCTTGCCGAACACGGTGTAGCCAAACAGCTGTGGCGCGTTGACCAGCTGGGCGCGTGGTGTATTTTCATAGACGCGGCCCTGGTACTCGAACTTCGGCACCGGATCGCCAGGCGGAATCAGGGTCGGGTTGAGGAAGTCGTTGTCCTTGACATTGATGAAGAACTGCGACGACGCGGAGTTCGGGTCGTTGGTGCGCGCCATGGCCAGCGTGCCGACGATGTTTTTGTCGCCGCCTTTGGCCAGCGCTTCACGGCCTTCATGCGGCACCGGTGCGCGGGTTTTCTTCTCGGCGAAGCTGGCATCGTAGCCACCACCCTGCACCATGAAGTTGTTGATCACGCGGTGAAACACCGTGCCGTCGTAGTGTTTGTCCTGCACGTACTGCAGGAAGTTCGCCACCGTTTTGGGCGCCTTGTCGGGATAAACCTCGACCACAAAATCACCGGCGGTGGTGGCAAATTTCACACGGGGTGCGGCAGCCGTGGCCTGGGACCAGGCCTGGCCAGCGGTCAGGCTGAGGGCCGCCAATGCCAGACAGGCGCGGCGTGTGTGCTTGCTGAGCGTCATCCAATCACTCCTTCAAAGAATATCTTCCACTGGCTGCCCTGGCGCACCCAGTACTGGCGGCGGGTCGGGCCGGTTAGGGAGCCGCTGACGACTTCGCCAAAAGTGACCACCATGGTGTCGTTGGCATCGGTCCAGCGCAGGTAGGACAAGTCCTTGAGTTGCACCGAGCGGCCGGCCCGTTTGTTCAGATCGGCACGCAGGACGGTGGTCCAGTCGTTCAGCGTTTTGCCATAACTGCTGAAGTCGCTGCTGTACAGGCTGGTCAGCGCCGCAAGGTCACCGCCGGAGCGGGCTTTCTGCCAGCTTTGCAGCGCCTCTTCGAAAGCCTTGCCTTCCGCCCGGGCGCTGTGTGGTGCGACCCATTTGAGGCTTTGCGCGATCACCACCGGCGTGGTGCGCACTTCCACGGTACGGATGATGCGTTCGAGGTCGGGGTTGGCCAGCACCACGCAACCGTCGCTGGCCAGCGGCGCCCGCGCAAACTGCGTGGGTGGTGTGCCGTGCAGCCAGATGCCGCTGCCGGTTTTGCCGCGCTTGAGGTCCAGCGCATTGGGGTAGTTGATGGGCAGCGCGCCGGAGCCGTAGAAGTCCTTGAGCGACTTCGGGTCCAGGTTGCTGGTCACAAAATAAACACCGAGCGGCGTGCGTGAATCGCCCTCAACAGTTTTTTCGGTGCCGGCTTTGCCCACCGAGATGTAGTAGTCGGCCAGCAGCTTGAGGCCGGTGGCGGTGTTTTCAAACAGGTAAAGCCGGGCTCGCGAGGCATCGACAGCGATTGCATGTTTGTTGCGCGGTGACAGCGCCAGAAACTGTGAGGGGATGGTCCCGGCGGCCGGTCGCTCGCGCAGCGCTTTCAGGCGCAGCAAGGATTCCTGGCGCAGGTCGCCCAGCATGCCGGCGCCGGCTTTGGCCGTGTCGTCCGGCACATCGCCCAGAGTGCGCAGAGGGCGGGCCTGAGCCGCCAGCAGGTCGCCGTACACCAGCTGCGCGAGCTGGAAATTGGGATGGGCAGTGACCAGCCGCTCCGCCTTGGCCAGCGCTTCGCGCCCCCTGGCCTGGCCCGCGAGTTTGTAAACCTCGATCAGTTGCGCCTCGGCTTCACCGTCCCGGACGGCAGGTTGAGCCGGCGGGCGTGGAGCGGGTTTGCGTTTTTTTTCAGCCGCCGTGTTTTCCGGTGGTTTTTTCTTGCTCTTTTTGGCGCTGCTGTCGCTGGCCGCCGCGGCGTTGCAAAGCACCGAGAAGGCGACAAAAAGGAGAGCGGCGGCCCGTTGCATGGAGGTGGTCAAAAGAAAATAGTCAGTGGTGCGTCTCAAGGCGCGAACCGGGTCCGGCGCCAGTCATTCGCATCAGCCGCCAGTCGATTCCCTGACGATGAGCCAGCGTTCGCCAGCCTTGGCCATGTCCAGCGTTTTGCGGCTGGACACGTTCAATGCGTCGGCGCTGTAGTCCTGCTTGAATTTGGCGGTAGCCTTGCTGCCCTTGACGGCCACGGACACATTGCTGAGTTTCACGCTGATGCGTGATTTGCCAACGATGCGGCTGCGCCGCTCTTCTTCCCAGGCCTTGCGCGTCTGGTTGCCGGGGGTGTCGAAGTCTTTGCCGTAGGCTGCCAGGTAGGCCGCCATGTCTTTGGCGGCCCAGGCGCTGGCCCAGGCGCGCACGGCGGCTTCCACTTCTTTTTCAAGCGCGCTGACCGGCGCCGCAGGCGGCGGTGTGACCGGTGCCGTCACAGGTGCCGCAGGCGCTGGAGCTGGAGCTGGAGGCGTCACAGGCACCACCACGGCCGGACGTACCGGTGCGGCTGGCGGCGCTGTGGTCACGGGGCCGGAGGCGGCGTTGCTGGCGGCAGGCTTTTGCCCTTTGGGTTCGGCGCTGAAGAGGGTGCGGATCAGGGCCAGTTTGGGCGGCACGCCGGCGTTCCCGCCGTCGAGTTGCAGTGCCTTGCTGTACGCCTGGCTGGCCAGCTTGGCGTAGACATCGCCCAGGTTTTCATGCGCGGTGGCGTAGCTCGGGTTGGTGCGAATCGCCATTTCCAGCGCGGCCCTGGCCTTGTCGAACTGGTTCTGGCCGGCGTAAAGGACGGCCAGATTGTTATAGGGTTCAGGCAGCTCGGGGTAGTCCTGTGTGATCTTTGTGAAGGTGCTGATGGCGTCGGCCGGCTTGCCGGCTTCGGTCTGGATCACGCCCTTGATAAAACGCATCTGCGGGTCACGCGGCTTGCCGACAAGGTACTGGTCGGCCTTGGCCATGGCTTCCGTGAGCTTGCCCGAGCGAACCAGGTCGTTCACATCGGTGTAGTCATCGGCATGGGCTGCCGATACGGACAGCGCAGCGGCCAGTGCCAGGCAGCGCAGGGCGGCCGACAGGGGTGTGCTCGAAACTGAAGCGGACTTGGACATATTTCCTCTGGGACGCATTGGATGGCGGGCACGAAAAACATGAGCCTGCGAGCCGGCATGACAGCGTACTGCACGGGCCCTGACCAGCTGGATATACTGGGCGATTGTATCTGAGGGGTATAGTTTAAGCTTGACCCCGCTTCCTGCATTTTCACTGGTCCGGCGATTCGAGTCGGGCTGAAATTCCAGACATTCATGAGCTTGCGCATTTACAACACGCTGTCGCGTGCCGTGGAAGATTTTTCGCCTCTGGTGCCCGGGCAGGTCCGCATGTACGTGTGCGGCATGACGATTTACGACCTCTGCCACATCGGCCATGCGCGCATGATGATGGCTTTCGACGTGGTGCAGCGCTGGCTCAAGGCCAGTGGTTACAAGGTCACCTACGTCCGCAACATCACCGATATCGACGACAAGATCATCAAGCGCGCGGTCGAACGCGGCATCAGCATCCGCGCGCTGACCGACGAGATGATCGTGGCCATGCACCAGGACATTGGTGCGCTCGGTATCGAGCCGCCGACGCTGGAGCCGCGTGCCACCGAATACGTGCCGCAGATGCTGTCGCTGATTGCCACGCTGGAGCAAAAAGGCCTGGCTTACCGATCGGGTAACGGCGACGTGAATTACGCGGTGCGCAAGTTCCCCGGTTACGGCAAGCTCTCGGGCAAGTCACTCGACGAGTTGCGTGCCGGCGAGCGTGTCGCGGTGCTGGACGGCAAGGAAGACCCACTGGACTTCGTGCTCTGGAAATCGGCCAAGCCGGCCGAGCCCGACGATGCCAAATGGGCCAGCGACTACGGGCCGGGGCGCCCCGGCTGGCACATCGAGTGCTCGGCCATGAGTTGCCAGACCCTGGGTGAGACCTTTGACATCCACGGCGGCGGCGCCGACCTGCAGTTCCCGCACCACGAAAACGAAATCGCGCAGAGCGAGGGCGCCAACGACAAGCCCTTGGCCAGGTTCTGGATGCACAACGGCTTTGTCCGGGTGGACAACGAAAAGATGTCCAAGAGCCTGGGCAACTTCTTCACCATTCGCGAGGTGCTGGCCCAGTACGACGCCGAGACCATCCGTTTTTTCATCGTTCGTGCGCATTACCGCAGCGCGCTGAACTACAGTGACGCGCACCTGGACGACGCACGCAATTCGCTCAAACGCCTGTACACGGCGCTGAGCCTGGCCAAACCAGCCGACGTGGCGACCGACTGGTCGCATCCGTTTGCTGTCCGCTTCAAGGCCGCCATGGATGAGGACTTTGGCACACCGGAAGCGGTGGCCGTTCTGTTTGAACTAGCCGGGGAGGTCAATAAAACCGCGTCGGCCGAACTGGCCGGCCTGCTGAAAAACCTGGGCGGCGCGCTGGGTTTGCTGCAGGGCGATCCTGCTGCCTTCCTGCAGTCCGGCGCCGGGCTGGACGCCGCGGCCATCGAAGCCCTGATTGCCGGCCGCGCCCAGGCCAAGGCCGCGAAAAATTTCGCCGAGGCCGACCGTATCCGCCAGGATTTGCTGGCCAAAGGCATCTTGCTCAAAGACTCGCCCGCAGGCACCACCTGGGAGGCCCAGTCGTGAGTCTTATTGCTTATTTCGGCCTCCAGCCCACACAGAACGTGGGCTGACAGCTATGAAAAAGATAGTGAAAAGCGGGCCGGCCAGCGCCGAGCTGGCCGAGGTCGCGGAGCCGGCGGTCACCAGCGTGCCCGAGTACTGGGCCGAGGCCTGCAAACACCTGGTCAAAAAAGACCGGGTCATGAAACGCCTGATCCCGCAGTTCGGCGACGCCTGCCTGCAGTCGCGGGGCGACGCCTTCAGCACGCTGGCGCGCAGCATCGTCGGCCAGCAGATTTCGGTCAAGGCCGCACAAACTGTCTGGCACCGCTTTGCCGCGTTGCCCCGAAAAATGACGCCGGGCAACGTGCTCAAGCTCAAGGTCGATGACATGCGTGCCGCCGGCCTGAGCGCGCGCAAAGTCGAATACCTGGTGGACCTGTCCATCCATTTCGACGCCGGCACGGTGCATGTGAAGGACTGGCAGGCGATGG
>JAZKGR010000140.1:0-3740 GCA_040385775.1 Pseudomonadota bacterium
CGGCCAGTTCGGTCTGCGCATTGCCGATGTCGATCTGGCCGCAGGCGATGTCGTATTTGCGGCAGTCCAGCGAGATCGACTTGGTCAGGCCGGTGATTGCGTGTTTGGTCGCCGTGTAGGGCGCCGAGTTCGGGCGCGGCGCATGCGCCGAGATCGAGCCGTTGTTGATGATGCGGCCGCCTTGCGGGGACTGGGCTTTCATGAGCCGGATCGCGTGCTGCGCGCACAAAAACGAGCCGGTCAGGTTGATGTTGACCACGTTTTGCCATTGCTCGAAGCTCAGCTCTTCCATGGGCACCGGCGGCGCGCCGACCCCGGCGTTGTTGAACAGCAGGTCGAGCCGGCCAAAAGTCTGCTGCGCCAGGTCAAAAGCCGCACGCACCGCGTCAGGCTGGCTCACATCGCAGGGCACCGCCAGCGCGCGGCTGCCGGCGCCCGAAGCCTCTACCGCCTCGTTCAGCGGTTCGGAACGCCGCCCCACCAGCACCACGCTGTAGTCCGCCCGCAGCAGCGCCAGCGCGACCGCCTTGCCTATGCCTGTGCCCGCGCCAGTGACCAATGCCACTTTGCCTTTGCCGCCTGATGTCATGCTCTGCCTCTTGATGGTTGTGAATGGTGAAGGCGCCTGTCTCTGTGCGCCAGCCAAAGACTGTACAGCCCGCCCCGGCTTTGCGCTGGCGCCATCTATTTCAGCGCCTGTTGGAAATAACCGACACCACGGGGTTTTTGATGGTGCTACCTTCAAAAACATGACAACTTCCAAGCCCCGGATCTGGGACATTTCGCCCCCGGTGGACGAACACGCTGCCGTGTTTCCGGGCGACGCGGCCTATTCGCAAAAGCTGCACTTCGCGCTGTCGCCCGACTGCCCGGTCAACGTCAACACCCTCACTTTCTCGCCGCACACCGGCGCCCATGCCGATGCACCCATGCACTACGCCAACGGCGCGCCAGCCATCGGTGCCGTGGACCTGCTGCCCTACCTCGGCCCCTGCCGTGTGATCCATTGTCTGGACTGCGGACCGCTGGTCGAGCCCCATCACATTGCCCACGTGTTGCACGATCTGCCACCGCGCGTGCTGCTGCGCACATCAGCCGCCGCCAGCCAGGCTTGGGCATCATTTACGGCCATAGCCCCCGCCACACTTGCACTGCTAGCTACCAAAAACATAGCACTTGTCGGCATCGACACACCGAGCGTGGACCCGTCCACCAGCCAGGACCTGCCGAGTCACCAGCTGCTGCTCAAACACGATCTGCGCGTGCTGGAAAACCTGGTGCTCGACGACGTTCCCGCTGGCGACTACGAACTGATTGCCCTGCCCCTGAAGCTGACCAAGGCCGACGCCTCCCCGGTCAGAGCCATCCTGAGAGCGTTATGAGCACCACCCTGAATAACTGCCGCGCGCTCGACACGAGCGATCCCCTGCGCGTTTTGCGCGATCACTTTGTGCTGCCCGAAGGCGCGATTTACCTCGACGGCAACTCGCTGGGCGTGCTGCCCAAAACCGCCGCGGCGCGCGTGGCCGATGTCATCACCAAAGAATGGGGGCAGGAGCTGATCCGCTCGTGGAACAGCGCCGGCTGGTTTCATCTGCCGCAGCGCCTGGGCGACAAGATCGCCCCGCTGGTCGGTGCCGGGCCGGGCGAAGTGGTGGTCACCGACAGCACCTCGGTCAACCTCTACAAGGTGCTCAGCGCTGCGCTGGCGATTGCCGCAGAAGATGCGCCGGACAAAAAAACCGTCGTCAGCGAACGCAGCAATTTCCCGACCGACCTCTACATCGCCGAAGGCCTGTGCCGTGAGCGCGGCTACAAGCTGCTGCTGGTCAAGCCGGACGGCATCGGGCCTGCCCTGAATGGCGACGCCGCCGTGCTGATGCTGACCCACGTCAACTACCGCACTGGCGCCCAGCACGACATGGCAGCGCTGACGGCCGCAGCCCACGCAGCAGGCTGCCTGGCGATCTGGGACCTCGCGCACAGCGCGGGCGCGGTGCCGGTGGACCTGAGCGGCGCGAAGGCCGACTTTGCCGTCGGCTGCGGCTACAAATACCTCAACGGTGGCCCCGGCGCGCCGGCCTTTGTCTGGGTGAACCCGCGCCACGCCGACCGCTTTCAGCAGCCGCTGTCGGGCTGGTGGGGCCATGCCGCACCGTTCGAATTCACGCCCGGCTACAGGCCGGCCGCCGGCATCACGCGTTACCTCTGCGGCACCCAGCCCATCCTCAGCCTGGCGGCGCTCGAATGCGGGCTGGACGTGTTTGTTGCGGCCGAGGCCCTGGGCGGCATGGCGGCGCTGCGGAACAAGTCACTGGCG
The DNA here is from genome assembly GCA_040385775.1 of Pseudomonadota bacterium. Classification (GTDB taxonomy): domain Bacteria; phylum Pseudomonadota; class Gammaproteobacteria; order Burkholderiales; family Burkholderiaceae_C; genus Polaromonas. The sequence continues at coordinate 2,321 of JAZKGR010000140.1, forward strand.
CTGACCGACCTCTTCATCGCGCTGGTGGAAGAACGCTGCGCGGGCCATGGCCTTGGTCTGGTCACACCCCGCGATCACGCCCAACGCGGCTCCCAGGTCTGCCTGAGCAGGAGCGAAGGCGCTTACGCCATCGTGCAGGCACTGATCGCACGCGGCGTGATCGGGGACTTCCGCGCCGGCGATCCTTCGACAGGCTCAGGACGAACGGGAACCCCGGACATCCTGCGCTTCGGCTTCACGCCGCTGTATATCGGCTTCGAGGATGTCTGGCATGCGGTCGAACACCTGAAGCAGGTGCTTGAAGCCGAAGAGTGGCGACGTCCCGAGTTCAACCAGAAACACGCGGTGACCTGACCATGACGACCCCCGAAAAAATCGTCGCCGACGAAAAAGCCCAGCTCGACTTCAGCCGCGACATGAGTTACGGCGACTATTTGCAGCTCGACGCGATCCTCGGCGCGCAAAAACCGCTGTCACCGGCCCATGACGAGTTGCTGTTCATCGTGCAGCACCAGACCAGCGAACTCTGGATGAAACTGATGCTGCACGAGCTGCGCGCAGCGATTGCCAATGTGGCTGCCGACGAACTCGGCGACGCCTTCAAGAAGCTGGCACGTGTGAGCCGCATCATGGAGCAACTGGTGCACGCCTGGGACGTGCTGGCGACCATGACGCCGCCCGAGTACAGCGCCATCCGGCCCTACCTGTCCAACTCCAGCGGTTTCCAGAGCGCGCAATACCGCTGCATCGAGTTTGCGCTGGGCAACAAAAATGCCGCCATGCTCAAGCCGCACGCGCACCGGCCCGACCTGCTGGCTCAGGTGCAGGCCGCCTATGAAGCGCCGTCGCTTTACGACGAAGCCCTGCGCCTCTTGGCGCGCCGCGGCCTGTCCGTGCCCGCCAGCCACACCGAGCGCGACTGGACCCAGGGTTACGCCGAAAGCGAAGCAGTCGAGCAGGCCTGGCTGGTGGTCTACCGCGACCCGAAGACGTACTTTGATCTGTACCAGCTCGGCGAAGAACTGACCGATCTGGAAGATGCCTTCCGGCTCTGGCGCTTCCGCCATGTGACCACGGTCGAGCGCGTGATTGGCTTCAAGCGCGGAACCGGCGGCACGGGTGGGGTCAGTTATCTGCGCAAGATGCTGGATGTGGTGCTGTTTCCGGAGATCTGGAAATTGCGGACGGATTTATAAGCCAAATTGGCATCCAGCCCCCCGCCCGGCGGTCTCAAACAGCTACTGATTTGATAGCGAACTCTGGCAACACGCCGCGCCTAAAGTCCGTTCTGGACAGTAGTTTCAACTCCCCACTCCCACCCCTAACCCCTCCCTCGCCCCGCTGGGCGATGGAGGGGGACTTCATGTGGCCGCGTGCGCTGCGCTCGCGTGCAAACATGACGGCCGCTTGGGATTCCCGT
>JAZKGR010000141.1:0-21856 GCA_040385775.1 Pseudomonadota bacterium
TGTACTGGCGGCCATCATCATGGCCAACATACCGCTGGCGCTGGTCGGCGCGGTGCTCGGTTTGTGGCTGTCCGGCCAGCCGCTGTCGGTGGCGGCTCTGGTGGGGTTCATCACGCTGGCCGGCATCGCAATCCGCAACGGGATTTTGAAGGTGTCGCATTACATCAACCTGTGCGCGTTTGAAGGCGAAAACTTCGGCCACGCGATGCTGCTGCGCGGCTCGCAGGAGCGACTCACGCCGGTGCTAATGACCGCGCTGGTGGCAGCGCTGGCGCTGGCGCCGCTGCTGTTCGAGGCTGACATGCCGGGCACTGAAATTTTGCACCCGGTGGCCGTGGTGATTTTTTCGGGGCTGATCAGCTCGACGCTGCTGGACTCGTTTTTGACGCCGGCCATGGTGGCGCTGTTCGGCCGCAAGCCGATTGCGGCGCTGGTCGCTGATTCAGGCACTCAATCATTTTGATTTTTTACTTTACTGAAAGGTCCCCATGAAGCTCAACCAACTCCTGCTTGTTACCTGCCTGGCCCTCTCCGCAACAGCCGTCCTGGCGGCGGGCGATCATGCCCACGATCCGAAATTCGGCGGCGTGGTGGTCGAAACCAAGGCCGGTGACTTCGAAGTCGTTGCCAAACCCGAATCCCTGCAGATTTACATCAGCGACCACGGGAAACCGGTGAAACTCAACGGCGCCAAAGCCAAAGTGACCCTGCTCAACGGCACGGAAAAATCCGAGGCCGAGCTGTTGCCCGCCGGCGACAAGCTTGAAGCCAAAGGCGCGTTCAAGGTCGCCAAGGGCACCAAAGGCATTGCGGTGGTAACGCTGGCGGGCAAGCCGCCGGCCACGGCACGGTTTCAGGTGAAATAAACGGGCCGGGACCCGCCGGGTCTGGAACTTTCCCCGCCCGGCTTTATCATTCTTACCATGCGCCACTTGATCCTTGCCCTCATGATCGCCCTGCTGCCGATACGCGGCTGGGTCGGCGACGTGATGGCGACGGAAATGGCGTCGACCATGGCCACACAGCCTGAGAATGCTACAAAAATGGTAGCTGCTCATGCCCATGGTGCGGGGGCTGAAGGTCAGTTTGACCATGAAACCGCGCCGCAGCAAGCGGCGGCAACCATGCCGGATTGCCCGGGCCACGGCGATGCGCCGGCTCCGGCAACCCATGCCTCCTGTGACGCCTGCCAGGCATGCCAGGCTTGCCACACCGTGGCGCTGACGCCACCGGCAGCTTCGCCGGCGTCTGTGATGACAGCCCTCGCGCCACCGCATTCGCCGGTGGCCCGCTTTGCCAGTGCCGACATGGCACCCGGCCAAAAACCACCCATTTCCTGACCCCCAGGCCCTAACTGGGCCTGTACTTGCCGTCCGGCATGGGCTGCCCGTCCTTTTCTGCCGGATTCGCGCGATTTTTTGCTGTCGCCCGGCGTTTCGTCGGGAGATTTCCGAACCTTGTGGCCTCTGGCGCGAGGATCTGCCGCGACAACCGCTGCTGCAAACACCGTTCTTGAAAGACATTTCCATGAAAAAAATCCTGAACCCCGTGATGGCCGCCCTTGCGCTCGCGGCAATCGCTTCGCTTGCGCTGGCTCACGGCGACCACCCGACAAGCGGCTCATCCGCCGTGACTGTTCCGGTCCAGAGGGCCTGGGGCGTGGCCGGCGACGCCAAAGCCGTCAGCCGCACCGTGACTCTGGTGATGGACGACAAGATGCGCTTCACGCCCGACAAACTGTTATTCAAACAGGGCGAAACCGTGCGTTTTGTGATCCGCAACCAGGGCAAGCTGCTGCACGAGATGGTCATCGGCACGAAAAAGGAACTTGATGAACACGCCGCCATGATGCTGAAGTCACCAGCCATGCAGCACGCCGAGCCGTCCATGGTTCATGTCGCCGCCGGCAAAACCGGAGGCATGGTCTGGACCTTCAACCGTGCCGGTGATTTTGACTTTGCCTGCCTGATTGCAGGCCACTACCAGGCGGGCATGGTCGGCAAGATCAGTGTCACCGCCGCATCCTCCTGAACCCATCACCAGGAAAAAATCATGCGAAGACGTTATGTGTTGCAAACCATCGCCGCGCTCGCCGGCAGCGCCCTGCTGACGCCCGCGCTCATCGCCCAGACCCGTCCGCAGCTTGAGGTCTGGAAGGACCCGAACTGTGGCTGCTGCAAGGACTGGGTGGCCCACATGCAGGCCAACGGTTTTGAAGTCAGGGTTCACGACAGCGGCAACAGCGCCGCCCGGAAGCGGCTGGGCGTGCCCGAACAACTCGGCTCCTGCCACACCGCGCTGGTCGCCGGCTACGCCATCGAAGGTCATGTGCCGGCCCGCGAGGTGCTGCGCCTGCTCAGGGAACGGCCGGCTGCCCTCGGCCTGGCGGTGCCCGGCATGCCGGTGGGCTCACCGGGCATGGACGGCCCTGCCTACGGCGCACGCAAGGATCCCTTCGACGTGCTGCTTCTGGCCGGCAATGGCGCCACGCGCGTTTACCAAAGTTACCGCAGTTGAATACTGCAAGAAAGAGACCCATGAAACACTTCATCGTATTTGCCATGCTGCTGGCCCCGGCAGCGTTTGCGCAGACCGTGCCACCCGTCAGCGCAGAAGTCGTCCGGGCAAAAGTCGTCAAGGTGGACGCACCCCGTGGCAAGGTCACCCTGAATCACGCCCCCATCAAGAGCATCCAGATGGAAGCCATGACCATGCCTTTCAAAGTGAAGGATGCAGCCATGCTGAAAAAGATCAAGACCGGCGACAAGGTCCGCTTCTCGGTGGCCGTGGAGGATGACGAGTTGCTCATCACCCGGATCGAGGCTGTCAAATGAGGCGTCTGAGTTTGCGCCTGTTGTTGGCGTGGGCGCTGGCTGCCGCAGCGTCTGCCCAGGCCGGGCCCATGGGTTTCAAGGAAAGCACCATGGCCATGGGCGACTTCAGCCCCAACTGGCGCGAGGCCTGGGTCAATCATGCGGTGACGGCGCGCGACGCCTTCGGTGTCGGCGGCGTGTACATGCGATCGGACGACAAACGCCTGACGCGGGAATTTGCCGAACTCACCTACACGCGGTTGCTGCACCGCATCAACGGCGAGCATTCGCAGGCGAACTTCTGGTTTGTCGGCGGAGCGGGCCATTTGTCAGGCAATGACTTTGGCGGGAGCAAGACCATGCTGGCGCCGGGCATCTCGGCCGACTATGAAACCACGCGCATCTACGTATCGGGCTCACTGCGGCTGTACCGCGCACCGGGTATCAACCACGACGTTGCCTCGGTACGCACCGGGTTCTCGTTTTATGAAGTGGATTACGACGAGGTCCAGCCCTGGTTCATCGTCGAAGCGCGGCGCATGCGCGGTCTGTCGGAAAAAACCGAAATCACACCGATGCTGCGTTTCATCCACAAGAGCTACTTTGTCGAAGTCGGCGTCAACAACATGAAGCAGGGCCGCTTTAACTTCATGTACATCTTCTGAAACAGACTGCCCAGGCATTTCAACCATCACACAAGGACTCATCATGAAATCATTGACTTTCAAATTCATCGCCGTCACTCTGGCTGCCGCCTTTTCTTCCGCCGCATCGGCAGAAAGCATCAAGGCCAGCGTCAACGGCATGGTTTGCGCGTTCTGCGCGCAGGGCATTGAAAAACGCCTCTCGAAAATGCCGGCTACCAAGGCGGTGTTTGTGGACCTGAAGAAAAAAATCGTTGCCGTGGAAGCCAAGGATGGACAGACCCTGGATGGCAAGGCCATCACCCACGAAATCAAGGAAGCCGGTTACGACGTGACCAAACTGGAGACCGTGCCGCAATCGGTCGCCGAAATCCAGGCCCAGATGAAAGCCGCCCGGTGACGCAGGAGACTTTCGACAGCCGCGGAAAAACCTCTGCTTGGTCATCCTGGGTGGCGCTGTTCGCGAGCTCGGGCACCTTGATCTGCTGTGCGCTGCCGGCACTGCTGGTAGCGCTGGGCGCGGGCGCAGCCCTGTCCACGCTGGTGTCTGTGGTGCCAGGGCTGGTCTGGCTCAGCGAGTACAAGGGCCTCGTGTTCGGCATCGCGGGCGCCATGCTTGCGCTCAGCGGTGCGCTGCAGTGGCGCAACCGCTTTGCGCCCTGCCCCACCGACCCGGCGCTGCGCCATGCCTGCCTGCGCACCCGCAAGACCTCGGCGCGGGTCTACGGCCTCAGCGTGGCGCTGTACCTGCTTGGCGGCTGGATGGCTTTTGTGCAGCCTTGGCTGGCGGCTTGAATACGCCGGGTTTGCTACGTTTCTGATAGCTGATTGCCCCCGGTGGACGGGGGCTACGGGCAGTTTTCTTCCTGCATCTTGAAACGTTTTCCGACGCCAGCGGCCGGCACGGCCGTGCTATGGTTGCGCATGCCAAAAACCATACGCTACACCCTGTTGTCACTGCGCGACCTGTGGGCGTCGGCCGGGCCCTTCATCGTGCTGACGGTGACGCTGCTGCTGCTGGCCTACTGGTGGCTGGACCCGAACCCGCCCAAACGCGTGACGCTGGCCACCGGGCCGGCGCAAAGCGCTTACGAAGAGTTCGGCAAGCGTTACGCCAAAATCCTGGCCGGTGACGGCATTGAAGTCGTGCTGCTGCCATCGCAAGGCTCGGCGCACAACCTGCAACTGTTGCGCGAAGGCAAGGCCGACCTCGGTTTTGTGCAGGGCGGCACCAGCGAGCAGCGGCCCGAGGATGAAGAAAATCTGGAGTCTCTGGGCAGCCTGTTTGTCGAGCCGGTCTGGCTGTTCTACCGCGAGGACGCGGCAAAAAAACTTCCTGCCACGCCCGCACTGCGCGCCAACCCTGGAGAGAGCGCCGCCGCACCAGCCCGGTTGAATTCATTGACGCAATTGGCAGGCTGGCGCGTCAACGCCGGCACGGCCGGAAGCGGCATTCCTAACCTGATGAACAAGCTGCTGGCCAGCAACAAGGTCGAACCCGGCAGCCTGACGATTTCAGAACTTGAGCAAACGCCGGCCACGGTTGCTTTTCTGGAGGGCAAGCTCGACGCCATCGTGTTCGCCTCGGCGCCCGAATCGCTGATGGTGCAGATGCTGCTCCAGACACCGGGCGTGGCGCTGATGGACTTTCCGCAGAGCGAGGCCTACTCGCGCCGCTTTGTCTTCCTGAGCCCGGTGCTGCTGCCGCGCGGCGTGGTGGACCTGGCCGCCAACATTCCGCCGCGTGACGTGCGGCTGGTGGCACCGACCACCGCACTGCTCAACCACAAGGGCACCCACCCAGCGGTGCTGCAGTTGTTTGTGCAGGCCAGCAATGACATCTACAGCGGCGCGGGCTGGTTCAAGCGCGCCCGCGAGTACCCCAACCTGCTGAACAACGAACTGCCAATCTCGGCCGAAGCCGAACGCAGCATCAAGAACGACAAACCTTTTCTGCAGCGCTACCTGCCGTTCTGGGTCGCCAACCTGGTTGAACGCATGTGGCTGGTGATGGGCATCATCATCGCCATCATGCTGCCGCTGTCGCGCATCGTGCCGCCGCTGTACGAATTTCGCGTACGCTCACGCATCTTCAAATGGTACGGCCAGTTGCGCGACATTGAAAACCGGGCAGACGGCAGCCAGGAGACCGGCCGGCTGCTCGACGAGCTCAACGAGCTGGAAAACCGGGCCGAAAAAATAGCCGTTCCCCTGTCTTACACCGACGAGTTGTATGCGCTGCGCAGCAATATTCATCTGGTGAGAAAAAAGCTGTTGCGGACGGACGGCAGCTCGCCCTGAATGTCGACGGCAGGCAATGACTTCAGAACTTTGCATCCGGCCGTCGCACAGCGGTCGCATCGGTCGACAACCCTCAATTCGACGGCGGATAGGCATCCAGCAGCCGCTGCTGCATGAAGTGCAGTTGCGCCAGCTTGAGCAGGCTCACGGGCTTATGCCCCCTGCGGCGGTTTGCCGCACCGATGGCAAACAGCACTCGCTGCTTGGCGAAAATAATGCGGAACGCGGCCAGCAGTCCGATGTTGGGGTCCCAGGCCTGGATCGCTTCGGAGCCCGCGCCGTTGATTTCCATGATCCTCAGGCTGCGGCCCTCGGCCAGTTGCTGCAGGTTTTCAAAACGCACATCGAAGCGCCCCGCGTAGAACTCGGGCATATCCCGCGCAATCGCGTCCACGGCCGCCGTCAGTGCGGGTGTAATGCAGGCCGCGCCATCGCGGTAGAGGCCGCCCACGCGGGTCGAACCTATGGTCGCCAGCCTGACCACCTCGCCGCGCGCCGGCACGCGGCCAGGGTCAGGTACGGCCTCATGGTCGGGCCGGCCCTGACCCCGGTGGGTACGCGGGTCGGCAGCGATCAATTGCGCCAGGGTGCTCACCCCGTCGCCGGTGACACGCGGAAAATAGCGCAGCGCCAGGCCGATGATCCGACCCTGGGCCGCGCCGGGTTCCCGCGCATAAAAAATACCGGCCTCACCTTCCTGCGGCAGGTACTCCTGCAGCACCAATGGCTGGTTCAGCGGGAACAGCGCCAGATAGGCCACCAGTGCGGCCTCGTCGCTGACCAGGCGCACACCGAAGCCACACATGCCGAGGTCAGGTTTGACGACCAGCGGAAACACCAGGCCTGCCTGGGCCATCGCGGTGCGCACGCCCGCCAGGCTCTGGCGCGCTGGGGGCAAGGCGCAGTGGCGTGCGGTGGCGGCGCGCGCCAGCGCCCCCATGCCGCGGAAATACTCCAGCTTGGTTTCGCCGACCAGGCCGCCCGCAGTGATGGCCGGGTTGACCGCCGACGGCAGGGTTGCGCTGCCATAACGCAGCGACAGCCACAGCCACTGCAGCACCAGCGGCACGCAGATCAGCCACTTCGGCAAAGCCTCAAGCGCACCGCGCGGCGCACTCGCTGCCAGCGGCTCATCCACAGCCCGCGCCCTGGCGGTAGCGCGGCGGCAGATCCCACGTGCGCATCATCATCGGCAAGTCTGCGGTGTTGAAAGCCGGGTCCCAAGCGGGTGGCCCAAGCAGCCTGGCGCCCAGGCGCAGGTAGGCGCGGATCAGCGGCGGCGCCGAGATGCCCTCCGGCAACAGGGAATGCGCGAGCGGCAAAGCCAGATGCGGCCTAACCTGAAAGCGCACCGGCGCCAGATGACTCAGGCACAGTTGCTGCCAGACGGCTGCGGCCCCTGGCGCGCCGTGATGCTGCAGGGGAATACTGGCGCAGCCCATCATGGTGTCCAGCGCATTGCGCGCCATGAAGGCGGCCAGCTCGCCCCAGAGAGCCAGAACCACGCCCCCATGCCGATGTTCTGCGTGCACGCAGCTTCGGCCCAGTTCAACCATCCGCGTGCGCAGCGGGCCCAGCGGCGCCAGGTCGAACTCCTGGTCGCAATAGGTGCCGCCTGCGCGCCGCGCCTGGGCCGGTGTGGGCACGCGGTAGGTGCCGATGACCTCCCAGGTTGCGGCGTCGCGTACCAGCAGGTGTTCGCAGTAATCGTCGAAGCGGTCGATGTCGTGACCGGCCAGCGGCGAGACCAGACGCGCGCCGAGCTCTCGGGAAAACACATCGAAGCGCAGGCGCTGGGCTTCGCGCAACTCATCGTTATGCCTGGCCCAGGCCAGGACCAGACCACAGCGCCTGGCAAAAGTCGGCGCGCGGCGGCTTCGCGAAAGCCCGGGTTCTGCAGAAGACGGTGCGATTGGCATGGCTGGCCCTTTCCGGCCGGGGTGCAATACCCCTTTCAGCCCGACCCTAAGCCACGCAAGGCAGCGGCGCTGTCAGACGACGCCGCGATTCGCCGCCAAGCGGCGTGGTATCAGCTCAACTTTTTGAGGTGTGGAGTGCCTGCCAGCCGGCAAGGCCGAGGTGCTTGAGCGTTTCGATATTGCGCTCGAAAATGCCTTCCGCATCAGGGTAGGCTTGCACCGCACGTTCCACACTGTCCTCGCGCAGCAGATGCAGGATCGCAAACGGCGCACGGTTGGTGTAGTTACTGATGTCGTCGGGCTCGGTGCCGTCAAACTGAAACTGTGGGTGAAAGCTGGCCAGTTGCACCACGCCCTCGAGCTCGTGCTCATCGACCACACCTTCGGCGATTTCCATGAAGTCGTTGAAGTCCAGGAAGTCCTCGAACAGCGTCGGGTGGATCAGCAGCGTGGTGTCTATCTCTTCGGCCGGCGTTCCCACCAGCAGATCCAGCTCGCGGTCCAGCTCTTCCAGCAAGTCGTCGGCATGGCGCGCCTTGCTAACCACCAGCCGCACCTGGTTCTTGACGTACACCGCCTTGGCGAACGGGCACAGGTTCAGCCCGATGACGGCTTTTTCCAGCCACTGCCGGGTGGCAGCAAGAACTTCTTCGTCAGTCATCGTTAGCGAGGGCATCCTTCGACAAGCTCAGGACGAACGAATAGAAGGAGGCGTGCACGAACGTGGGGGGCATCAGCATGGGCTCAATTATTTCAATGCCTTGAACCGCATGCGCTTGGGCTTGGCACCCTCTTCACCCAGACGCTTCTTCTTGTCGGCTTCGTATTCCTGGTAGTTACCGTCGAAGAAGGTCCACTGGCTGTCGCCTTCGGCGGCGAGGATGTGGGTGGCGATGCGGTCCAGGAACCAGCGGTCATGGCTGATGACCATGATGGAGCCGGCAAACTCAAGCAGCGCGTCTTCCAGCGAGCGCAGGGTTTCCACGTCGAGGTCGTTGGACGGCTCATCAAGCATCAGCACGTTGCCGCCGGCAATCAGGGTCTTGGCCAGGTGCAGGCGCCCGCGCTCACCGCCCGACAAAGTGCCCACGCGTTTTTGCTGGTCGGCGCCGTTGAAGTTGAAGCGGCCGGCATAGGCGCGGCTGGGCATGGTGAACTTGCCGACGGTCAGCATGTCGAGGCCGCCGGAAATATCTTCCCAGACGGTTTTTTCGTTGGCGAGGTCATCACGGTGCTGGTCCACAAAAGCCATGCGCGCGGTTTTGCCGATCACCACCTCACCGCTGTCGGGCTGCTCCTTGCCGGCGATCAGCTTGAACAGCGTCGATTTACCGGCGCCGTTGGGGCCGATGATGCCGACAATCGCGCCGGCAGGAATCTTGAAGCTCAGGTTGTCGATCAGCAGCCGGTCGCCGAAGGACTTGCTGACGTTCTTGAACTCGATGACTTCATTGCCCAGGCGCTCGGCCACGGGAATGAAAATCTCCTGCGTTTCGTTGCGCTGCTGGTATTCGAAATCGGACAGTTCCTCGAACCGTGCCAGCCGCGACTTGCTCTTGGCCTGACGTGCTTTCGGGTTCTGGCGCGACCATTCAAGCTCTTTCTTCAGCGCCTTGGCGCGGGCTTCTTCGCCCTTTTGCTCCTGCGCCAAGCGTTCACCCTTCTGCTCCAGCCAGGTGCTGTAGTTGCCTTTCCAGGGGATGCCACGGCCGCGGTCCAGCTCCAGGATCCACTCGGCCGCGTTGTCGAGGAAGTAGCGGTCATGGGTGATGGCCACCACGGTGCCCGGGTAACGCTGCAGAAACTGCTCCAGCCAGTCCACCGATTCGGCGTCCAGGTGGTTGGTCGGCTCGTCAAGCAGCAGCATGTCGGGTTTGGACAGCAGCAGGCTGCATAGCGCGACGCGGCGTTTTTCACCGCCCGACAACACGCCGATCACGGCATCCCAGGGCGGCAGGCGCAGCGCGTCGGCGGCGATCTCGAGCTGGTGCTCGGAATCGGACCCGGAGGTCGCGATGATGGCTTCCAGGCGCGCCTGCTCGGCGGCCAGCGCGTCGAAGTCGGCATCCGGCTCGGCATAGGCGGTGTACACGGCTTCGAGCTGGGCCTTGGCGGCAAACACCGCGCCCATGCCGGCCTCCACACTTTCGCGCACCGTGTGGGTGGGGTCGAGCTTGGGCTCCTGCGGCAAGTAGCCGATGTTCAGATTCGGCATCGGGGTGGCTTCACCCTCGATTTCCTTGTCCAGGCCGGCCATGATCTTGAGCAGCGTGGACTTGCCGGAGCCGTTGGTGCCCAGCACACCGATCTTGGCGCCGGGAAAAAAGCTGAGCGACACATCCTTGAGGATCTGGCGCTTGGGCGGCACGATTTTGCCGACCTTGTTCATGGTAAATACGTACTGGGCCATCAGGATTCAACTTCTAAAAAGAGGGGAAACAAAAAAGGAGGCGTGAGCGCAAAACCAGCCCGTGATTTTCGGTGATTTTTTGCGGCAATTCTCCGATTATCGTTCCGTGCGACAATAGCCTCGTTGCTCGCTCCAGTTGCCTGCGACATTCGGGCACACCTCAGTGACAGTTTCGGCAACGATTCAAGGTGTTTTTGGCCCAAACCCCTGACCCCAATCTGCCTTTGACTGGCGGGACGCCCACAAGCTCCCACAGGCCGATCCTGAGCACTCCTGCAGTGCAAAAAAATGACCTTTGAAAATCTGAATCTGGCCCCGGCCATTCTTAAAGCCGTGCTTGAGCAGGGCTATGACACCCCCACCCCGATCCAGGCCCAGGCGATTCCCGCCGTGCTTGCAGGCGTGGACCTGCTGGGCGGCGCCCAGACCGGCACCGGCAAAACCGCAGCCTTTGTGCTGCCCATGCTGCAGCGCCTGTCGAGCGAGCCTTCCCTGAAAAACAAACGCGGCGTCAACGCCGTGCGCTGCCTGATCATGACCCCGACGCGCGAACTCGCGGCGCAGGTCGAGGAAAGCGTGCGTGTTTACGGCAAATACCTGGAGCTCAGCTCCATGGTCATGTTCGGCGGCGTCGGCATGGGCGCGCAAATCGAAAAACTGCGCCGCGGCGTCGACATCCTGGTGGCCACCCCCGGCCGCCTGCTGGACCATGCAAGCCAAGGCACGCTGGACCTCGGCCAGGTGCAGATCCTGGTGCTCGACGAAGCCGACCGCATGCTGGACATGGGCTTCATCCATGACATCAAGAAAGTGCTGGCCCTGGTGCCCAAGCAGAAGCAGTCGCTGCTGTTCAGTGCGACCTTCAGCGACGAGATCCGCGAGCTGGCCAACGGCCTGCTGAAAAACCCGCAAAGCATTCAGGTGACACCGCGCAACACCACGGTGCAGCGCATCACGCAGACCATTCACCCGGTCGGCCGCGGCAAGAAAAAAGCCCTGCTCACCCACATCATCAACGAGCACAACTGGAGCCAGGTGCTGGTGTTCACCCGCACCAAGTTCGGCGCCAACAATGTGGCCGAACACCTGACCAAAAACGGCATCCCGGCGATGGCGCTGCACGGCAACAAGAGCCAGACCGCCCGCACCCAGGCGCTGGCCGACTTCAAAAGCGGCAGCATCCGCGCCCTGGTGGCCACCGACATCGCCGCGCGCGGCATCGACATCGACGAGCTGCCGCACGTCGTCAACTATGAAATTCCCAACGTCAGCGAAGACTATGTGCACCGCATCGGCCGCACCGGCCGCGCCGGCAACAGCGGCGAGGCGGTGAGCCTGGTCTGCCTGGACGAAGAAGGCTTCATGCAGGACATCGAGCGCTTCACCAAGCAGAACATCGAAAAAATCAGCGTGCCCGGTTTTGAAGCCGAGCCCGGCGAAAAAGCCGAGCCGCTGGCCATGGGCCGCCAGACCATCTGGGGCGGCATCGGCAAGCCGCCGAGTCGCGACGTGATGCAGGCGGCCGCCAAGGCTGCCCGCAGCGAAATGATGACCCGCATCCGCGAAAACAAACCCCAGACCGGCCGCGGCGGGAATGCCGGTGGCGGCAATGGCGGTGGTAATGGTGGCGGCGGTGGCCGTGGCCGCAACGGCGGTGGCGGCAATGGTGGCCGCAGCCAGCCCCAGGGCGGCCAGCCGCGCCAGAATTCCGGTTATGGTGGACAGCCTGCACAACACCAGGCGAGGAACTCCAATGACCAACCCCCACGTCAGCGCGAACCCCAGGAACGCGGCGATGCCCAGCCCACCAGCCACGTCTCTTCCGGCTTCCCCTCTTCCGGCCAGCCCACAGGCGGCAACCGCGGCAACTACCGCGGCGGCGGACGCTCGGGTGGCGCTGGTGGCCGGGGCAACGGGTCTGGTCGGTCGGGAAATTCTGGCTCGTTTACTGGCCGATAAAAGCTATTCGGCGGTCCACTGCGTGGGCCGCCGAAAACCCGGGATCACCCATCCCAAACTGCAAGTCCACCTCAGCGTGGACTTCGCCACATTTGAGGCCCCCGCGGTGGACGACGTGTTCATTGCGCTCGGTACCACCATCGCGGTCGCGGGCAGCCAGAGCGCTTTCCGTGCCATTGATTTCGACGCCGTGCTGGCCGTGGCCCGTTCGGCGCGCGCCGCCGGTGCGCGCCGCCTGGGCATCGTGAGCGCCATGGGCGCCAGTGCCACATCCAGCGTTTTTTACAACCGCGTCAAGGGCGAGATGGAAGACGCCGTCGGCCAGCTCGGTTATGACACGGTGGTGCTGGCCCGCCCTTCGCTGCTGAGCGGCGACCGAAGCACCCTGGGACAGCCGCAGCGCGCCGCGGAAAAATTGGCGGCGACGGCAATGCGCCTGCTCAGGCCGCTGACACCCGCCAATTACCGCGCAATTGAGGCTGCGGATGTCGCCGCTGCGCTGGTGAACAGCGTGCTGGCAAGTCCTCCGGGCCAAACCGTGCTGCTGTCAGGCGACATGCAGCCACGCTGAGTTCAAGACTTTTTGGTGGCCAGCCCATGTCCGGCATGGGGAAGAAGCTATCATTTCAATAGCAATTCTGTGTTCAACCCTGTAAGAACAGGGTCACCAGCGGCTCCGGCCCGACCTGGCGGCTCCAGTGGCCATGCAGGGTCGCGTCAAAGGTGGCGTCTTCAGGCAACACGTCAGCCGAGTAAAAATGGTCACCCGGACCAAACACCCGCGACACCCCGCCCTGCAGGCCGATCTCCATTTGCCCGCCCAGAATAAAGACCCACTGCGGTTTGGGCGTGCAGTGGAACTGGCTGCGAAAACCGACCGGGCTGTGGCGCAACTGGTAGCCGGTGGACGGTGCCAGCGGCGACAACATGGCTTGCGGCGAGCCTTCGCTGAGTGCGACCGGCTCATCGCGGAATCGGGCGCGGCCGTCGGTATCGGTAAACAGAATGACTTTGGTGAAATCGGTCATGGTGGGTCCAGGAAGTGAAATCGTTCAGGAGGCGTCAACGCCAGTTGGGCGCCGGCCAGCCAGCACGGCGGCGACGATGTCTTCAGGACGCTGGGCTACCTCAAAGCTCAGCACATTCTCGTCCATGCCTGGGGGCTCCAGCGTGGCAAGCTGGCTGTCCAGCAGCGACAGCGGCATGTAATGGCCGGTCCGTGCCGACATGCGTGCCGCAAGCAGTTGGTAGTCACCGTGCAGGTAGACAAAATGCAAACCGGGCGCGCCGCTGCGCAACATGTCGCGGTAAGCGCGCTTGAGCGCCGAACACGACAGTACCAGCCCCTGCCCGGCGGCATGCGCCTGCCGCAGGCGTTCGGCCAGCGCCTGTAACCATCCCTCGCGGTCTTCATCGCTCAGGGCCACACCTGCGGCCATGCGCGCCACGTTGCTTTCAGGGTGCAACACATCACCTTCCAGAAAAGGCAGCTTGAGCGCTTCGGCCAGTTGCACGCCCACGGTGCTTTTGCCGCAGCCACTGACGCCCATCACCACAAAAATATCGGACTTCATCACGGCCTATTTTGCCTCGCGCGTGAACATCGTCTGAGCTTGCTCACGCAGTCGGCTGCTGGAACTGCGTCCAGGCGGCAGCCGTGGGCGTTGTGCCCGCACCGGGCAGCTCGGGGCGCCGGAAATAACCGTCCACCACCTCGGCCGGGTCGGTGAAACAGTCCTTGATCCAGGGTATGAATTCGAGCACCTCGCAGGCCGGGTGCGCATACGACAGGTGCACATGCACCTGGCTCATGTCGCCCGCATGCGGCGCCACCGGCAGGCGGAAGGCATGCGCGGTCTCGCAGACACGCAGCACCTCGGTCAGTCCGGCCATGCGCGTCACATCGGGTTGCACCCAGTGGATCGCCTGCTGCGCAAAAAATTCCGAAAACGCATCGACGGTGTAGAGCTGCTCGCCCAGCGCAACCGGTATGGATGTGGCGCGCGCCAGTTGCGCATGCCCCTTCACGTCGTCGTACCACAGCGGCTCCTCGAACCAGTACACGTCCGCGTCCTGCGCCGCGCGGCAGAAGCGCTGGCAGGTCGGCAGGTCCCATTTGCCGTTGCCGTCGATGGCCAGCGTCACATCCGGGCCGATGGCCTTGCGCACCGCAGCCAGCCGCCGCAGGTCGCGCTCCACCGTCGAGCCGACCTTGATCTTGATGCCGGTAAAACCGTCAGCCACCGCACGCTGTGCGCCTTCGACCAGCTTGTCGTCGGCGATGCTGAGCCAGCCGATGTCGGTGTTGTAGGCACGCACCCGGTCACGCACTTGACCGCCCAGAAATTTCCACAGCGGTTGCTCCGCAGCCTTGGCTTTCAGATCCCACAGCGCCAGGTCGATGGCCGCATGCGACAGCGTGGTGATGCCAGACCGCCCCACCCACTGGAGCGCCGGGTTGCGCGCCAGCTTTTTCCACAGGCGGTTGATGTCTCCCGCGTCTTCACCGATCAGCATGGGCGCGTGGCAGGTTGCTATGCAGCGCGTGATCAGTTGGTCGCTGGGCAGGTGCGCGTGGGTGCCGGTGAAACCGTAGCCGCTCAGGCCGTCCTCGGTGTCGATCTGCGCACCCACCACGCCCCAATGCGTGATGCTGTGGGTGCTGTCGGCGATCTGCGAGCCGGTCACCGGCACATGCAGGATGAAGGGGCGGACGGAGGTAATTTTCATGAGGTTTCCAGTAGATGGTGATCATCAGTCGGGCAGGCAAATACGCAAGGTGGCGTCGGCGCGTTTGTGCAGGTCAGGCAACAGTTCCAGGCCGAGGCCGGGCTTGTCATTGAGGCTCAGCATGCCTTGGATCACCGTCGGCAGTTCGGTCACCAGCTCTTTGTACCAGCCGGTGTAAAAAGCGCGCACGCTTTCCTGAATCAGCGCATTGGGCGCATGCAGCGACAGGTGGCTGGAGGCGGCCCAGACCACCGGGCCGGTGCAGTCGTGCGGCGCCACCGGCAGTTGCCAGGCGTCGGCCATGGCGGCGATCTTGCGGGCCTCGGTGAGGCCGCCGCACCAGCTCAGGTCCAGCATGGCGACACCGGCCACGCCGGTCTGCAAATAGTCCTTGAAGCCCCACTTGTAGCTCAGCGTTTCGCTGGCACAGATCAGCGCGTCGCAGTCTTTTGAATATTGTTTGAGCAGGTCCAGCGAATCCATGCGGATCGCATCTTCATGCCAGAAGGTGTTGAAGGGCTTGAGCGCGCGTGCAATTTTCTGCGCCATCGGCAGCCGCCACAGACTGTGGAACTCGACCATGATGTCCATCTGCTCGCCCACCGCACTGCGTATCTTGCGGAAGGGCTCCAGTGCCAGTTCGAGGTCACCGTTGCTGATGTACTGGCCGTCGCTTTTTTCCGCCGCCGGATCGAAGGGCCAGATCTTCATCGCCGTCACGCCTTCGGACAGCAGCGATTCGGCCAGTTCGTCGGCATGGTGCAAAAAACCTTCGAGGTCCTCGTAAGGTCCGGCGTTGGATTTCTTCGCGTCGCCGATTCCCCAGTTGCTGGTGTTCTGGTTGACGGTGCTGCGCACGTACTGGTAACCGGCGCAGGTGTTGTAGATGCGTATGCTGTCGCGGCTCTTTCCGCCCAGTGCGGTGTACAGCGGCATGTTGGCCGCCTTGCCAAAAATGTCCCACAGCGCGATGTCGATGGCGGAATTGCCGCGTGTCTCGACGCCGGAACCGCGCCAACCGAGGTAACCGGTGAGTTCGCGGTTGCGCGCCTCGATCGCCAGCGGGTCCTTGCCCAGCAGCTTGGGGCCGGCCCATTCGTGGATATAGGCTTCCACCGCCTGTGCGCCCATGAAGGTTTCGCCCAGACCCACCAGGCCCTCGTCGGTGTAAATGCGGACCCAGATGATGTTGGGAAATTCGCCCAGTCTCAGGGTTTCAACTTTGGTGATTTTCAAGTGAAGGCTCCGAAAAAAAGGCCGCAAGAGTGAACCCTTGCGGCCTTGTGGTGATCGCTGCGGCTCTACCGCGGATTAACCGCCGCGCGCCTTCTTCAGCGCATCCATCACCATCTTGACGGGTTCGGCGCCAATGGTCGGGATGTTTTTGTCATACACCGGCTTGACCTTGTCGAACATGCGTTTCTGCTCGGCCGCGCTGACTTCATTGACCTGCATGCCTTTGGCTTTCAGGCTGGTCAGTGATTTTTCGTTCAGGCTGCGGTTGGCTGCGCGCTGGACTTTCTGGCCTTCCATGGCCGCTTCGCGCAGCACGGCTTGCTCCTGCGGGTTGAGCTGGTCCCAGAGTTTTTTGCTGTACAGCACCAGGAAGGGCGTGTAGGCATGGCGCGTCACGCTGAGGTACTTCTGCACCTCATTGAACTTGGAGGTCTCAATGGTCACAAACGGGTTTTCCTGGCCGTCGATGGTTTTGGTCTCCAGCGCGGTGAAGACCTCGCCGAAGGCCATGGGCACGGCGTTGGTGCCCAGGGTCTTGAAGGTGTCCAGGAAGATGTTGTTCTGCATCACGCGGACCTTGACGCCGTCAAAGTCTTCGGCCTTGGCGACCGGGCGCTTGCTGTTGGTCAGGTTGCGGAAACCATTTTCCCAGTAGGCCAGGTTGATCAGGCCGGCTTCTTCAAGTTTCTTGTTGAAATAGGCACCGGCCGGGCCATCAAGCACGGCGTCGGCTTCTTTTTCATTGGCAAACAGGAAGGGCAGGTCGAAGGCGCCGAGCTCCTTGACGATGCCGACCAGCGGCGAGGACGAGGTGCAGACCATCTCCTGGGTACCGGCGCGCAGCGCCTGCGTGGCCGGCAGGTCGCCGCCCGCAGCGCCGCCCCAGAAGGCATTGATCTTCATCTTGCCGCCGGTCTTGGCCGCCAGCACTTCCTGCATTTTCTTGACGCCGACGCCGACCGGGTGGTCTTCATTCACGCCATTGGTGAACTTGATCGTGCGGTCGGCAAACTGCGCGAACGACGAGGTGGCGACGAGCAAGGCGGCGGCCGCCAGGGCGAGGGTTCTGCGTTTGAACATGGTTGTCTCCTTTATATAAACGACAGGGTTGGGAAAAAGTGATTACCGCATCCACCACTTGAGTGGTTCGGTAACGATCTCGGGGAAAAGCACCAGCAGAAAAAGCACCGCCAGTTGGGCCATCAGGAAAGGCAGCACGCCCTTGAAGGCGTCGTCCATGCTGATCTTGGCAACGCCGCACACCACGTTGAGCACGGTGCCCACGGGCGGCGTGATCAGGCCGATGGCGTTGTTCATGATGAACATGATGCCGAAGTACACCGGGTCGATCCCGGCCTTGAGCACCACCGGCATCAGCACCGGCGTGAGGATCAGCACCGTGGGCGTGAAGTCCAGCGCGGTGCCGACAATCACGATGAGGATCATCATCACGAACATCAAGAGCATCTTGTTGCCCATGAACGGCGCCATCAGTGCCGCCACCTCTGTGGGGATGTTGGCCACGGTGATCAGCCAGGCGCTGACCATGGCTGCCGCCACCAGGAACATCACCACCGCCGTCGTTTTTCCAGCGGCCAGAACCAGGCTATAGAGTTGGGACCACTTGAGCTCGCGGTAGATGAACATGCCGACCACAAAGCTGTAGACCGCGGCCACCACCGCGGCCTCGGTCGGCGTGAAGATGCCGAACTTCATGCCACCGATGATGACAATGGGCAGGGTCAGCGCAAAACCGCCTTCGGCCGTGATGTGCAACCGTCCCGACATCGACAGCTTGGGCGCGGGTGGCACGTTTTCCTTGCGGGCCACCCACCACCAGGTCAGGCCGATGGCCAGGCCCATCAGCAGGCCGGGCACGATGCCCGCGAGAAACAGCTTGGTGATGGACACATTGCCGGCCACGCCGAAAATGATCAGGCCAATCGACGGCGGAATCACCGGCGCAATGATGCCGCCGGAAGCCACCAGGCCTGCCGCACGCCCGACGTTGTAACCGGCGGCCCGCATCATGGGGATCAGAAGCGCGGCAAGCGCGGCGGTGTCGGCAATCGCCGAGCCCGACAGCGAAGCCATGATGACCGCGGCAATCACGGTGACATAGCCGAGGCCGCCGCGGTAATGCCCGACCCAAGCCATCGCCAGATTGACAATGCGCCGGCTGATGCCCCCGGCATTCATGAACTCGCCGGCCAGCAGGAAGAAAGGCACCGCCAGTAAGGGAAAGTTGTCGGCGCCGTCGACAAAACGCTGGGCCAGTATTTGGCTGTCGAAAGTCACCAGGCCGCTGGTCGCTGCCAGAAACGCCATCAAGGTAACGCCGCAGACCAGCAACGCATAGGCGATCGGCATGCCGATGGCCATGGCGGCCAGCAGGCTGAGGATAAAAACGGAGACGGTCATGCCTTGCTTCCCTGAATCTGTTTCTCCACATCGTGCATGCCTTCGGTTTCGATCACCTGCACCAACTCTTCCTCGCTGATGCGGCCCGTGATCAGGCGGAACAGGACGTTGAGATTGATGATGGCCATCACCACACTGACGATGTAGCCGATGCCGTAAATCCAGATCATCGAGATGCCGACCACCGGGGAGACATTGGTGACCTGCAGTTCGTGCATCTTCCAGGTGCCCAGAAAAAACAGCCCATTGACGAAAAGCATCAGCCCTTCGCTGATGAACAGGCATACCTTCTTGCCCAGTATCGGCAGGTGCTTGATCAGGGTGTCCACCCCCAGGTGCCCGCCCTCGTGCATGGCCAGCATCGCGCCTATGTAGGTGAGCCAGATGAAGAAGTAGCGCGACATCTCGTCGGACACCGAAATGCCGGAATTGAAGGCATAACGCAGCACCACATTGCCAAAAACCATGATCACCATGGCGACCATGCAGACCACCACCAGCAGTTCCAGCAGCTTGAAGAACCAGTAAATCGATGTGTCGACGGCTTTTTGCACTTGAGTTTTCCTCGTGTCCCGCGTTGTGTTCAGGCGGCCTTGAGCTGCCGCGCAGGGCTGCTCAGCACAGGAAGGCGGCGGCGCGAGGCCAGCACTTCCTCGATGTCTTCCTTGGCGCCATCGATCAGCACGCGAATGGCGATCTCGGCCTCGTCGGGCCGGTGCGCAATCACCGCGTCGAGCACCGCACGGTGCAGCGGCAGCGACTGCACCGGTCCGTCTTTGCGCCGGGTGGAAATTTCAAAGCTGGTGCGCAGCAACGCGCCAAGTGCCTTGCTCATCTGCACCAGCATGCGGTTGCGGCTGGCACGCAGCAGGCCTTGGTGAAAACGCAGGTCGTGCGTCACGTAGTCGCCACCATGCTCGACCGCGTGTTTCATGCCGGCATAAGCAGCCTCGACCTCGGCAATGTCCTGTGGCGTGGCACGTTCGGCCGCCAGCCGCATCGCGGCGGGTTCAACAACGCGCCGCAAGTCCTGCAGGTCCCGCAGGAACTCCGCCGTCAACCCGGCCTTGGACTGCCAGATGATGACGTCGGGATCGAACCAGTTCCAGTGGTCCTCGGACAACACACGTGTGCCAACCTTGGGCCCGGTGGTCATCAGGCCCTTGGCAATCAGCGACTTCACCGCCTCACGCACCACGGTGCGGCTGACACCAAGCTCCTGGCACAGCACAGGCTCGGGCGGAATCGACGCGCCCACGGCATAGCGACCCGCGACGATGGCTTCGCCGAGATGGTCAACCGTATTCCCGTGGACATTTTTAATCATGGTTATTACTAGGATTTGCGGCGCAATGGTATGACGATAATACGTTTACAAATTAAGGATTTTCCCTATGAGCGATGAAACACCGACCGGCAAGCCCAAAAAGAAACCCTCAGAACTCCGCAGCCAGCAGTGGTTCGGCCGCCAGGACCGCGATGGCTTTGCCTACCGCAGCTGGGTCAAGGGCAAGGGCGTGCCGCACGACCAGTTCGACGGCCGGCCGGTCATCGGCATCTGCAATACCTTCAGTGAACTGACACCCTGCAACTCGCACTTCCGCACCATTGCCGAGCAGGTCAAGATCGGCGTCTACGAGGCGGGCGGCTTCCCGCTCGAGTTCCCTGTGATGTCGCTGGGCGAGACCCTGCTGCGCCCGACCGCCATGCTGTACCGCAACCTGGCCAGCATGGATGTGGAAGAAAGCATCCGCGGCAACCCGATCGACGGCGTGGTGCTGCTGATGGGCTGCGACAAGACCACACCGTCGCTGGTGATGGGCGCGGCCAGCGTGGACCTGCCCACCGTCGGTGTCAGCGGCGGCCCCATGCTCAGCGGCAAGTGGCGCGGCCAGGAGCTGGGCTCGGGCACCGGCGTCTGGAGCATGAGCGAGCAGGTGCGCGCCGGCACGCTCAAACTCGCCGACTTTTTTGAAGCCGAAAGCTGCATGCACCGCAGCCACGGCCACTGCATGACCATGGGCACTGCATCCACCATGGCCAGCATGGTCGAGGCGCTGGGCATAGGCCTGCCGGGCAATGCCGCCTATCCGGCGGTCGATGGCCGGCGCAATGTGCTGGCGCGCATGGCCGGGCGCCGCGCGGTCGAGATGGTGCACGAAGACCTCACGCTCTCGAAAATCCTCACGCGCGAGGCCTTTGAAAACGCCATCAAGACCCTCGCCGCGATTGGCGGATCGACCAACGCCGTGATCCACCTGATCGCCATGGCCGGACGTATCGGCGTCAAGCTCACGGTGGACGACTTTGACCGGCTCGCCAGCGAGCTGCCCTGTCTGGTCAACCTGCAGCCCTCGGGCAAGTTCCTGATGGAAGACTTCTGCTACGCCGGCGGCCTGCCGGTGGTCATGAAGGAGATTGCCCAGCATCTGCACACCGGCGCCATCACCGCGAACGGAAAAACCATAGGCGAGAACATCGCCGACGCACAGAACTACAACACCGAAGTGATCCAGCCGCTGGCCACCCCCTTCAAGGACAAGGCCGGGATTGCCGTGCTGCGCGGCAACCTGTCGCCACGCGGCGCCGTCATCAAGCCCAGCGCCGCCACACCGGCGCTGATGGTGCACACCGGCCGCGCCGTGGTGTTCGAGAACATCGAGGACTTCCACGCGCGCATCGACGACGATGCGCTGGACATCGACGAGACCTGTGTCATGGTGCTGAAAAACTGTGGGCCCAAGGGCTACCCCGGCATGGCCGAGGTCGGCAACATGCCGCTGCCACCCAAGGTGCTCAAAAAAGGCATCACTGACATGGTGCGCATCAGCGACGCGCGCATGAGCGGCACCGCCTACGGCACCGTGGTGCTGCACACTGCGCCCGAAGCCGCCGCTGGCGGGCCGCTGGCCGTCGTCCAGAATGGCGACATGATTGAACTCAATGTGCCCGAGCGCCGCCTGCAGTTGCTGATCAGCGACGAGGAGCTGGCGCGCCGCCTGAGCCTGTGGACGGCGCCGCCGCCGCCGCTGTCCTCGGGTTACTGGAAGCTCTACGTGGACCATGTGCTGCAGGCCGACCAGGGCGTGGACCTGGACTTTCTGGTCGGCAAACGCGGTGCCTTTGTGCCCAGGGACAACCATTGAGCCTTGCCGCGCCCGCCGAAGCCAGTCAGCCCATGAAACAACTGCTGGCGGTGGACTGGGGCACCTCGTCCCTGCGCGGCGCCTTGCTCGACGGCCAGGGCCGGGTGCTCAAGGAGCGTTCTTTCCCGCGCGGCATCCTGACGGTGGCGCCCGGCGATTTTGCGACTGTTTTTGAAGCATGTTTCGCCCACTGGATGGGAGCTGCAGGCACTTTTTGCCTGATCTCCGGGATGGCCGGCAGCAAGCAGGGCTGGCAGGAAGCGCCCTACTGTGCCTG
>JAZKGR010000142.1:0-1689 GCA_040385775.1 Pseudomonadota bacterium
TGCCATGGAAATTTGACATCCGGCAATCCCGAACAACAAGTGCTTACCAGTGAATGAGGCCGCGCCCATGGTCTTGCAAAAACCTGTTGGCGGCGCTGAAATGCCCGCAGCCGATGAAGGGCGCAGGTGGTCGCAAAGCCGACAAGGGTGAGGGGTGATTGGCCTTCAAAACCAGATGGTGCGGAGCGATCAGCGCCTGTTTGGCCTGGGCATGTGCGCCCCAGAGCAAAAAAACCACAGGTTCGGGCTTCGCCGAAACGGCACTGATCAGCTGATCGGTCAGCGCCTCCCAGCCTTGTTTGGCGTGGCTGGCGGCTTGGCCCTCTTCCACCGTCAAGCTGGTGTTGAGCAGCAACACGCCCTGCCTGGCCCATCGCTCCAGCGATCCACCGCTGTGTGGCTCAGCATGCACGGCCGGGTCGCGCGCCAGTTCCTTGAACATGTTGCGCAGGCTGGGCGGCGTCTTGAGCACGTCAGGCACCGAAAAGGCCAGCCCCTGCGCCTGACCGGGGCCGTGATAAGGGTCCTGACCCAGGATCACGACGCGCACATCGGCCAGCGGTGTCAGGGCCAAGGCTCGAAACGGCTGCGGCGGGTAGACGATGGCGCCGGCGGCCAGGCGTTGTTCTATGAAAGCGCCCAACTGCTGCCCCTGCCGACTGGCCAGAAACTGGCCGACAACCGGCGCCCAGTCAGCAGCCAGCAGCCAATCGGCCGGGCTCCAGCGGGCCAGATGGCGGCTGTGGCCGGCACCTTCTGGTGCCGGCTTTGGCAGATTTTCGAAGGCCAAATCGGCCTGTAGCCCTTGTCGTACGGACATCAAAAGCTATTTAATTGATAGCGTCAGGGAACAGTGCGGCCAGCGCCGAACCCGGATCCTCGGCGCGCATGAAGGCCTCGCCGACCAGAAAGGCGTTCACCCCGGCCTCGCGCAGGCGAGCCACCTCGGCCGGGGTCGTGATGCCGGACTCGGTCACCAGCAGGCGGTCGGCCGGCACATCCTTGAGCAGGGTCAGCGTGGTGTCCAGCGACACCTCGAAAGTCTGCAGGTTGCGGTTGTTGATGCCCAGCAGGGGCGTCTTGAGCTGGAGTGCGCGGTCGAGTTCGGCGCGGTCATGCACTTCCACCAGCACCGTCATGTCCAGCGACATGGCCAATGCCTCCAGCGATTTCATCTGCGCATCGTCCAGGCAGGCGGCGATCAGCAGGATGCAGTCGGCGCCCATGACCCGCGACTCATAGACCTGGTAGGGGTCGACAATAAAGTCCTTGCGCAGCACCGGCAGGTCGCAGGAGGCCCTGGCCTGCTTCAGGTAATCGACATTGCCCTGGAAAAAATCCTTGTCAGTGAGCACTGACAAACACGCTGCGCCATGCTCGGCGTAGCTTTGTGCAATATCGGCAGGAATGAAGTCAGCCCGCAGCACGCCTTTGGACGGGCTGGCTTTCTTGACTTCGGCGATCACGGCCGGTTTGCCGAAGGCAATTTTTGCGCGCAGGGCACCGGCGAAATCACGCGTCAGCACCCGCGATTCGGCGTCAAAACGCACCGCATCCAGCGGTTTTCGGCGCATCGCCGCTGCCACTTCCTGGCGCTTGACGGCCACAATTTTGTTCAGGATGTCGGACATATGGCCCCCACGCTTGTCATTTCATGTACTGCGCTGCCCCCCGAGGGGGCCGTGCCTT
>JAZKGR010000143.1:0-30948 GCA_040385775.1 Pseudomonadota bacterium
GCCGCGAGGGCACCAGCGGCATCGAGGAAAAAGCCCTGCGCAAGGCGCAGGACCGGGAAGCCGCCGAAAAATAGGGATCAGCTGTACGCAGCAACAGAAGGGGAGCACCATGAGCGAAACCAACCTGGCCGAGTTCGACACCAAAAGCCCGAATGACCGCATCGTCATGCACGTGCTGTACGGCCTGCACACGCTGGCCTGGTTCAGCGGCGGCATCTTTGCGGTGGTGGCGCTCATCGTCAACTATGTGCGCCGCGGCGAGGAGTCTGATGTGCTGTACATCGACCACCACAACTACATGATCCAGACCTTCTGGTGGACGCTGATGTGGCTGGTGCTGCTGTCGCCACTGTGGCTGCTGTTTGTCGTGCCGGGCATGATCGCCTACGGCATCGTCTGGCTCTGGTATTTGTACCGCTGCATCCGCGGCTGGTTGCGCTTCAACAGCCAGCGCCCGGCCACCCGCCACCCTGAACTTTGAGTCCTTTCTGACCATGAGCCAGCCCAGCCACGCCCACGAAGACAACTGCATTTTCTGCAAGATCGCGGCCGGAAAAATCCCCAGCCGCAAGGTATACGAAGACGATGACATCTTTGTTTTCGACGACATCAACCCGTGGGCCCCCGTCCATTTCCTGATGATCCCGAAAGCGCATATCGCGTCGATGGCGCAGGTCGGGCCGGCGCATGAAGCGCTGCTGGGCCGCATGATGGCGCTGGCCCCGAAACTGGCCCTTGAAAAAGGCTGCCGGCCTTACCCGGAAGGCGGTTTTCGCATCGTGACCAACACCGGGGCCGAGGGCGGCCAGGAAGTGCATCACCTGCACATCCATGTGATGGGTGGTCCGCGGCCCTGGATCAAAGGTTGACCCCCACGGTTGCTCGCTTCGCGTAGCGCCCTGCCCCCCGAGGGGGCCGCTGCGCCTGCGGGCCGGCAGAGCCGGACCCGCGGCCCCGGCTGGATTGGAAGAGGCCCGCGTTTCTTCGCAGGGTAAATCCCCACTTGCAGTGCTGGCATCGCACACCAGATGAAGCCGTGCGGTTTCTGCAGGGCTATTCGGGCGCGGCAGGACGCAAGGCCTTTAGAATGGTCATAACCTTGTGCAACATTGCAATTAAAGCTTAGGAGAGAAACATGGGTTCATTTTCCATTTGGCACTGGCTGGTCGTGCTGCTGATCGTTGTGATGGTGTTCGGCACCAAAAAACTCAGAAACATGGGCGGCGACCTGGGCGGCGCCGTCAAGGGCTTCAAGGACGGCATGAAAGATGGCGGCCAGACCGCTGAGGAAAAAGCCGCTGCCGCAGCACCTGCCGGTCAGGTCAGCCATGCGCAGACCGCCGACAAGACCACGATCGACGTGGAAGCCAAGCAAAAGTCTTGAATGGCCCCCACGTTTGCCGGGGCGCTGGTTTTGCCTGCTGATTTCGCATGATTGACATCGGCCTTTCCAAGATTGCGCTGATAGGCGCGGTGGCACTGATCGTGATCGGCCCTGAAAAGCTGCCGCGTGTCGCGCGCACCGTGGGCATGTTGCTGGGCAAGGCGCAGCGTTATGTGTCCGACGTCAAGCAGGAGGTCAGCCGCTCGATGGAACTGGACGAACTCAAGAAAATGAAGGAGTCCATGGAGGGCGCGGCGCGTGATGTCGAGAACTCCATCCAGACCAATACCAGCGACTTTGAAAAATCCTGGGCCGAAACCACCGGCGCGGCCTCCAGCGACGAGTTGCCCGGCATGATCACGCTGCCCGAATACAAACACCCGAAGAAAAACTGGCGGCTCAAGGCCGGCGCCACGCCGCAGTGGTACAAGGCCCGCTCCGGCGTGCGTACCAAAGCGCTGTCGGGCGCGGCCCGTGTGGCGCGTTATCGCCCCCGCCCCGGCGCGTCTTCCAGCCGAAATGGCTGAGTTCCCCTAATCGCCACCTACGCGCAGCCCTCGCGCCTACCCTTCAGCGCACACCGTCCCCCATGAGCGATCCCCAAACCGACAAGCCCGACGAACTCGCGGGCACCGAGCAGCCTTTTGTGCAGCACCTGATGGAGTTGCGCGACCGCATGATCCGGATCGTGATCGCCATCGGCATTGCGGCCGGCCTGCTGGCCATCTGGCCAGGCCCCGCCGTGATGTTTGACCTGCTCGCCGCACCGCTGGTTGCCACCCTGCCGGCGGGCGCCTCGCTGATCGCCACCTCGGTGATCTCGCCGTTTTTGGTGCCACTCAAGATATTGCTGATGGCCGCTTTCATGCTGGCCCTGCCGGTGGTGCTGTACCAGGTCTGGGCTTTTGTGGCACCCGGGCTCTACACCCACGAGAAAAAGCTCGTGATGCCGCTGGTGGTGTCCAGCACGCTGCTCTTTTTTGTCGGCGTGGCGTTTTGCTACTTCTTTGTTTTCGGCCAGGTGTTCAAGTTCATCCAGAGCTTTGCGCCCAAGTCGATCGTGGCGGCGCCCGACATCGAGGCTTACCTCGGTTTTGTACTGAGCATGTTCCTGGCGTTCGGCATGGCCTTCGAGGTGCCGATTGCGGTGGTGGTGCTTGCGCGCATGAACATCGTCAGCATCGAAAAGCTCAAAAACTTCCGCGGCTATTTCATCGTGCTGGCTTTTGTGGTGGCCGCCATCGTCACGCCACCGGACGTGGTGTCGCAGCTCGCACTGGCGATTCCGATGTGCATCCTGTATGAGGTTGGCATCTGGGCCGCGCAGATCTTTATCAAGCACACCCAGGCGCCGGAAGACGACGCCGAAGCCGCCAAGCCCTGAGTCAACGCCGGGCCAACTGCCAGGCCTGTGTAGTGTCAAATACGGCTCCAGCCCATACTCGGCGGGGGTAAACAGCTATCAAAAACAGAGCAATGACGCTTACTGCCGGCGTACCTGCGGACGTTGCCGGGTGCCGGGCACCACTTTCACTTCGTTTTTCTTGTCCTTGCGCAACAGGCTCACCGGTGCAGACTCGCCGGGTTTGAGTGCGGCGACGGCGGTCAGCAACTCGGAGACGGTGCGCACTGGCTGGCCGGCAACGTCGAGGATGACGTCGCCAGGCATGATGCCGGCTTGCGCGGCCGGGCCGTTTTGCAACACGCCGGTGATGATCACGCCGCCGCCGTCCAGCGCGCCGGGCTTGAGGCCGAAGGTCTCGGCCAGCTCCGGGCTCAGGTTTTGCGGCTCCACGCCGATCCAGCCGCGCGTGACCTGACCGTCTTTCAAAATACTCTCCAGCACCTGCTTGCCGGTGGACACCGGAATGGCAAAACCGATGCCCATGGAGCCGCCCGAGCGCGAATAAATCGCGGTGTTGATGCCCAGCAGCCGGCCCTGCGTGTCGACCAGCGCGCCGCCGGAGTTGCCGGGGTTGATGGCGGCGTCGGTCTGGATGAAGTTTTCGAAGGTGTTGATGCCGAGCTGGTTGCGGCCCAGGGCGCTGACGATGCCGCTGGTGACGGTCTGGCCGACGCCAAACGGGTTGCCGATGGCCAGCACCGGGTCGCCGACCTGGGCGGTGTCGGAGCTGCCCAGCACGATGATGGGCAGTTTGTCGAGTTCGATTTTCAGGATGGCCAGGTCGGTTTCGGGGTCGGTGCCTATGATCTTGGCCTTGGCCCGGCGGGTGTCGTTGAGGATGACCTCGATGTCGTCCGCGCCTTCGACCACATGGTTGTTGGTCAGGATGTAGCCATTCGGGCTGACGATGACGCCGCTGCCCAGGCCGACCTGCGGCTCGTTGCGTCCGCCCTGGTCGCCGAAGAAAAACTTGAACCAGGGGTCGTCCATGTTGGGGTGGCGCGCCGCCGCCTTGCTGGTGTTGATGCTGACCACCGCGGCCGATGCGGCTTTGGCTGCGGCGGCAAAACTGCCAGCCGGTGCGGCGCCGCCAGCCGGTCCGGCCGGCGCTTCAATCACCGAAATGGCATTGCCCAGCGCTTGCCGGTTGACCCACTGCGGCTGCAGCGTGGCAACCACAAAGTAGGCGGCCAGCAGCACCGTGACGGTTTGTGAAAACAGAAGCCAGGATTTGCGCATGATGGGTCCAGGAGAAGGGGCTGCCGCCGGCCCGAACAAGGCCGCGCAGCAATTGCAATAAACGCAATTTTCCTCCAGTTTGCAGGCCTGACGGCGACTGCCACGTGCTGGAAGGGCCATAATTTGCAGACACCCCGGCAAGCCCGCGCGCGGCCGCCCCCACCGCAGCCTTGCGGCATCTACCGAAGGATTCGCCATGAAAGCTTCCAGCGTTCTCACCACCATTGGCAACACGCCGCACATCCGCATCAACCGCCTGTTCGGGCCGGCCAGCCAGACGCACCAGATTTACGTGAAGTCCGAGCGCAGCAACCCCGGCGGCTCGATCAAGGACCGCATTGCGCTGAGCATGGTCGAAGCTGCCGAGCAATCCGGCGCGCTGCAGCCCGGCGGCACCATCATCGAGCCGACCTCGGGCAACACCGGTGTCGGCCTGGCGATGGTGGCTGCCGTCAAGGGCTACAAACTGGTGCTGGTGATGCCTGACAGCATGAGCATCGAACGCCGCCGGTTGATGCTGGCCTATGGCGCCAGCTTTGAGCTGACCCCGCGCGAAAAAGGCATGAACGGCGCGATTGCGCACGCCAAAGAGCTGGTTTCCAAAACACCCGGCGCCTGGATGCCGCAACAGTTTGACAACCCGGCCAACATCGACATCCATGTGCGCACCACGGCGCAGGAAATCCTGGCCGACTTTCCGCAGGGGGTGGACTATCTGATCACCGGCGTCGGCACCGGCGGCCACCTCAGCGGCGTGGCGCAGGTGCTCAAAGCAAAATTCCCGGCGACGAAGGTGTTTGCGGTGGAGCCTGCGGCCTCCCCGGTCATCAGTGGCGGCAAGCCCTCGCCGCACCCGATCCAGGGCATAGGCGCCGGCTTCATCCCGGCCAACCTGCAGACGGCCCTGCTCGACGGCGTGATCCAGGTCGAGGGCGACGCCGCCAAGGACTACGCGCGGCGTTGCGCTGCCGAAGAGGGCCTGCTGGTGGGCATCTCCTCGGGTGCCACGCTGGCGGCGATTGCCCGGAAGCTGCCCGAGATTCCTGCAGGCAGCACGGTGCTGGGTTTCAACTACGACACCGGTGAGCGATACCTGTCGGTCGAAGGCTTTTTGCCGTGACTGTTCAGGATGCGGTGGTTGCGCCGCGTGCCTTGTTGCTGGGCGCTTTCGACCAGTTGCTGCAGCCCGAGCGTTTCAAGGACTACGGCCCCAACGGCCTGCAGGTCGAGGGCAAGGCCGAGGTGCGCAAGATCGTCTCTGGCGTCACTGCCAGCCTGGCGCTGATCGAGGCGGCTGTTGCGGCAGAGGCCGACGCGATTTTTGTGCACCACGGCCTGTTCTGGCGCGGCCAGGACGGCCGCGTGACCGGCTGGATGAAGCAGCGGCTGGCGCTGCTGCTGGCGCATGACATCAACCTCTATGCCTACCACCTGCCGCTGGACGCCCACCCCGAGCTCGGCAACAACGCGCAACTGGGCTTGCAGCTCGGACTGAAAGCGGAGCGGTATTTTGGCGACAACCAGCTGGGGTTTCTCGGCGGACGCAGCGGCGTTGAAGACGGCTTCGACAGCGCCGAGAGTCTCGCCTCACACGTGAAAAATGCATTGAATCGGCCCGTGACCCTCGTCGCTCGGAGGCAGTCAGCTATCAAAAGCATAGCTTGGTGCAGTGGAGGGGCGCAGGGCTATTTCGAGGACGCGATTGCCGCCGGGGCCGATGCCTTCATCACCGGCGAGATTTCCGAGCCGCAGGCGCACTATGCGCGGGAGATGGGCGTGGCCTTCATTGCCTGCGGCCACCATGCGTCCGAGCGTTACGGCGCGCCCGCCGTGGCCGCGCATGTGGCGGCGCAGTTCGGGCTGGCGCACGAGTTCATCGACATCGACAACCCGGCTTGAATTCGGCCTGACGCCGGCACGACCCGTTGCGGTGGGGCTTGTTGTCAGACGGCAGTGCGGCGCTGCCGGGCCGGTTGCAGCGCCCGTGCCGGGTGCGAGCGGGCTGTGCGCATGGCGTGCCAGCTGGCGCCAAGCTCGGCGTTTTCCACCGGCACCGCCAGGTGGCTGATTTCGTCGAGCAGCGCGGCGCGTGAACGCATGGCACGCGCGGCGGTCGCCATGTCCTGCACTTCATGCAGCAGTTCGTCCACGTCTTTGCCCGCGCCCGACAGGTGCACCAGGCCGACGCCAATGTCGGCGCTGATTTTGATGCGCTCGCCATTGAGGGCGGTCACCTCCAGCGGCTTGCGCAGGCTGGACGCCACGCGCAGTCCCATGGTGCGAATCCAGCGCGGTGAATGCAGGGTCTCGATCAGCACGATGAAGCAGCGGTCGTAGTAACGCCCGGCGGGGTTGACCACGCCGGTGTGGCGCTGCATGCGCCGCGCGAGCTGGCTGTAGATCTCGTTGAGGCCATAGTGGCCGACCTGGGCCAGCAGGCGTTCGGGGTCGAACAGTTGCACCGCCATCAGCGCCCCGTCGCGCCGGGTGCGCGCCAGACGGCGCTGGGCACGCACGATTTTGCGCACCATCACCATGCTGCTGTAGAGCTGGGTGACCGGGTCGCGTCGCGAGCGGGAGTGAGGATGTATCTGGCGCCCATGGTGGTTGCGCAGCCACAACATGCCGGCGATCAGGGTCATGCTGACCAGGCCCAGCAGTGCCACCCCGGCCTGTCCGGCGGTGGACAGCGGGCTGAGGTCCAGGGCCAGCCAGTACAAACCCAGTTGCAGGGGCAAGGTGAGCAGGCTGGCAAAAGCCAGCCCCCAGGCAAGCCGGTCGCCGTGCCGTGCCGCACGCATGGTCAGCCACAGCATGACGCTCACAGTCACCATGGTCAGTGCGGCCGACGCGGGCAGTTGCTGGGGGGGCGGTAACAACAGGCACAAGGGCGCGCCCGCCAGGCACAGCCAGGCGCTGGCGCGCAAACTCATGTCTGTCAACCGGTCGCGCTTGGCCGACCCCAGCCATTTCCTGCCCCCATAAATACCCATCGCGCTGCGCAGGGGCCCGATCAGCACTTGGGCGACATGAATCCATGACGCGCTGGCCAGCGGCAGCAGGGTCTCTGGCAAGCCGCAAAGCAAAACAAAAAAGAGCCAGTACATGCCGAGGTAGATCAGGCTTTGCACGCTGGGGCGGCTGCGGGTGTAAACGGCCTCGGCGGCGGCCAGCAACACAATCAGGCCCATGGAGCCTGCGGCGGCGCTCCAGATGATGGTTTCGGTCGCGTTCATGGCGCTGCGGGCAGACCGCCCGCCGACGGTGCCATTTGCGCCAAAATACCGACAGAATGCATGTTGCTGCTTCCTTCCATCCGGCCGCCTGCTGTCTGCCTTGTCCCGTGGATGCGGGGCTGAGGCAGGCAGGCGTTCAAACCATTATGGGCCGTTCAGATGGCCAGGGGAAGTTATGAAATACACCAAGTTTTTGTCGGCCCAGGCTGCGGGTTTTCCATGGCATTGACCCGGCCGCTGGCCATCACCATGGGCGATCCGGCCGGTATCGGCCCGGAAATCATCGCCAAAGCCTTTCGCGATGCGCCGGCCGAGTTGGCTGGCTGCCTGGTGGCGGGCGATGTGGCCACGCTGCGCCGCGCCGCGCAATTGATCGCCGGTGACGGCGCGCCGGCGCTGCCGGTGGTGCAGCTCGCGGGCGTCACCGCTTGGCAGGCCGTGCCGCCGCGCTGCATCCCGGTGCTGCAGACCTGTGTATTGCCGAGCCTGGCCGCTTTCGGGCAGGTCAGCGCTGCGGCCGGTA
Organism: Pseudomonadota bacterium; assembly: GCA_040385775.1. Classification (GTDB taxonomy): domain Bacteria; phylum Pseudomonadota; class Gammaproteobacteria; order Burkholderiales; family Burkholderiaceae_C; genus Polaromonas. The sequence continues at coordinate 7,788 of JAZKGR010000143.1, forward strand.
AGGCAGGGGCAGACTCGATTGTCTGGGCCGCCCGCGCGGCGCTGGCCGGCGACGTTGCGGCCATGGTCACCGCGCCCATCCACAAGGAGGCGCTGGCCTTGGCCGGTGCAGGTTTTGCGCGCTTTCCCGGCCACACCGAACTGCTGCAGGCGGAAGCGGCGGCTTTTGCGGGCAAACCCGTGGCCGATATGCCGGTGCGCATGATGCTGGCCAATGAGGAGCTCAGGACCGTGCTGGTCAGCATCCACTTGTCTTTGCGTGATGCCCTGGACGCAGTGACTTTTGACAATGTGCTGCAGACGCTGCAGATCGCACACCGCTGCGTGCGCGGTGCGGCGGGCGCCGCGCCGCGCATCGCGGTGGCCGGCCTGAACCCGCATGCGGGCGAGGGCGGCAGGTTCGGGCGCGAAGAAATCGACACCATTGCGCCGGCCATCGCAGCCGCCCGCGCCCAAGGCCTGAACGTGAGCGGCCCCTTCGCGCCAGACACCGTGTTCATGCGGGCGCGGGCGCCTGCCGGTCAAGCGGGCGAGTTCGACGTGGTGGTGGCGATGTACCACGACCAGGGCCTGATCCCGGTCAAGTACCTCGGCGTGGAGCAGGGTGTCAATGTCACCCTCGGGTTGCCGCTGGTGCGCACCAGCCCGGACCACGGTACGGCTTTTGACATTGCCGGCACCGGCAAGGCAGACGCTTCCAGCCTGATCGCCGCCGTTCGCATGGCGCGCAACCTGGCCGCCTGAATCGCCCATGATCAAGTGCTAAAAAGGCCTCCAGCCCTTATGTGACGCGAGCGAGTAGCTATTAAAGAGATAGCGAAGACTGTGTGTCGGACAACGGGGTGAACTTACTTCCTGAGGCTGTCGCGAATCTCACGCAGCAGCACCACATCTTCGGGCGTGGCAGCAGGCGCGGGCGGGGCGACCGGCGTTTCTTTTTTCAGGCGGTTGATTTGCTTGATCATCAGGAAAATGATGAAAGCCAGGATGGCGAAGTTGACGGCGACGGTGATGAAGTTGCCATAGGCAAACACGGGGACCCCGGCTTTTTTCAGCGCATCGAGGGTGGTGGCGGTTCCCGGCGGCACACTGCCCAGAACGATGAACAGGTTGGAAAAGTCAATTTTGCCAATGACCGCACCCACCAGCGGGAGCACCAGGTCGCTGACCACGGAGTCGACAATTTTTGCGAAGGCCGCGCCGATGATCACGCCCACGGCCAGATCGATCACGTTGCCCTTGACGGCAAACTCCTTGAATTCCTGCATCATTCCCATGGCGAGCTCCTGTGTTGGTGCCAGATCGGTTTCCGCCGGATCAGCGGGGCGTAATGCGGGATTATGGTGGCTCTTGTCGCTCCCCCGCCTGCCCTGACGCGGCGATGCCGCAGCAAGCCTGTCGGGCAGGCCCCGGCGCTTGAAATTGCGCATCGCGCTCCGTTACAATCCCGGGTTGACCCCAATACGCCCTTTTTCAAGACTGTTCTTGTAGGACACCCATGACCGACGCAAGCTCCCCGGCGCCCATCAGTGCGCCCATCGATAAAGAAAAAAGAAACTGGATGATCGCGACCTGTGCCGTCGGCGGCGCTGGTGCAGCGGCAGTTGCCGTGCCTTTTGTCAGCACTTTCCAGCCGTCCGAGCGCGCCAAGGCCGCGGGCGCTTCGGTCGAAGTCGATATTTCTGCCATGAAGCCAGGCGAAAAACTCACGGTGGAATGGCGCGGCAAACCGGTCTGGATTGTCCGGCGCACGCCCGAGCAACTGGCCGGCCTGACCAAGCTGGACCCGCAACTTGCCGATCCCAAGTCCGAGCGCAAGCCCGGCGAGCTCACGCCGGAATACGCCCGCAACGAAAACCGCTCGATCAAGCCCGAATATTTTGTGGCTGTCGGCATTTGCACCCACCTGGGTTGCTCGCCCAGCGACAAGTTTGCCAGCGGCCCGCAGCCGTCGCTGCCTGACGATTGGGCCGGCGGCTTTCTGTGCGCCTGCCACGGTTCGACCTTTGACATTGCGGGCCGGGTCTACAAGAACAAGCCGGCGCCGGACAACCTGGAAGTGCCGCCCCACATGTACCTGTCAGACGCCAAGCTGCTGATTGGTGAGGACAAAAAAGCCTGAAGCTTTGCTGGACAAGCAGGCCGGCGCCCCGCGCGCCCGCTTCACGTCCTCCACCGACTAGCAAATAGGACCCCTTATGGCTGAATTCAAAGAACTATCCCCCGATGCGCCGGCTGCCGCCAAGTTGATGAACTGGGTCGACAACCGCTTCCCCGCCACCAAGCTCTACAAAGAGCACATGAGCGAGTACTACGCGCCGAAGAACTTCAACTTCTGGTATGTGTTCGGCTCGCTGGCGCTGCTGGTGCTGGTCATCCAGATCGTCACCGGCATCTTCCTGACCATGCACTACAAACCGGATGCCGCGCTGGCCTTCGGCTCGGTCGAATACATCATGCGCGACGTGCCCTGGGGCTGGCTGGTGCGCTACATGCACTCGACCGGCGCTTCGGCGTTTTTTGTGGTGGTTTACTTGCACATGTTCCGCGGTCTGATCTACGGCAGCTACCGCAAGCCGCGCGAACTGATCTGGGTGTTCGGCTGTGCGATTTTCCTGTGCCTGATGGCCGAGGCGTTCATGGGTTACCTGTTGCCCTGGGGCCAGATGAGCTACTGGGGCGCCCAGGTGATCGTCAACCTGTTTGCAGCGATTCCCTTCATCGGCCCTGACCTGGCGCTGCTGATCCGCGGCGACTATGTGGTCGGTGATGCCACACTGAACCGTTTCTTCGCCTTCCACGTGATTGCCGTGCCGCTGGTGCTGCTGGGCCTGGTGGTCGCGCACATCATCGCGTTGCACGAAGTCGGCTCGAACAATCCCGACGGCGTCGAGATCAAGAAACACAAGGATGCCAGCGGCAAGCCCCTGGACGGCATCGCCTTCCACCCTTACTACACGGTGCATGACATCTTTGCGGTCAGCGTGTTCCTGATGGTGTTCTCGGCGATTGTGTTCTTCGCGCCGGAGGCTGGCGGCTACTTCCTCGAGTACAACAACTTCATTCCGGCCGATCCGCTCAAGACGCCGCTGCACATCGCCCCGGTCTGGTACTTTACGCCGTATTACTCCATGCTGCGGGCCATCACCAGCGAGATGATGTACGCGCTGATCGCCTGCGTACTGCTGGGTGCCGTGCTGGGTGTGGTCAAGGCAAAAATCGCCAGCCTGTTCAAGGCCATCATCGTCGGCGCCGCGGTGGTACTGATTGCCGCCATGCTGATGTTCGACCCCAAATTCTGGGGCGTGGTGGTGATGGGCGGCGCGGTGATCATCCTGTTTTTCCTGCCCTGGCTGGATCACAGTCCGGTCAAGTCGATTCGTTACCGTCCCGACTGGCACAAGTACGTCTACGGCATCTTTGTGATCAATTTCGTGGTGCTCGGCTACCTCGGCATCAAGCCGCCATCGCTGATCAATGAGCGCGTGTCCCAGGTCGGCACCCTGTTTTACTTCGGTTTCTTCCTGCTGATGCCGTGGTGGAGCCGTCTCGGGACCTTCAAGACGCCCCCTGACCGCGTGACCTTTGCCGCACACTGAGCCGGAGATCCTGACCATGATGAAAACATTGAAAAAACTGGCCATGAGCGCAGTGGCCGTCTTGGCGCTGACTGCGGGCAACAGCGCGTTCGCCGCGAGTGGAGGCATTGCCTGGGACAAGGCGCCCAACAAGACCAATGACCTGGGCGCGCTGCAAAACGGCGCCAAGCTGTTCGTCAACTATTGCCTGAACTGTCACTCGGCGGCTTTCATGCGTTACAACCGCCTGCAAGACATCGGCCTGACCGAGCAACAGATCAAGGACAACTTGCTGTTTGCCACCGACAAGGTGGGCGACACCATGAAAGCGGCGATTGATCCGAAGCAGGCCAAGGAATGGTTTGGCGGCAATCCGCCCGACCTGACGCTGATGGCCCGTTCGCGTGCTGGCGCAGGCGGCACCGGTGCCGATTACCTCTACACTTATCTGCGTACCTATTACCGCGACGACACCAAGGCCACTGGCTGGAACAATCTCGCTTATCCGAATGTGGGCATGCCGCATGTGCTGTGGGAGCTGTCCGGCGAACGCAAGCCGGTGTTTGACGAGAAGGAAGAGCACGGCCAGAAAGTACAGATTTTCAAGGGCTGGCAACAGGTCGCACCGGGTAGCATGACCCCGCTTCAGTATGACCAGGCCATGGCCGACCTCGTGGGCTACATGCAGTGGATGGCCGAACCTGCCCAAAACACCCGTGTTCGGGTCGGTGTCTGGGTGCTGCTGTTCCTGCTGATGTTCACCTTCATTGCGTGGCGCCTGAACGCTTCGTTCTGGAAAGACATCAAGTAATTTTTTCGCCGGGACTTGTTTCCCGGCACCTTCTGGAGTGGATGCCTTCACCGTATCCACTCCTTTGCATTTAGGAGTTCGCAACCATGATGGTCCTTTATTCAGGCACGACCTGCCCGTTCTCGCACCGCTGCCGTTTTGTGCTGTTTGAAAAAGGCATGGACTTCGAAATCCGCGATGTGGACTTGTACAACAAGCCCGAAGACATCAACGTCATGAACCCCTACGGCCAGGTGCCCATTCTGGTCGAGCGCGACCTGATCCTGTACGAGTCGAACATCATCAACGAGTACATCGACGAGCGCTTCCCGCATCCGCAACTGATGCCCGGCGACCCTGTGGACCGCGCGCGCGTGCGCCTGTTCCTGCTGAACTTCGAAAAAGAGCTGTTCGTGCATGTCAATACGCTCGAAGCGCGTGCTTCCAAGGGCAACGAGAAAGCGCTGGAAAAAGCCCGTTCACACATCCGCGACCGCCTCACGCAATTAGCCCCGGTGTTCCTGAAGAACAAGTTCATGCTGGGCGACAACTTCTCCATGCTCGACGTGGCGATTGCGCCGCTGCTCTGGCGCCTGGATTACTACGACATCGACTTGTCGAAGAATGCGGCACCCTTGCTCAAGTATGCCGAACGCATTTTTTCGCGCCCGGCCTACATCGAGGCGCTGACACCGTCCGAGAAAGTGATGCGTAAATAATTACGCGTGACCTTGGCGCAATGATTGCAAGCGTTGACTGATTTGATGAACGCGCTCGACTCCACATCGACACGTCCGTACTTGATACGGGCGCTGTACGACTGGTGCACCGACAACGGACTGACACCTTATGTGGCGGTGGCCGTGGACGAAACCGTTCAGGTGCCGCGCGAATACGTCAAGAACAACGAAATCGTGCTCAACATCAGTTTTGACGCAACGAGTTCGCTGAAGCTGGGCAACGACTTCATCGAGTTCAAGGCGCGTTTCGCCGGGAGTGCCCGCGAAATCATGGTGCCCATCGCTCGCGTGATCGCCATCTATGCGCGGGAAAACGGCCAGGGCATGGCGTTTCCGCTGGCCTCCCCGGCGTTGCCTGTTCCGCAACCGGCCCTTGATGCCGCTGGGCAGTCCGCTCAGGGCCTGCCGCTTGCTGACACATCGGCTGCAGAGCCTGTATTGGGGCCGGGGCCCGAGACGAAGATCGTACAATTGGTACCAGCAAACAATACCGCGTCGGCTCGTGAAGACGATCCGGCGCCGCCCGATCCACCCAAACCACCGCAAGGCAAGCGGCCTTCGCTTAAACGGGTGAAATAAACGGGTGAAATAAACGGGCCACGTAAAATAGAGTTTGTGCCGCTTTAGCTCAGTTGGTAGAGCAACCGCCTTGTAAGCGGTAGGTCGTCAGTTCGAATCCGACAAGCGGCACCATTTCCCTGCATTCAGCCCGGCCCTTGCCGCTGGTGCGCAGAACTATGACTTCGATAGCAGAATGCGCAGGTGGCATGCGCCTTTGCGGGCGCCGGTGCCCGGCCTCCTGCTACTTTCGGGCTATTAGTATCTTCAGCCGAATTGAGGTAACCTTCCAACCTTTGTCAATCAGGCGGGACTGGATCAGCGGCAACAACTGGCGGACTTTGGCGGCAGCGGCATTGCTGTTGACCAGCAGGCACCAGATGCCTTCGTCAATCGGGCCAGCCTGAACCGCAGGGCGCAGGGCTTGCGGGATCAGGGACTCGATGGCCTTGAGCCTGGCGTTGGAATCCTGGACAAGACTGGCCAGCCGTGCCAGAGACGGTGAGTTCTCGACAGCCTGGTTGAAGGTGATGGCCCGCTGCGGGCGATGGCTGGAATCCATGGCAGGTAAGCCCGGTTTCAAGGAGTTGGATACGTGCATCTGATTATCACGGATGCGTGGCTTGCCAAAAGCCGCGCCGTTTATTTAAGTGGCACCCGGCTTGTGGTGGTGGGTTTTGTCGCGGCATTGGCATTGATGCTGGTGGCTGCCGGCATGTACCACTGGGTTTTTCTCAAGGGCGCGCGTGAAGGCTGGCCGGTGATCGGCTCGCTGGTCAAACTCATGGTCAAGGACGAGTTCGAGCAGCGCGACCGTTTCATGCGGGAAAACCTCGACGTCATGGCCAAACGCCTGGGCGAAATGCAGGCCAAGATGATGCAGCTTGAGGCACTCGGCGAGCGGGTGTCGGGCCTGGCAGGCGTCAATCCCAATGACATCAAGACGCAGCCCGGTCGCGGCGGCGTGCTGGTGACGGGCCGGTCCCTCACCATGGAAGAGCTGCAGGCCACACTGGCCGACCTCGACAAACTGACCGACCAGCGCGTGGACCTGATGACGGTGATGGAGTCGCGTCTTTTCGACCAGAAAATCAAGAAGATGATGGTGCCGACGCAGCAACCGGTACAGTCCGGCACGCTCGGCTCATCTTTTGGCTGGCGCATTGACCCCCTGAACGGCCGTTCGGCATTGCATACCGGACTGGACTTTCCGGCCGAGCCCGGCACCGCCATCCTGGCGGCAGCGGGCGGCGTGGTGGTCACCCAGGAATACCACGCCGCCTACGGCAACATGGTCGAGGTCGATCACGGCAACGACCTGCTGACGCGTTACGCCCATGCCTCCCGGGTGCTGGTCAAGAAGGGTGACCTGATCAAGCGAGGCCAGAAAATAGCCGAGGTAGGCACCACGGGGCGTTCGACCGGGCCACATCTGCACTTTGAGGTGCTGGTGCAGGGCGTGTACCAGGACCCGCAGAAGTTCCTGACCGCCGGCCAGAAACTGCCTCAGGCCCCGACAGTGGCCATCGCCCAGCCGCCGGCCGCGCAGCCCGCCCAGATGCCCCGTCCGAAGTAGCAGCGCGGCAGAGGTAAAATCTTCGTTTGGCGCGCAGTTGAACAAACCGCGAGCGCCCACACATACGTCGATACTCAATAAGGGATTTCGGCCGCACTGCCAGCTCACCGGGGCTGCCAGCGCGGCCTCGCATTTATGGCTTCCAATATCCTGACCAAATTCTTCGGCAGCCGCAACGACAGGCTGCTCAAAACCTACCGCAAATCCATAGAGCGCATCAATGCGCTGGAAGCCCCGCTTGAAAAGCTCGACGACGTTGAGCTGCGGGCGAAAACCCGCGAATTCATAGACCGCGTGGCCGCAGGCGAAACCCTGGATGCGATCCTCCCCGAGGCGTTTGCAGTGGTCCGTGAGGGCAGCAAACGGGTGATGAAGATGCGTCACTTTGACGTCCAGATGCTGGGCGGCATGGCTTTGCACAATGGCAAGATCTCGGAGATGGGCACCGGCGAGGGCAAGACGCTGACCGCCACCCTGCCGGTTTACCTGAACGCGTTGACCGGCAAGGGCGTGCATGTCGTGACCGTCAATGATTACCTGGCCAGCCGCGATGCACGCTGGATGGGCCGGCTGTACAACTTCCTGGGTCTGACTGTCGGCATCAACCTGCCCAACATGCCGCGCGAGGAAAAGCAGGAAGCCTACCGTTGCGACATCACCTACGGTACCAACAACGAATACGGCTTTGATTACCTGCGCGACAACATGGTCTACGAAGTGGCCGACCGGGTGCAGCGTGGCCTGAACTTTGCCATCGTCGATGAGGTGGACTCGATCCTGATTGATGAAGCCCGTACGCCGCTGATCATCAGCGGCCAGGCCGAAGACCACACCGAGATGTATTTGGCGATGAACAAGGTCGTGCCCTTGCTGAGCCGCCAGGAAGGTGAAGCCGACCCGCGCACCGGTGAAGGTGTCATCAAGCCTGGCGACTTCACGCTTGACGAGAAGACGCAGCAGGTGTTCCTGACCGAGCAGGGCCACGAGAATGCCGAACGCATTTTGTCCAGCATGGGCATGATTCCCGAGAATTCCACGCTGTACGACCCGGCGAACATCTCGCTGATGCACCACCTGTACGCCGCATTGCGCGCCAACAACCTCTACCACCGTGACCAGCACTATGTGGTGCAGGAAGGTGAAATTGTCATCGTTGACGAGTTCACCGGCCGTCTGATGTCGGGCCGGCGCTGGAGTGAAGGCCTGCACCAGGCGGTGGAGGCCAAGGAAGGTGTGCAGATCCAGGCTGAAAACCAGACCATGGCGTCGATCACCTTCCAGAACTACTTCCGCCTCTACGGCAAGTTGTCCGGCATGACCGGCACCGCCGATACCGAGGCCTATGAGTTCCAGGAAATCTACGGCCTGGAAACCACGGTGATCCCGCCGAACCGTCCGAGCCGGCGCGACGACCAGCTCGACCGCGTCTACAAGACCACGCGCGAAAAATACGAAGCCGCCATCAAGGACATCCGCGAATGCCACGAGCGTGGCCAGCCGGTGCTGGTGGGTACCACCTCGATTGAAAATTCCGAGATTATCGACAAGCTGCTGGAGGCGGAAAAGCTGCCGCACCAGGTACTCAACGCCAAGCAGCATGCGCGCGAGGCCGACATCGTGGCGCAGGCCGGACGTCCCGGCATGATCACGATTGCCACCAACATGGCCGGCCGCGGCACTGACATCGTGCTGGGCGGCAATGTGGAAAAACGCATCGAAGCGGTTGAGGCGATGGAGGACATGTCGCGTGAAGCCAAGGACGCGCAAATCGCGAGCTTGCGTGCCGAATGGACGCAGGAGCATGAAAAGGTCAAAGGCCTGGGCGGGCTGCGCATTATTGCGACGGAACGCCATGAATCGCGCCGGATCGACAACCAGTTGCGTGGCCGCTCCGGCCGCCAGGGCGACCCCGGGTCTTCGCGTTTTTACCTGAGCCTGGACGATCCGCTGATGCGCATTTTTGCCGGCGACCGGGTGCGCGCCATCATGGAGCGGCTCAAGATGCCGGATGGCGAAGCGATCGAGGCCGGTATCGTGACGCGCAGTATCGAGTCGGCGCAGCGCAAGGTAGAAGCGCGCAATTTCGACATTCGCAAGCAGTTGCTTGAATACGACGACGTATCCAATGACCAGCGCAAGGTGATCTACCAGCAGCGCAACGACATCATGGACGCGGCCAGCCTGGGAGAGCAAATCGCTTCCCTGCGCGAAGGCTGTTTCACCGACCTGACCCGGCAATACATTCCGGAAGAAAGTGTCGAGGAGCAATGGGATATTCCAGGCCTGGAAAAAGTGCTGCGCGATGAATGGCAAATTGAGGTTTCACTGCAGCAGGAAGTGGAAGATGCCAGCGCGATCACCGATGAAGACTTGCTGGAAAAGGTGATTGCTGCGGCTCATGCAGCTTTTGCCAGCAAGGTCGAGAAAATTGGCGAAGAAAGTTTTACCCAGTTCGAGCGGATTGTGCTGCTGCAAAGCATAGACAAACACTGGCGCGATCACCTGAGCGCGCTCGACCATCTGCGCCAGGGCATTCATCTGCGCGGCTACGCCCAGAAGCAGCCCAAGCAGGAGTACAAACGCGAAGCCTTCGAGTTGTTCGGCCAGTTGCTCGACAGCGTCAAGAATGAAGTCACGAAGATACTGATGACGGTCCAGGTGCAGTCGGGCGAACAATTGGGACAGGCCGCGGAGGAAATGGAAGACCGCGCAGAACGCATCGCCAATGTGACCTACACGGCGCCGACAGAAACCGGCGAAGTCGAAACTACAGTCGACGAGGAGTCGCTGCGCTACAAGCAGGCCTTGCCGGCCGGTGCGGTACCGCGTGTCGGCCGCAACGATCCCTGCCCTTGCGGTTCCGGAAAAAAATACAAGCTCTGCCACGGCAAGCTGAGCTGAACCCGGCCTGCGGCCGTCATCTGGAGTCAAGAAACATGGCTGTCAATCTGCTTGCCACGCCCGCTGCCGATCTGTATCCCGTGCCGGGCGTGCGCTGGGGCATCACCGAGGCCGGCATACGCAAGGCCGGGCGCAAGGACCTGTCGGTGCTGCTGCTCGATGAAGGCGCCTCGGTCGGCGCGGTCTTCACGCAAAACCGCTTCTGCGCCGCCCCTGTGCAGCTTTGCCGCGAGCACCTGGCCAAAAACGGTGGCAAAAGCCTGGGCATACGCGCCATGCTGATCAACACCGGAAATGCCAATGCCGGCACCGGCGCCGACGGGCTGAACCGCGCGCAGGCGAGTTGCATCGCCCTGGCGCGGGAGCTGAATATCGCCCCTGAGCAGATACTGCCGTTTTCGACCGGTGTGATCATGGAGCCCTTGCCACATGACCGCATTGCCGCCGGCCTGCCTGCCGCCGTGGCTGACGCGCATGAAGGCCACTGGGGCAAGGCGGCCGAAGCCATCATGACCACCGACACCGTGGCCAAGGCATTTTCCAGCCGCATCACCCTGGGTGGCGCGACAGTCACCATCACCGGCATCAGCAAGGGTGCCGGCATGATCCGGCCCAACATGGCGACCATGCTGGGCTTCCTGGCGACCGACGCCTGTGTGGCGCAGGGCCTGATGGCGCAACTGGCGACCGAGCTGGCGGAGGGCTCCTTCAACCGGGTCACGGTGGATGGCGACACCTCGACCAATGATTCCTTCGTGGTGATGGCGACGAACCGCGCGAAACACGCCCAGATCACGTCGCTGGACAGCGCCGATGGCCAGGCCCTGAAGGCTGCCATGCTGGGGGTTGCGCGGCAGCTCGCGCAAGCCATTGTGCGCGACGGCGAAGGCGCGACCAAGTTCATCACGGTGCAGGTCGAAGGCGGCAAAAGCACTGCGGAATGCCGCCTGGTGGCGTATGCGATTGCGCACTCACCGCTGGTCAAGACGGCATTTTTTGCCAGCGACCCGAACCTCGGCCGTATCCTGGCTGCAGTCGGTTATGCCGGCATCGCCGATCTCGACCAGACAAAAATTGACCTCTACCTCGACGATGTGCTGGTGGCCAAGGATGGTGGCCGGCATCCCGACTATGTCGAAGCCGATGGACAGCGCGTGATGAAACAAAGCGAGATCACCGTGCGGGTCGTGCTGGGCCGCGGCGATGCGACCGACACCGTCTGGACCTGCGACCTGTCTTATGACTACGTCAAGATCAACGCCGACTACCGCAGCTGACGCTGGCTGACCGACCATGAACGAGCAATTTGAACGCCTGATGGTGCGCGCGGAATCCCTGCTGGCGCGCATCGAATCGGTACTGCCGCAGCCGCTGTCCGCGCCGGACTGGACGGCCTCGGTGGCCTTCCGCTACCGCAAGCGCAGCTCCGGCCATGGTTCGCTGGAGCCGGTTCGCCATATCGGCAGCATGAATCTGACCGACCTCAAGGAAATCGAGGACCAGAAGGAAAAGATCCGGCGCAACACCGAACAGTTCGTGAACGGCAAACCCGCCAACAATGTGCTGCTGACGGGTGCGCGCGGCACCGGCAAGTCGTCCTTGATCAAGGCCTGCCTCAATGAATACTCGGCGCGCGGGCTGCGCCTGATCGAGGTCGACAAAGCTGACCTGACCGACCTGCATGACATCGTTGATGTGGTCTCGGGCCTCAGTGAGAAATTCATCGTGTTTTGTGATGACCTCAGTTTTGAGGAGGGCGAGCCCGGCTACAAGGCGCTCAAGTCCATTCTTGACGGCTCGGTCGCGGCGGCCACGCCCAATGTGCTGATCTACGCGACCAGCAACCGGCGCCACCTGCTGCCCGAGTACATGACGGAAAACCTGACTTACTCCCGCAGCGAGGACGGTGAGGTCCATCCCGGCGAAGTCGTGGAAGAAAAAATCTCGCTGTCCGAACGTTTCGGCCTGTGGGTCAGCTTCTACCCCTTCAGCCAGGACGAGTACCTGACGATTGTGGCGCAGTGGCTGTCGTCTTTTGGCGTGACGCCTGAAGCCATCAGCGCCGCCAAACCGGCATCGCTGGTTTGGGCGCTGGAGCGCGGCTCGCGCAGCGGCCGCGTGGCCTACCAGTTCGCGCGTGACTACGCGGGCCGCGACAGCGACAGCCGGCCCGTCACCGCAGCGCCCATCGCCGCCTACGAACGTCCAGGTGCTGCGGCAGCGGCAGCCGACCCCGGCGACCAGGCGGCCGACCACGCCACATGAGTGTGCTCGTCGCCGACGGCGAGCGCCCGCGCGAAGGTGGGGCCGATCGCAAGGTGGTGGATGTTGCGGTCGGCGTGCTGCTGCGCCCCGATGGCGACTTCCTGCTGACCTCACGACCGCCCGGAAAGGTCTACGAAGGTTATTGGGAGTTCCCCGGCGGCAAGCTGGAGGCCGGCGAGTCGGTGGAGCAGGCGCTGCGCCGCGAGCTTCACGAAGAAATCGGCATCACCATAGGCGCGGCCCAGCCCTGGAAAGTGGAGCTGGTGGACTACCCGCACGCGCTGGTGCGGCTCAATTTCTGCAAGGTTTTTGACTGGAGCGGTGAGTTGCACATGCGCGAAGGCCAGTTGTTTGCCTGGCAGCGCTTGCCGGTGGACGTCAAGCCGGTGTTGCCGGGCACGCTGCCGGTGCTGCTGTGGTTTGCCGAGGAGCGCAGTTTTTCCGGGGCGACCCACGCAACGGCTTGAAAATGCTCTGTTATTGATAGCTACTCGCCCCCACCGTATATGGGCTGGATGGCTTTTTCACCATATATCCATTTGAAGCGGCTGAATTGCAGAGCGCCATGTTGCTGCGCCGCAAAAATGGCCTCAAGATAGCCTTGCTACCCGTTTTGCCTGTCGCTGCATTTTGAGGATTTGTCGCCATGCCTGTGCCTGCTTTCAGTCATACCGTCGGCACTGCCACTTACCACTTTCATCACCTGAAAGACGTGATGGCGAAAGCCTCGCCGCTTCGATCCGGCGACGTGCTGGCTGGTGTGGCCGCAGCCACCGACGAAGAGCGCGTGGTGGCGCAAATGACGCTGGCCGAGGTGCCGCTGGTCCGCTTCCTCAATGACTCTGTTGTTCCCTACGAAGACGACGAGGTCACGCGGCTCGTCATCGACAGCCATGACGCGGCCGCGTTTGCACCCATCCACCATCTGACGGTGGGTGACTTCCGCGACTGGCTGCTCAGCGATGCGGTGGACAGCGCTGCGCTGGCCGCTGTCGCGGCAGGCATCACGCCAGAAATGGCAGCGGCCGTCTCCAAGCTGATGCGCAACCAGGACCTGATTCTGGTGGCGCAAAAATGCCGCGTGGTCACGGCCTTCCGCAACACCATCGGCCTGCCGGGGCGCCTGTCAACCCGGCTGCAACCCAACCACCCGACCGATGACGCGGCCGGTATTGCGGCCAGTTTGCTCGATGGCCTGCTCTATGGAAGTGGCGATGCGGTGATCGGCATCAACCCGGCCACCGACAACGTGCCGCAGGTCATCCGGCTGGTCGGCATGATGGACGAGATCATCCAGCGTTATGCGATTCCTGCGCAGTCGTGCGTGCTCACGCATGTGACCAATACCCTGGCCGCGATGGAGCGCGGCGCGCCGGTGGACCTGGTGTTTCAGTCGATAGCCGGCACCGAGGCCGCCAACCGCAGCTTCGGCATTGACCTGAAACTGCTGGCCGAGGCGCAAAGCGCTGCCTTGGCCCTGGGGCGCGGCACGGTGGGCAACAACGTGATGTATTTTGAAACCGGCCAGGGCAGCGCCTTGTCGGCCCAGGCGCATCACGGCCTGGACCAGCAAACCTGTGAAGCGCGCGCTTATGCGGTGGCCCGCCAGTTCAAGCCGCTGCTGGTCAACAGTGTGGTGGGATTCATCGGCCCGGAATATCTGTACAACGGCAAGCAGATCATTCGTGCCGGGCTCGAAGATCATTTTTGCGGCAAGTTGCTGGGCTTGCCCATGGGCTGCGACGTTTGTTACACCAACCACGCCGAAGCCGACCAGAACGACATGGATGTGCTGCTGACCTTGCTGGGCGTGGCCGGCTGCACCTTCGTCATGGGTGTGCCGGGCTCAGACGACATCATGCTCAACTACCAGAGCACGTCCTTTCACGATGCCTTGTATGCGCGCAGGGTGCTGGGCCTGCGTGCTGCGCCGGAGTTCGAGGCCTGGCTGGAAAAAATGCAAATCACGGGTGAAAGCGAAGGCGGCGGGCCGCTGCAGCTGGCGCAGCAGGTGCCACCGGCATTTCGTGACGCGCTGTTGCGTTTGAGCTGAACCGGATGAAGACATGAAACCACCGTCCCCGCCCGTGATTGCCAATCCCTGGCAAGTACTGCGCCAGTTCACGCCAGCGCGTATCGCGCTGGGGCGTACCGGTGTCAGCCTGCCGACCCAGCCCCAGCTGGCGTTTCAACTGGCCCATGCGCAGGCGCGTGACGCCGTGCACCGGGTGCTCGACGTGCCGCAGTTGTTGCAGGATCTGGAAACTGCGCAGGTCGCCCGTGCCGACACTTGCCTGGTGCTGGACAGTGCGGCTGGCGACCGCCTGCAGTATCTGCAGCATCCCGACAAGGGGCGGCGTCTGGACGATGCCTCGCGTGAGCGGCTGAGGGCTTTGCCGCAGCCGACGGCGGGAAGGGGCTCTGACATCGCTTTTGTGGTCGCGGACGGCCTGTCGGCGCTGGCGATCGCGCGTCATGCGGCACCTCTGCTGGCCGCCATGCTGCGGCGTATCGCGGCGGAGAGCTGGGTGCTGGCGCCGCTGACGATCGTCAGACAGGGACGGGTCGCGGTGGGCGACGAGGTCGGCGAACTGCTCGGCGCCCGGCTCGTGGTGCTGTTGATCGGCGAGCGTCCGGGGCTGAGCTCACCCGACAGCCTGGGCATCTACCTGACATGGATGCCGAAGGTGGGGCTGACGGATGAGAGCCGCAACTGCATCTCCAATGTTCGCCCCGCCGGCCTGTTGCATGAGGATGCCGCCGCCAAAGTGTTTTACCTGGTGTCGGAGATGCGACGGCGGCAGTTGTCGGGCGTGCAGCTCAAGGACGACAGCGCTGTCGATGCTGACCTGCCGGGCAGGGCGCGTGGCAATTTTCTGCTGGACGACGACGCTTCTGCGGTCCAGAGTACTAGCTGAAGTCCCACTGCTTTTTGGCGCCCAGCACCGCGTCGGGGTAGGGCGCCTTGCCGCGCGAGCCGTTGTAGCGGCCCAGGCCCATGAAGAGGTCGCCCTTTTCACGGTCCAGGTAGTGGCGCAGGATCACGCAGCCGAAACGCAAATTGGTCTGCATGTGGAACAGCTTGCCGGCATCTCCGTCGCCGATCACGCGGGTCCAGAACGGCATGACCTGCATGTAGCCACGTGCGCCGACGCGGCTGACCGCAAATTTGCGGAAGTTGCTCTCGACCTGGATCAGGCCCAGCACCAGCGCCACGTCGAGCCCGGCGCGTTTGCTTTCGTACCAGACGGTTTGCAGGAATTCCTTGCGGATCTGCCACTCGGGTTTTTTCTTCTTGAGGCGGTCGCTCATGGCGCCCAGCCAGCGCAGGTAGGCCAGGCGGCTTTCGGTATCACGGAACTCCGGAACCGGCGGCGCCTGGCTGGCAATGGCCGAGCTCAGCGCCGTACGCACCGAGTCGATCAGCGGCTCCTCGATCTGTGCACCGGCGCTGGTTTGCTCTGAAATCAATAGCAATAAACCCCCGACCGACAAGGACTGAAGGCAAATTCGCCTTGCAGAACTGGCGGGGTCGGGCGCCACTGCCCTCATGCGGCCAGTTTGCCTTGTAGGAAGGTGAAGATATCGCTGCTGGCCACGTTGCTGGCGGCCGAGTCGCGGCGGTGCTGGTACTCGACCTGGCCTTCCTTGAGGCCGCGGTCGCCGATGGTCACGCGGTGCGGCACGCCGATCAGCTCCCAGTCGGCAAACATGGCGCCGGGGCGCTCGCCGCGGTCATCAAGGATCACGTCCACGCCGGCAGCCAGCAGGTCGTCATGCAGCTTCTCGGCAGCGGCCTTGACCTCGGGGAAACGGTCCGGGCTGATCGGACACAGCACCACGGTGAAGGGCGCGATCGCGTCGGGCCAGATGATGCCGCGTTCGTCATGGTTCTGCTCGATGGCAGCGGCCGGCAGGCGGGTGATGCCGATGCCGTAACAGCCCATCTCCAGAAACTGCGGTTTGCCGTTTTCACCAAGAAAGGTCGCGTTCATGGCCTGGCTGTACTTGGTGCCGAGGTAAAACACATGGCCGACCTCGATGCCACGCTCGATGGCCAGCACGCCTTTTCCGTCCGGCGAGGCGTCGCCAGCCACCACATTGCGCAGATCGGCCACCAGTTCAGGCTCGGGCAAATCACGCCCCCAGTTGACGCCGGTGATATGAAAGTCCGGCTCGTTGGCGCCGCAAACCCAGTCGGCCATGGCGGCGACTTCGCGGTCGGCGACCAGCCGTACCGGCTTCTTCAAGTTCAGCGGCCCGAGATAACCCGGCTTGCAGCCGAAGTGGTCCTCGATTTCCGGCAGGGTCGCAAAACGGAAACCGGCCAGACCTTCGACCTTGCCGACTTTGACTTCATTCATGTCATGGTCGCCGCGCAGCAGCAGCAGCCAGACTTGGGCTTTCTTGACCTTGCCGGCCTCGTCGAGTTCGTCGGTGGCCAGCACCAGCGACTTGACGGTGGTTTGCAGCGGGATGCCCAGGAGTTCGGCCACATCGCCGCAGGTGGCCTTGCCTGGGGTCGCGGTTTTGGTCATGGCCTTCGCGGCCGCCTTGCGTTCGCCTTGGGGTGCCAAGGCTTCAGCTTTCTCCATGTTGGCTGCGTAGTCGCTGTCCGGGCAGTAAACAATGGCGTCTTCACCCGTGGCGGCAATCACCTGGAATTCTTCACTGAGGTCGCCACCGATGGCGCCGCTGTCCGCCGCCACGGCGCGGTAACGCAGGCCGAAGCGGTCGAAAATCCGCCGGTAGGCTGCGGCCATGACCTGGTAGCTGGCCTTGGCCGCGGTCTGGTCACGGTCAAAGCTGTAAGCATCCTTCATGATGAATTCACGCCCGCGCATCAGGCCGAAACGTGGACGCCGTTCGTCGCGGAACTTGGTCTGGATCTGGTAGAGGTTTTTCGGCAGCTGTTTGTAGCTCTTGATGTCCTGCCGCATCACGTCGGTGATGACTTCCTCGCTGGTCGGCTGCACCACAAAATCGCGGCCGTGGCGGTCCTTGATACGCAGCAGCTCTGGCCCCATTTTTTCAAAGCGCCCGGTTTCCTGCCAGAGCTCGGCCGGCTGGATCACCGGCATGGTCATCTCGACGGCGCCGGCACGGTTCATTTCCTCGCGCACGATGGCTTCGACCTTGCGGATCACGCGCAGGCCCATGGGCATGTAGTTGTAAATGCCGGCGCCCAGTTTCTTGATCATGCCGGCGCGCATCATGAGCTGGTGGCTGACCACCTCGGCGTCGGCAGGCGCTTCCTTGAGCGTGGAAATGAAGAACTGGGAGGCTTTCATGAGGTGTTTTTCTGGGCTTCGTGAAGTTTTTGGGACGACCGCCCCGGCGTGCGCTTGGCTCTGAGCATTCTGCTGTGCATAATGGACTCAGTTTAAAAAATTTGAGGTTTGATTATGCTTGACCGGGACGGCTTTCGGCCCAACGTCGGCATCATCTTGCTCAACCAGAGAAGTCAGGTATTTTGGGGCAAGCGTATCCGTACCCACTCGTGGCAGTTTCCGCAGGGTGGCATTGACCGGGGCGAAAATCCCGAGCAGGCCATGTTCCGTGAACTGCATGAAGAAGTGGGGCTGATGCCGCAACATGTGCAGGTGCTTGCCCGAACCCGGGACTGGTTGCGCTATGAGGTGCCTGACCGGTTTATCCGCCGCGATGCGCGCGGACATTACAAAGGCCAGAAACAAATCTGGTTCCTTCTGCAACTGGTCGGCCACGACTGGGATCTGAACCTGCGCGCCACCGACCATCCGGAGTTCGATGCCTGGCGCTGGAACGACTACTGGGTGCCGCTTGACGTCGTTGTGGAATTCAAGCGCGGCGTCTATGAAATGGCGCTGACCGAGCTGTCACGTTTTGTGCCGCGCGCCGACAACCGTTTTGATGCCAGACCGGACCACCGCAACCGCTACTTGCGCGGTGGCATGCGCCAGCGTGATCCGGGCGAAGCCGGCACCGGCGAGCAGGGGTTGCATTCGGCCGGGCCGGGCGCTTCGTTCGAACTGCCACCAGGCGCCACTTTTGAGCCGGATCCCCAAACCAGTTTGACGGCCGTTTCCCGAAATGAAAAACATGATCTTTAAATCGCTGATGGTGATTTGTCTGCTGGGCCTGTCCGCCGGGGCTTGGGCGCAGAGAGACGTTGAACTGTTGGACTGGAAGGAAGAGGCGGTGCCGCCGCCGCCTGCATTTGATACGGGCAAGCTGCTGACTTTTGATGTGTCCCAAGCCTCCTCATTGACCTATGGGGTGGACCCGGCCACCCTGAGGATTTCAAAAGACGGCGTGCTCAGTTATGTGATGGTTGCTACCAGCGCCAGCGGCGCGCGCAACGTTCTGTATGAAGGCATACGCTGCGTCACTGGCGAGGTCAAGACTTATGCGCGTTACAACCCGTCGGGCAGCTGGACGCCGGTGACCCAGCCGGAATGGCGTTCGATGTTCGACAACATGCCTTCGAAACATGCGCTGGCCTTTGCCCGGGCCGGCGCCTGCGACAACGCGGCGCAAGCCTCGTCGGTCAATGAGCTGATCCGTCAGCTCAAGCTCAACCGCTTCGCCCGCTTCAACTGGTAAGCACCAGATTGGTCCGGTGGACCATCTCGGCTTCGCCGGTGTAACCCAGCAGTTTTTCAAATTCAGCTGAAGGTTTGCGGCAGATCAGCCTGGCCTCGGCGCTGGAGTAGTTGGCCAGGCCGCGCGCGATCTCGCTGCCCGAGGCGTCATGCACGGCAATCACGTCGCCGCGCGAGAACTCACCCTGCACCGAGGTCATGCCGATGGGCAGCAGGCTTTTGCCTTCGTCGCATACTTTTGCCACGGCACCGGCATCCACCGTCACCGCGCCGCGCAACTGCAGATGGTCTGCGATCCATTGCTTGCGTGCCTGATTTTTTGCCGTCTGCGCCACCAGCAAAGTGCCGATGGACTCGCCCTGGGTCAGCCGGATCAGGGCGTTTGGTTCGCGTCCCCAGGCGATGACGGTGGACGCGCCTGAACCGGCAGCACGCTTGGCCGCCAATATTTTGGTGATCATGCCGCCCTTGCCGATGCTGGAGCCAGCGCCGCCCGCCATGGCTTCCAGCGCGGGGTCACCGGCTTTGGCTTCACTGATGAACCGCGCGGCGGGGTCCTTGCGCGGATCGGCACTGTACAGCCCTTTCTGGTCGGTCAGGATGATCAGCGCATCGGCGTCGACCAGGTTGGCGACCAGCGCGCCCAGGGTGTCGTTGTCGCCGAACTTGATTTCGTCGTTGACGACAGTGTCGTTTTCATTGATGACTGGCACCACGCCGAGCTGCAGCAAGGTCAGCAGGGTGGAGCGGGCGTTGAGGTAACGCTCGCGGTCGGCCAGGTCTGCATGGGTCAGCAGCACCTGGGCGCTGCCGACGCCGTTGTCGCGCAACTGGCTTTCGTAAACCTGGACCAGGCCCATCTGCCCGACTGCGGCGGCGGCCTGCAGCTCGTGGATGGCCTTGGGGCGTGCCGCCCAGCCCAGCCGTTTCATGCCTTCGGCAATGGCGCCGCTGCTGACCATGATGACCTCGCGGCCGCTTTTGACCAGCACCGCCAGTTGCTGGCACCACAGGCCGATGGCGTCCGCATCCAGGCCGCGGCCTTCATTGGTGACCAGGCTGGAGCCCACCTTGACCACAATGCGCCTGGCGTTCAGAAGGACCGGGGAACCTGTTTTGTCTTGCATGTTCGGATTATTTTAGTGCTCCAGCCCATGTCGGATGGACCTCGGTAGCTATGATTATTGTAGCAACCGGGGCTGGTTGCATCTCAGGGAGCGTCGGGCTCGCCCGGCAGGTCGGCAAATCGCGGGTCGACCTCTTCGGGTGCCTGCTCGCTTTTCTGGACGCTCTTGACGTGCTGGTAAATCGTCTTGACCAGCTGCTCGCAGCCTTCGCGCGTCAATGCTGAAATCTCGAACACCGGGCCCTTGAACTTGAAGCGTTTGACGAAGTCCTTGACCAGGGTCGCGCGTTTGTCGTCGTCCACCATGTCGAGCTTGTTGAGCACCAGCCAGCGCGGCTTGTCATGAAGCGCCGCATCGTACTTCTTGAGTTCGCCGACAATCGCCTTGGCCTGCGCCACCGGGTCCACGCTGTCGTCGAACGGCGCCATGTCGACGATGTGCAGCAGCAAACGCGTGCGCTGCAAGTGCCGCAAAAACAGGTGGCCCAGACCTGCGCCCTCGGACGCACCCTCAATCAGGCCGGGCAGGTCGGCGACCACAAAACTCTGTTCCGGTCCCACGCGCACCACGCCCAGATTGGGGTGCAGCGTGGTGAAGGGGTAGTCCGCGATGCGCGGCCGCGCGTTGGAAACGGCCGTGATGAAGGTGGACTTGCCCGCGTTGGGCATGCCCAGCAGGCCGACGTCGGCCAGCACCTTGAGTTCGAGCTTGAGGCTTTTGCGCTCGCCCGGCCAGCCCGGCGTCTTGCTGCGCGGCGCGCGGTTGGTCGAGCTTTTGAAGCGCAGATTGCCGAAGCCGCCGTCGCCGCCCTTGGCGATCAGCACCTCCTCGCCCGGCACCAGCAGCTCGTAAAGGACCTCGCCGGTTTCGGCGTCGGTCAGGATGGTGCCTACCGGCATCTTGAGCATGATGTCGTCGCCCTTGGCGCCAAACATGTCCGAGCCCATGCCGTGTTCACCGTTGCGCGCTTCATGGCGGCGCGAAAAACGGAAATCCACCAGGGTGTTCAGGTTGACATCGGCCACCGCATAGACATGCCCGCCTCGCCCGCCGTCGCCGCCGTTGGGACCGCCGAACTCCTTGTACTTTTCGTGGCGAAACGAGACGCAGCCGCTCCCGCCATCGCCGGCAGCGATGTCAATAAAGGCTTCGTCAACAAATTTCATGGTTTGAGAGGGAGTCCGGCAGCAGGCGCAGCCCGGCTACACGAGGATAGTTTACAAACAGTAAGAGGCCAAAACAACAAAGCCCCGACCAAGCGGGGCTTCGATGCCATCGAAGTGATCAGCTTACGCTGGTGTCACATTGACGGTGTGCTTGCTCAGCGCGCCTTTGATGGCAAACGAGACCGAACCGTCCACCAGTGCAAACAGGGTGTGGTCCTTGCCGATGCCGACATTGACGCCCGGATGGAACTTGGTGCCACGCTGGCGCACGATGATGCTGCCTGCGTTGATCACTTCGCCGCCAAACTTCTTGACACCCAACATCTTGGGCTGCGAATCGCGCCCGTTTCGCGTAGAGCCGCCGCCTTTTTTCTGTGCCATTTTTTACTACTCCTTGGTACTTCTGCTGCTTAACCGACGATGGCGCCGATTTGCAGTTCAGTGAAGTTTTGCCGGTGACCCTGGCGTTTTTGGTAATGTTTGCGACGGCGCATTTTGAAAATGCGAACCTTGTCGTGCCTGCCCTGCGAAAGGACAGTAACCGTAACAGTAGCGCCGGACACCAAGGGCGTACCAACCGTGATTGTGCTGCCGGTTCCGACAGCCAAAACCTGGTCAATAACGATCTCTTGGCCTACGTCCGCAGCAATCTGTTCTACTTTAATTTTTTCGCCAGTAGCAACTTTGTATTGTTTGCCACCGGTTTTTATGACCGCGTACATGTAAGACCTCTTGAATTGAGTTCTGCGGACGGATTTCCACAGAGCCTTAGATTCTAGCATGGGTCGGGGAAATTTCGCCTTGCCGCTCGTCCGGTCGGCCCGGCGGCCGGGAGGTGGTCGTGAGCTTCCTATAATCTGGTCAACCTCTTGTCTGGACCGCCTTGACTGCCAATTCCTCTAGCACGACCGCTGCGCTGGCCCTGATTGCCGGCGACATGCAGGCCATGGACGCGGTGATTGCCCGCCGCCTCAGCTCCGATGTACCGCTGGTCAGCCAGGTGTCGCAGTACATCATCGCCGCTGGTGGCAAGCGCTTGCGCCCTGCGCTGCTGCTGCTGATGTGTGGCGCGCTGGACTACCGCGGCGAGCAACGCTTCAACCTGGCGGCTGTTGTGGAATTCATACATACGGCCACCCTGCTGCACGACGATGTGGTCGATGAATCCACCCTGCGCCGGGGCCGTGCGACAGCCAACGCCTCCTTTGGCAATCCGGCCAGCGTGCTGGTCGGCGATTTTCTCTATTCGCGGGCGTTCCAGATGATGGTCGATGCGGGCGACATGCGCATCATGCAGACCCTGGCCGAAGCCACCAACATCATTGCCGAGGGTGAGGTGCTGCAACTGATGAACATGCACGATGCCAGCCTGTCGGAGGATGGCTACCTGCGGGTGATCCGTTCCAAGACGGCCAAGTTGTTCGAGGCCAGTGCGCGGCTGGCCGCCTTGCTGGCAGGGGCTCCGGCTGTGGTCGAGCAGGCCTGCGCGGACTACGGACAGGCGCTGGGCACGGCTTTCCAGGTGATTGACGACGTGCTGGACTACGACGGAGATGCCGCCGAGATGGGCAAAAACCTGGGAGATGACCTGCGGGAAGGAAAGGCCACTTTGCCACTGATCATTGCCATGCAACGAGGCACGGCGGCGGAGCAGGGCATGATCCGTCACGCCATTGAGACCGGTGGAACTGAGCGCCTGGCCGAGATTGTGGCCATCGTCAGACAAACCGGCGCCCTGCAGGCGACCCGCGACGCGGCGGCGCTGGAGGCGCAACGTGCGATCGAGGCGCTGGCTCTGCTCGGGCGCAGTTCCTACAGCGAGGCCTTGCTAGAATTGGCTTCCCAGCTTCTGCAGCGTCGTTCCTGACGCCGGATCG
>JAZKGR010000144.1:0-4532 GCA_040385775.1 Pseudomonadota bacterium
GGCTGGTTTTGGCTTGCAGGTGCACCCAGACATCGTCCTCGGCGCCGGTGCGCGCGCGCAACTCGCCGCTGGCCCGCCAGTTGATGGCCAAATCCGGCGCTGGCCCATGTGTTTCCTGGGCTAGGCGCTCCATATTTTGTAGCGGTGTGAGTTCCACCAGCGGCTCGCCAGCCTGGGCAAAGGCCGGCATGTTGAGGCGCCGGGCATTCAGATTTTTCGACATGGCAAGCAGTGTAAGAGAATCAGCGCATGAGCCTTTCTGCCGCCCACCCTGACCACACTGCCCTGCGCGGCAGCCCGAACCGCCCACTGATCCTCGGCTCCAGCTCGCGTTATCGGCGTGAATTGCTGGCACGCCTGGCAATTCCTTTCGAAGTGGCATCACCGGACGTGGACGAAACACCAGAGCCCGGCGAAGCCCCGGCGGCACTGGCGCTACGGCTGGCGCTGGCCAAAGCCCGCGCAGTGGCCACTAACTCCCCCAAAGCGGTGGTGATCGGTTCTGACCAGGTCGCCGACCTCAACGGCCTGCCGCTGGGCAAACCCGGCAACCACGAGCGCGCGGTGGCGCAATTGCGGCAGATGCGCGGCCAGACCGTGGTTTTCCAGACCGCCGTGGCGGT
The DNA here is from genome assembly GCA_040385775.1 of Pseudomonadota bacterium. Taxonomy (GTDB): domain Bacteria; phylum Pseudomonadota; class Gammaproteobacteria; order Burkholderiales; family Burkholderiaceae_C; genus Polaromonas. The sequence continues at coordinate 624 of JAZKGR010000144.1, forward strand.
GGTCTGCGCCGAAAGCGGCTTTGAACAGGTCGAACTGGCTGCGGTCAAGGTCAAATTTCGCGAACTCAGCGACGCCGAAATCGAGAACTACCTGCGCGCCGAACAGCCCTACGACTGCGCCGGCAGCGCCAAAAGCGAAGGCCTGGGTATCGCCCTGCTGGACTCGATTGAGAGCGACGACCCGACCACGCTGGTCGGCCTGCCGCTGATACGCACCTGCCGCATGCTGCGCGCCGCCGGCATCACGCTGCTGGGTTCGGCGGGAGCCCTGCCATGAGTGCACCACCCAAAGGCAAGCTCTACCTGGTGCCCGCGCCGCTGGACTTCGGCTGCGATGTCCAGGCGCCCTTGCAGGACGTGATCCCGCTGGGCACTCTGCAGATCGCGGCTACGCTGCCCTGCTGGATTTGCGAAAACGCCAAAAGCACACGCGCCTACCTCAAACGCGTCGGCGAAGTGCGGCCACTGCTGCAACCGGTGCAGGCGCTGCAGATCACCGAGCTGCCGCGCGAGGTGCATAAAAAAGGCGACCACGGCGGTGGCTTCGATGCCAAACCGCTGCTCAAGGCCGCGCTGGACGGCCGCAACATCGGCCTGGTCAGCGAGGCCGGCATGCCGGCGATTGCCGACCCCGGCTCCTCCGTGGTGCGCGCGGCGCATGAGCTGGGTATCCAGGTTTTGCCGTTGACCGGGCCCATGTCGCTGATGCTGGCGCTGGCCGCCAGCGGCCTGAACGGCCAGAATTTTGCGTTTGTCGGCTACCTGCCGCAAGACGGCGGCGAGCGCAGCCAGCGCATCCGCGAACTCGAATCGCTGGCGCTGAAAACCGGCCAGACCCAGATCTTCATCGAGACGCCCTATCGCAACGCCGCGCTGCTGCAGGCCTTGGTCCAGACCCTGCAGGCCAACACCCGGCTGGCGCTGAGCTGCGGCCTGAGCCTGCCGACAGGCTGGTCGCACAGCGCACTGGTCAGCGCCTGGAAACGCGACCAGCCGGCGGCGCCGCTGGGCCTGCCGACGGTGTTTTGCATCGGTCGCTGAGGCCTGCACACAGCCGCAAAAAAGCCCGCATGATGCGGGCTTTTTCGATAGCTTGGCCTGCGGTTCAGCGAATCGAGGGAATCGCCTTGAGGCTGCGGATCGCACCGTCGCCAATCGCTGCGCCGAAGCGTTTGGCCAGCTTTTCAGCGACGTTTTCGCGGCGCGTGTAGTCGATGATTTCCTCGGTCTTGACAATCTCGCGCGCCACATATTCGAGCGAACCGACGCTGTCGGCCAGGCCCAGTTCTACCGCCTGCTGGCCGGTCCAGAACAGGCCGCTGAACATGTCCGGCGTTTCCTTCAGGCGCTTGCCGCGGCCGGCCTTGACGACGGTGATGAACTGCTGGTGGATCTGGTCCAGCATGGTCTGCGCATAGGCGCGCTGCTTTTCGGTCTGGGGGCTGAACGGGTCCAGGAAACCCTTGTTTTCACCAGCGGTCAGCAAGCGGCGCTCGACACCGACCTTGTCCATCAGGCCGGTGAAACCGAAGCCGTCCATCAGCACGCCGATGCTGCCGACGATGCTGGCCTTGTCGACAAATATCTGGTCGGCCGAAGCGGCCACGTAGTAGGCGGCGGATGCGCAGGTCTCTTCGACCACCGCATACACCGGCTTCTTGTGTTTGGCCTTGAGGCGCACGATTTCATCACTCATCATGCCGGCCTGCACCGGGCTGCCGCCGGGGGAGTTGATCAGCAGTACCACGGCCTTGGCGCCTTCGTCTTCAAAGGCGGCGCGCAGGGCGGCGTTGACGAACTCGGCGCTGGCATCGGCGCCTGCAGCGATCTCGCCCTTGATCTCGACCACCGCCGTGTGCGGGGTGCTCACGCTGGTGGCGGTGCTGCGCTGCATGGCAAACCAGACCAGGAACACAAAAAACGCCAGCCAGGACAGGCGCACGAAGGTTTTCCAGCGGCGCGTGGCCTTTTGCTCGTTCAGGGCCGCAAACGCCAGTTTCTCCAGCGTGGCGCGCTCCCAGCCGGGTTTGAGCGCGGGATCGGCGTTGCGGCTTGCTATGGTTTCAGGAGCTGCTGACGCAGACCCAGCAGGGGCTGGAGGCCGATTTGGATCGTAATCGGGGTCGTCGAACGGGTCGTTGCGGTTTGAATCATTCATAAGAGGTAGTTTAGAACTCGATTGCCTTCAGTTTGTAGGAGGTATGCCAGAAAACAAGTCCATCACGCTCGGAAAGGTCTATTTTGACCAGCCCGCCGTGGCAGGGGCCGCCGCTGCAGGCGCCGGTGTCGGGGCGGTAGGCCGCGCCGTGGCTGGCGCACAGCAACCACTGGCCGCTGTCGTCGAAGACCCGGTTCGGCTGCCAGTCGAGCTCCATCGCCACATGCGTGCAGCGGTTCAGGTAGGCGTGCGCCCGGCCCTCGAAGCGGATGGCAAAAGCGCGGCAGGTCTGGCCGGCGTAGTTCACATCGAAGGGCACGGCGTTCCCGCCATCGGCGAGTTCCGGGCTACGGCACAGCGCCACCGGCACGGGATCGACGCCGCCGGCTTCAGCCATGGAGCGCCAGCCAGTCCTGTAGCTCGGCCACCGAATGCGCGATGAAACGCGGCTTGAGCACGTCAAAGGCCGCAAATTCATGCGCGCCGTAACTGACGCCGACGCTGGCGCAGCCGGCGTTGACCGCCATTTGCAGGTCATGCGTGGTGTCGCCAATCATCAGCGTGCGCGACGGTGTCACGCCAAACTGGTCCATGAGTTCATGCAGCATGCGCGGGTGCGGCTTGCCGGCAGTTTCATCGGCGGTGCGCGAGGCATCGAAGCGGCCCTTGAGCTCGACCGCCTGCAAGGCCTCGTCCAGGCCGTGCCGGCTCTTGCCGGTGGCGACGGCCAACTTGTGGCCGCGCGCCTTGAGTGCGGCCAGCATGGGCAACACGCCTTCGAACAGGCTGATGTCGTTCTGGTGGGCGATGTAGTGGTGGCGGTAACGCGCGCCGAGTTCGGGGTATTTGCTCTCAGGAACGTCGGGCGCAGCATGGGCCAGCGCCTGCATCAGGCCCAGGCCGATCACATACCCTGCAGCCTCATCGGTGGGCACGGTGCCGCCCACATCACGCACCGCAGCCTGGATGCAGCGCACGATGATTTTGGTCGAGTCGAACAGCGTGCCGTCCCAGTCGAAGGCAATGAGGTCAAAGTTCAGTGGCTTGGAGGGAGACGGCATGGGTGGTGAAACTCTCGAGATCGGGGGGAAGCGCGGCCCGCAATTCAATGCGTTTGCCGGTGGACGGGTGCGTGAACTTTAACCGCCAGGCATGAAGAAACATGCGTTTGAGCGCAGCGTTCGCAGCTTCCTTCTGCAACACTTTATTGAGCTCGAAGTCGCCGTATTTGTCGTCGCCGGCAATCGGGTGGCCTTCACTGGCCAGGTGCACGCGGATCTGGTGGGTGCGGCCGGTCTTGATGGTGACTTCGAGCAGGCTGTAGCCGCCGCCGGCTGCGGCCGCCCTGACCTTGACCAGCGTCACGGCGCGCATGCCGTCGGGGTGCTCCTTGCCGACCACCTGGACGCGGCGTTCGCCATCGGCCAGCAGGTATTTCTGCAGCGGCTTGTCCAGCACCTTTTTATTGGCCGGCCAGGCGCCTTTGACCATGGCCAGGTAAATCTTGTCGGTCTCGCGCTCGCGGAACTGCTCCTGCAGGTTCTTCAACGCCACCCTTTTTTTGGCGACCAGCAGGATGCCGCTGGTTTCGCGGTCCAGCCGGTGCACCAGTTCCAGGAAGTGTGCGTCGGGCCGCGCCATGCGCAACTGCTCGATCACGCCGAAGGCCACGCCGCTGCCGCCATGCACCGCGACGCCGGCCGGCTTGTCGATGGCCAGCACATGGTCGTCCTCGAACAGGATGGGGAACT
>JAZKGR010000145.1:0-2791 GCA_040385775.1 Pseudomonadota bacterium
TCCACCCAGATGGTGGTGGCGCCGCCGGCGGCGTAAATCACGCCGGGCTGGTCCACGCGTTCCATCGTGCCCCAGGTTTCAAAGGTCGTGCGGCCGGGGTCGCTGGCGTACATGCGGATCAGGACCTCGCCAGGGTATTCGAGCTGTTTGTAGAAATTGCAAAACGCGTTGACGATGACCGGGCCTTCGCCTTTGGGGTCGGGCACGCAGCCGATGGAATACATCCAGTCGATGCGCACCGTCTCCAGGTAGCGGAAGTAGCTGGCGTTGTTGACGTGGCCCATCGCGTCCATATCGCCCCAGCGGATCGGCAAACGCATCTCGAAGACCTGCTTCTTGTTCTCGGGAATCTCTATTTTCATTGTGCGTCCGCGGGTTCAGATGCCGAAGCCGTCATCGGCGGCAATCACCGCGCCATTGATGAAATGGCTCTGGCCGCTGGCCAGCATCACCAGCAAGGCGTCCAGATCTTCGGGATTTCCAATACGTTTGCGCGGCAACATTTGAACCAGCTTTTTGCCCTTCTCGGTTTGCCAGTGGTGGTGGTTGATCTCGGTATCGATATAGCCGGGACAGATGGCATTGACGTTGATGCCGTACTTGCCCCACTCCAGCGCCATCGCTTTGGTCATCTGCACCACGGCGGCCTTGCTCATGCAGTACACGCCGATCTGCGGCAACACACGCAGGCCGGTCATGGACGCGATATTGATGATGCGCCCGCCGGAAAAGGTACCCGGCGCCGTGCCGCGTGCGCGCGCCAGCATGCGTTTGCCCACTTCCTGCGCGACAAAAAAAGCGCCCTTGGTGTTTGTGTTGAGGACAAAATCGTACTCGGCCTCCGACATATCCTCCAGCCGCGCGGTGGCGCCGACACCGGAGTTGTTGACCAGGATGTCGATGGGCCCCACCTCGGTCTCGGCATGCGCCACGGCGGCCTTGATGCTGGCCGTGTCCGTCACATCGAGCATCACCACATGCGCATCGCCGCCCTCGGCCTCGATCTGCGCGCGCAGGTCCTTGAGCCGGTCCATGCGCCGGCTTGCGAGCACAACCGCCGCGCCGGCGCGACTCAGGGTTTTGGCAAACTGGGCGCCGAGCCCGCCCGAGGCACCTGTCACCAGCGCAACCCGTCCCGACAAATCCAGGCTGTAGGCCATGGCAAACTCCTGTTGATTAGAGAACAGCGTCTTTCCTGCGACTCACGTTAGCAGAATAAAATCAGCCGCTGCAACGGCGACCACAGCCGACACGTTCCGCAATTCATTATCAGCGAGCCCCACATGAACAACCAAGACATCCTGGCCCAGTTCGGCCCCCGTGAAGCCATGGAATACGACGTGGTCGTGGTCGGTGGCGGCCCAGGCGGCCTGGCCACCGCGATCCGCCTGAAACAGCTCGCCGCCGAAAAAGGCACGGAGCTGTCGGTGGTGGTGCTCGAAAAAGGCTCGGAGCCCGGCGCGCACATCCTCAGCGGCGCGGTGATGGACCCGAAGGCCCTGACCGAACTGCTCCCGAACTGGAAGGAGCTGGGCGCGCCCTTGAATCAGGCGGTGACCGCCGACGAGGTGCTGTTCCTCAGTGAAACAGGCGCCACCAAAACGCCGGGCTTTCTGGTGCCCGAGTGCTTCCACAATGAAGGCAACTACGTCATCAGTCTCGGCAACGTGGTGCGCTGGCTGGCGCAGCAGGCCGAAAACCTCGGCGTTGAAATTTTCCCCGGCTTCGCTGCCGCTGAGGTGCTGTACAACGACGATGGTTCCGTCAAGGGCGTAGCCACCGGCAACCTGGGCGTCGGCAAGGACGGCCAGCCCAGCGACCATTTCCAGCTCGGCATGGAGTTGCACGGCAAGTACACCATCTTTGCCGAAGGTGCACGCGGCCACCTGGGCCGTCAGCTGATGGCGCAATTCAAACTCAACGACGGCAAGGACCCGCAGGCCTACGCATTGGGCGTGAAGGAACTCTGGGAAATTGATCCGGCCAAACACAAGCCCGGCCTGGTCGTACACACCGCCGGCTGGCCGATGGACAGCAAGACCTATGGCGGCGGCTTCATGTACCACCTCGAAGACAACAAGGTCACGCTGGGCCTGGTGGTTGGCCTCGACTACACCAACCCTTACCTCAGCCCCTTCGAGGAAATGCAGCGCTGGAAAACGCATCCCAGCATCAAGGCCTACCTCGAAGGCGGCAAACGCATCAGCTACGGCGCACGTGCCATCACGGCCGGCGGCCTGGTCAGCCTGCCGAAAACCGTGTTCCCCGGCGGCGCACTGATCGGCTGCGAAGCCGGTTACCTCAATGCGGCGCGCATCAAGGGCAGCCACGCGGCCATCAAGACCGGCATGCTGGCCGCTGAGGCCGCCTACGAAGCTGTCACCGCCGGCCGCCAGCACGACGAACTCACGGCCTACCCCGAAGCTTTTGAAAAGAGCTGGCTGCATGCTGAGCTCCAGCAGTCGCGCAACTTCAAGCAGTGGTTCAAGAAAGGGGTTTACCTCGGCTCCTTCATGACCGGCATCGAGCAATGGCTGCTGCCCAAGCTGGGCATCCGCAACCCGCCCTGGACACTGCGCCGCACCACGGCAGACCACGCCATGCTCAAGCCGGCAGCCGAATGCCAGCAGATCGTCTACCCCAAGCCCGACAACAAGATCACCTTCGACCGCCTGAGCTCGGTGTTTGTCTCCAACACCAACCACGAAGAACAACAGCCGGCGCATTTGACGCTCAAAGACGCCAGCGTACCGGTCAACATCAACCTGGCCACCTATGCCGGGCCGGAAGC
>JAZKGR010000146.1:0-2744 GCA_040385775.1 Pseudomonadota bacterium
CACCGACAGCGAACGCGCGTTTTGCTGGATCATGCAGGAGCTGGCCAAGTCGCATGCCGCTGTGCCCAGCATCGACGAACTCACCCTGACCCTGCGCGAACTGGCCGCGCAGATCGCGCCGCACGGCACCTTCAACTTTTTGCTCAGCAACGGGCTGGCGCTGTGGGCGCATGCATCGACCAGCCTCTACCACGTCGAGCGCAGGCACCCGTTTTCGCATGCCACGCTCAGCGACGAAGACCTCAGCGTCAACTTTGCCGAGCAGGCCGCACCGGGCGACCGGGTGGCGGTGGTGGTGACTGCGCCGCTGACCACCAACGAGGACTGGCAGGCCTTTGCGCCCGGCGAGCTGCGCGTGTTCGAGGGCGGCGCGCTGCGCGCCTGAGCGCCTGTTTTGCTATTAATTCAGGAGCTGCTTGCTCCCGCCGGCTGTGGGCTGAAGCCCGATTTGGCTCTTATCTCAGCGCCGCCTCCAGCGCATCGACAAACATCGCCGCCACATCAAAGCCGGTCTGGTCGAAAATTTCCTGGAAACAGGTCGGGCTGGTGACATTGATCTCGGTCACGTAGTCGCCGATCACGTCCACGCCGGCCAGCAGCAGGCCGCGCGAGGCCAGCACCGGGCCCAGCGCCTCACCGATCTCGCGGTCGCGCGCCGACAGCGGCTGAGCCACACCCAGGCCGCCAGCCGCGAGGTTGCCGCGCACCTCGCTGCCCTGGGGAATACGCGCCAGGCTGAAAGGCACTGGCTTGCCGCCTATGACGAGCACACGTTTGTCGCCTTTGCTGATCTCGGGCAGAAACTTCTGCACCATCACGCTTTGCGCGCCGTCCTTGTTCAGCGTCTCGGTGATGCTGCCCAGGTTCAGGCCGTCTTCCTTCACGCGGAAGATGCCCATGCCGCCCATGCCGTCCAGCGGCTTCAGGATGATGTCCTTGTGCTCGGCGTGAAAGCGCTTGATGTCGGCCGCGCTGCGCGTGACCAGGGTCGGGCCGCTGAACTGCGCGAATTCGAGGATCGCGAGTTTTTCGGGGTGGTCGCGCAGCGCGCGCGGCTTGTTGAAGACACGCGCGCCTTCGCGCTCAGCCTGTTCGAGCAAATGCGTGCTGTAGAAAAACTCGCTGTCAAACGGCGGGTCCTTGCGCATCACGATGGCGTCGAAATCACAAAGCTGCTCACGCTTTGCCGCCTCGGCCTTGTACCAGTCGGTGGCATCGCCGGTCAGCGTGATGCGCTGGACCGTGGCCGTCACTTTTTCACCAGTTTGCCAGCGCATGTCTTTGGGCTCGCAGGTCGCCAGCGTGTGGCCGCGCCGCTGTGCCTCGCGCATCATCGCAAAGGTGGTGTCCTTGTAGATCTTGAAGGAAGCGAGGGGGTCGGCGACAAAAAGGATGTGCATGAAGGGCTCAGTCAGTAAAAGGGCGCTGCCGGTATTGTTGTACAAATAGCGCCAGCGCGCCGGCAACCACGCCCCAGAACGCGGAGCCGACCCCGGCAATCGTCAGGCCCGACAGCGTCACGAGAAACGTGATAAGCGCCGCCTCGCGGTGCGCCTCATCGCGCACCGCCTGCGCCAGCCCGCTGCCAATCGTGCCCAGCAGGGCCAGGCCGGCAATCGCCACCACCAGCTCTTTCGGAAAGGCCGTGAGCAATCCCGTCACGGCCGCGCCGAAGATGCCGATCAGCACATAGATGGCGCCGCAACACACGGCGGCGGTGTAACGCTTGCGCGGGTCTTCATGCGCTTCGGGGCCCATGCAAATGGCGGCGGTGATGGCGCTGAGGTTCAGCGCAAACGCGCCAAAGGGCGCCAGCACCAGCGTCGCCAGGCCGCTCAGCGTGATGATTTTCGAGACCGGGATGCCGCCACCCGGTGCGTCCGGTCCGTAACCGGCGGCGCGTATGGCCGCGACGCCTGGAAGGTTTTGCGAAGCCATGGTGACCACGAACAGCGGCAGCGCCAGGCTGACGATGGCGGCGAGCGTGAACTGCGGCGCAACAAATACCGGCAGGGCCAGCGAAAACGTCATCGCCGACCAGACCATCTCGCCACGTGCCGCCACAAACACAATCGCGCCGAGCAGGGTCAGCACCACCGCGTAACGCGGCATGTACCGTTTGCCGAGCAGATAAATCGCCAGCATCAGCAGCACCAGCGGCAGGGCCGTCTGCGCCGCCGCAAAGGCCTGGATGCCAAAGCGCGCCAGCACGCCGGCCAGCAAGGCCGAGGCAATCGCCATCGGAATGCGGTTCATGACTTTTTCAAACCAGCCAGTGACACCGAACAGGGTGATCAACGCCGCACTGACCATGAAGGCAGCGACCGCCTCGCCCATCGAAAAACCGCCCGCCAGCCCGGCCGTGGCCAGCACCGCCGCCCCCGGTGTGGACCAGGCCACCATCACCGGTTTTTTCAGCCACAGCGAGGGCAGGGCAGAGCACAGGCCCATGCCGAGGCCCAGCGCCCACATCCACGAACTGATCTGCTCCGGCGTGGCGTTAAAGGCCTGCGCAGCCTGAAACACAATCGCCACCGAGCTGGTGAAGCCGACGAGCACGGCGACGAAACCTGCGGTGAAGGCGGAGAGGTTGAGGTCTTTGAAGAACTGCATTTAACGGATTCTGGCAGTTTGTTGGAGACTATTTGCTTCACGCTGCGGCTGTGGCTTGCCTGCTTCGGTAGGTCTGACTCCCCACTCCCAACCCCCCGCCCTTCCCTCGCCCCGCTGGGCGAGAGAAGGGA
>JAZKGR010000147.1:0-10643 GCA_040385775.1 Pseudomonadota bacterium
GCCTTGCTAGAATTGGCTTCCCAGCTTCTGCAGCGTCGTTCCTGACGCCGGATCGGTGCACCTGTCGGGGTGTAGCTTAGCCTGGTAGAGCGCTACGTTCGGGACGTAGAGGCCGGAGGTTCGAATCCTCTCACCCCGACCATTCCCCGTCTGTTCCCATCCATTTTTCTGGTTTCGTTGCGGTGCTTCCAACACCGCGACAGCACTGCCGCCATTTCGATTTACATCACCCGAGCTATCAACGATGATGTCAATTTTGTCAATTTGAGGTAGATTCCAAATTATGGCTGCTGTCGATACCGTCATCAATGCTCCCGCCTTGCCCGGTCTGGGGCGGGCGCTGGTGATGGCTGGCAAGCTCGGGCAGAAAGCAGCAGAAGACATTTTTCGCAAGGCTCTGAGCAGTCGAACCAGCTTTATTGCGGAACTGACCGGTTCCGGCGTCGTTTCAGCGTCGGATTTGGCGCACACCATGTCCACCGCGTTTGCGGCGCCCCTGCTCGACCTCAGCGCCATCGATACCCAGCGCCTGCCCAAGGGCCTGCTGGACGTCAAAATTTGCCAGGCCTATCGCATCGTTGTCTTGAGCAAGCGCAGCAACCGCCTGATTGTCGCGACGGCCGATCCCTCGGACCAGGAGGCAGCTGAAAAAATCAAGTTTTCGACCCAGATGGGCGTGGACTGGGTCATTGCCGAGTACGACAAGCTGTCCAAGTTGGTTGAGGCTTCGGCCACCACGGCATCCGAAGCCATGGACAGCATCATTGGCGATGACTTCGAGTTTGACGAGTCCACCGCCGAGGCGGCCAGCGTCGACAGCGGTGACACCGGCGTGTCGGAGGTGGAAGACGCCCCCGTCGTCAAATTTCTGCACAAGATGCTGCTCGATGCGTTCAGCATGCGCGCTTCTGACCTGCATTTCGAACCCTATGAGCACACCTACCGCGTGCGCTTCCGGGTTGACGGCGAGTTGCGCGAAATCGCTTCTCCGCCGGTTGCCATCAAGGAAAAGCTGGCTTCCCGCATCAAGGTGATCTCCAAGATGGACATCTCGGAAAAGCGGGTGCCGCAAGACGGGAAGATGAAACTCAAGATCGGGCCGGACCGGGTGATCGATTTCCGGGTCAGCACCTTGCCCACGATGTTTGGTGAAAAAATCGTGATCCGTATTCTGGACCCGAGCAGTGCCAAGCTGGGCATTGATGCACTCGGTTACGAACCGATCGAAAAGGAGCGCTTGCTCAACGCGGTGCAGCGCCCCTACGGCATGGTGCTGGTGACGGGGCCCACGGGTTCGGGCAAAACCGTCTCGCTGTACACCTGCCTGAACATCCTGAACAAGCCGGGCGTGAACATATCGACCGCCGAAGACCCGGCCGAGATCAACCTGCCCGGCGTCAACCAGGTCAGCATGAATGACAAGGCCGGCCTGACCTTTTCGGTCGCCCTGAAGGCGTTTTTGCGGCAGGATCCCGACATCATCATGGTCGGCGAGATCCGCGATCTGGAAACCGCCGAAATTTCCATCAAGGCCGCGCAGACCGGCCACCTGGTGCTGTCCACGCTCCACACCAACGACGCGCCTGCCACCTTGACCCGGCTGCGCAACATGGGCATTGCACCCTTCAATATTGCGTCCAGCGTGATTCTCATCACCGCCCAGCGCCTGGCGCGGCGCCTCTGCCCCAATTGCAAGGCGCCGGCGGATATTCCGCGGGAAACCCTGCTGGACGCCGGCTTCGAGGAAGACGATGTGGACGGTTCCTGGACCCCCTACCGGCCGGTCGGTTGCTCCATGTGCAACAGCGGCTACAAGGGGCGCGTGGGTATCTACCAGGTCATGCCGATCACTGATGAAATCCAGCGCATCATCCTGCGCGATGGCAGCGCCCTTGAAATTGCCGAGCAGGCTGCCAAGGAAGGCGTCAAAAGCCTGAGGGGGGCCGGCTTGCACAAGGTCAAGACGGGCATGACCTCGCTGGAGGAAATTCTGGGGTGTACCAATGTCTAGGCCACCCCGGCCCGTCCAGCGCGGCAAACGAACCGGGCTTTCATCATCCTGCACGCACTAGCAAGAAGGCAACATGGCAACTGCAACATCCAGGGACGTCAAGGAATTTGTCTTCGAGTGGGAAGGAAAAGACCGCAATGGCAAGCAGGTCCGGGGGGAAACCCGCGCTGTTGGCGAAAACCAGGTCAAGGCTTCACTGCGCCGGCAAGGGGTGTTTCCGACAAAAATCAAGAAGCGCAGCATGCGCTCCGGCAAGTCCATCAAGCCCAAGGACATTGCCATTTTCACGCGCCAGCTGGCCACCATGATGAAGGCCGGTGTGCCGCTCTTGCAGTCGTTCGACATCGTCGGGCGCGGCAATGCCAATGCCAGTGTGACCAAACTCCTCAACGATGTGCGCACCGATGTGGAGACCGGTACTTCGCTGAGCGCCGCTTTTCGCAAATACCCCCTCTACTTCAACGCGCTGTACTGCAATCTTGTGGAGGCCGGCGAGGCCGCCGGTATCCTGGAGGCGCTGCTGGACCGGTTGGCGGTTTACATGGAGAAAACCGAGGCCATCAAATCGAAGATCAAATCGGCGCTGATGTACCCGGCTTCGGTGGTGGTGGTGGCCTTTGTGGTGGTCGCCGTGATCATGATTTTTGTTATTCCCGCGTTCAAGGAGGTTTTCACGTCCTTCGGCGCGGATCTGCCAGCTCCCACCTTGCTTGTGATGGCCATCAGTGAATTTTTTGTCGCCTATTGGTGGTTGATTTTCGGTGGAATCGGTGGCGGCATCTACTTTTTCATGCAGGCTTGGCGGCGCAGCAAAAAAATGCAGCGGGTGATGGACCGCGTCCTGTTGAAAGTACCGGTGTTTGGGGCGCTGATCGAGAAGTCGTGTATCGCCCGCTGGACCCGCACGCTGTCAACCATGTTTGCTGCGGGTGTGCCTTTGGTCGAGGCGCTCGATTCGGTGGGCGGCGCCTCCGGCAACTCGCTGTATGCCGAAGCCACGGAAAAAATCCAGCAGGAAGTGTCCACCGGCACCAGTTTGACGGCCGCCATGGGCAACGCCAACCTGTTCCCGACCATGGTGTTGCAGATGTGTGCCATTGGCGAAGAGTCCGGCTCGGTCGATCACATGCTCGGAAAAGCCGCCGACTTTTATGAAGCCGAAGTCGATGAAATGGTCGCCGGCCTGTCCAGCCTGATGGAGCCCATCATCATCGTATTTCTTGGTGGTTTGATTGGCGGCATCGTGGTGTCCATGTACCTGCCGATCTTCAAGCTGGGTGCCGTGGTCTGATGTCGGGTATGACGAATTTCGGCCCGGAAGTTGATGCCGTGCTGGCCGGTATTCTCGGGCTGCTGATCGGCAGTTTCCTGAACGTCGTCATTTACCGCCTGCCGAAAATCATGGAGCGCCAGTGGGCGCTTGAATGTGCCGAGATGTCCGGCATCCCGGCGCAGGATACGCCAGCCTTCAACCTGCTGATGCCGCGCTCGCGGTGTTCGAGTTGTGGTCATGTGATCGCCTGGTATGAAAACATTCCCGTTTTGAGTTACCTCTTTCTCAAGGGGCAATGTTCGGTCTGTGGCACGAAGTTCGGCGTGCGTTATCCCCTGGTGGAGCTGGCAACCGGCGGCCTGTTTTTTTTCTGCGCATGGCGATGGGGTTTGAGCTGGACCGGGCTGGCCTGGGGCGGCTTTGCGGCAGCCCTGGTGACGCTCGCGCTGATCGACTGGGACACCACCTTGCTGCCGGATGACATTACCCTGCCTTTGCTGTGGGCTGGCCTGATTGTTGTCGCGCTGGGCTGGAACCCGGCCGTCACCCTGAGCCAGGCACTGTGGGGTGCCGTGGCCGGCTACCTGTCGCTGTGGCTGGTGTACTGGGCGTTCAAGCTGGTGACCGGAAAGGAAGGCATGGGCTATGGGGACTTCAAGCTGTTTGCGGCGCTGGGGGCCTGGATGGGCTGGTCGGCTCTGGTCCCCATCATCTTGATGGCCTCGGTCATAGGCGCGCTGGTCGGGATTGCGATGAAATTTTCCAGTGGCTTGCGTGAAGGGGGATACGTGCCGTTTGGCCCGTTTCTGGCGGCCGCAGGTTTGACGGCGATGGTGTTCGGCCCCCAGGCCATTCTGCGCGTGATCGGCCTGTAGCTGCATGCAGGCCTTGCGCGTGGGACTGACCGGCGGCATCGGCAGCGGAAAAAGCACGGTGGCCGGAATGCTCGCCGAGTGCGGCGCGGCCATCATTGATGCCGATGCGATCTCGCGCCAGACGACGGGCTTGGGTGGCGCAGCCCTTCCCGGGGTCGCGCAGCAGTTTGGCGCCGGCTTTGTGACCGCAGAAGGCGTGCTGGACCGCGACCGCATGCGTCAGCTGGTTTTCAGCGATCCAGGCGCAAAACGCCGGCTCGAAGCCATCATCCATCCGCTGGTGGGTGAGGAAACCGCTCGCCAGGCGGCGCAGGCGCAGCAGGCGGGGAAGGTCTGCATCGTGTTTGACGTGCCCCTGCTGGTGGAGTCTGGCCGTTGGCGCCAGCAACTTGACCGGGTGCTGGTGGTGGACTGCAGCGAGGAAACGCAGATCAGCCGCGTGATGGCCCGGAGTAGCTGGACGCGGCAGATGGTTGAACAAGTCATGGCAGGGCAGGCCAGCCGGATGCAGCGGCTCGCTGCGGCAGACGTTTGTATTGACAACGATGGGGCGGTCTCGCTGGGCGCGCTCGCACTGCGGGTCCGCCAGGCGGCGCAGCGCTTCGGGCTATGATGGCAAATCCTTCCGCTGAAAAAGATATATCGCAGTGATTCTTTACGAATATCCCTTCAACGAACGCATTCGCACGTATTTGCGGCTTGAGCACCTCTTTCACCGCCTCGGCGAACTCGCTGCGCGGGACCATCCGACCGACCACCATTACGCGATCACGACGATTTTTGAAGTGATGGATGTTGCGGCCCGGGCCGACCTGAAAACCGATGTGCTCAAGGACCTGGACCGGCAAAAACACCAGCTCAATGGTTATCGCGGCAACCCGGCGATCTCGGAAGCGGTGCTTGATGAAGTCACCGGCCAGCTTGACGAGTGTTTTGCCACCTTGACCGGCCTGCCGGGCAAGGCGGGCCAGTCGCTGACCGAAAACGACTGGTTGATGAGCATACGCAGCCGCATCGGCATCCCCGGCGGCACCTGCGAGTTTGACCTGCCGGCCTATTTTGCCTGGCAGCATTTTGATGCGGCGACCCGCCAAAATGACTTGCAGCGCTGGATCGGGACCCTGGTGCCGCTGGCCGAGTCGGTGCGCATGTTGCTCAAGCTGTTGCGTGATTCCGGCCTGCCGCAAAAGGTGGTGGCAACCGGCGGGCAGTACCAGCAGACCCTGCCGCAAGGCCGCACTTTCCAGTTGCTGCGTCTTCGCATCGATCCGGGGCTGGGGCTGATTCCCGAGATCAGCGGCAACCGCCTGATGGTGTCCGTCCGCCTGATGCGCCATGAGAGCGACGACCGCCTGCACTCTTCGACCGAAGATGCGGCCTTTGAATTGACACTCTGCTCCTGAGTGGCGCAGGCACCCCAGGCTTGAGCAAGCGATGAGCTCCGATCTGCCCCAATCCAGAATCGTGGTCTGCCCGACCTGCGGCGGCCCCAGTGTCTACGCGCCCGACAACCGGTTTCGCCCTTTTTGCAGCGAGCGCTGCAAGAATGCCGATCTGGGTGCCTGGGCCAGTGAGAGTTTTCGCATGCCGGCCGACGCGCCGCCGGATGACCAGGTGTATGGCGACGCCAAATTGCAGTAGCGTTGTTTGTGCAAGCAGGCGGCAACGACCGCCATGTCAGGGAGCGTAAAAATGACTCAACACTTGTTTTTCCGGCGAGGGATATTTGCTGCTGCGGGCATGGCCTTGTGGCTGGGCCTGTCCGCTGCGCCCGGCCTTGCCGCCACCGAAGCGGCCAAAAAGGCTGCCCCTGTCAAGAAACAGGGCAGCACCAAATTCATCCCGGGCTCGCAGGAAACCCGCAAGGAGCGAAGCGAGCGGCTCAAGCGGGAGTGCAAGGGGCGGGTCAACGCGGGCGCCTGCGAAGGCTACACGAACTGAGGCTGCGGACCCGGGTGAGCCGCAACCCGCTCCGGTTCAGGCGGCTGGTGTGCCCAGGACCTGCTGCAACTCGCCGTTTTCGTACATCTCCATCATGATGTCCGAGCCGCCAATGAACTCACCCTTGACGTAGAGCTGGGGAATCGTCGGCCAGTTGCTGTATTCCTTGATGCCGTTGCGGATGTCCGGGTCTTCCAGCACGTTGACCGTGGCGGGTTTGCTCACGCCGCAGGCCTTGAGCACCTGAATCGCGCGGCCGGAGAAGCCGCACTGTGGAAACTGCGCCGTGCCTTTCATGAAAAGCACCACGTCGCTGGATTTCACGATCTGGTCTATGCGTTGCTGGGTATCACTCATGTTGTGTCCTTGTAAGGGGGCTGGCCGCTGCCGCGAGAATCAGGCTGATCTGGCGGCCATCCATCTACAGATGGATTTCAACGGCTGAAAATCAATGCCTGATTATCCCGCTGTTTGTTGCGGGCCGCTTGCAGCCAGCCAGCAAGCGCCGGAACAGCGTTCCACACCGGCCAGGTCGGTCCGGCTCTGCACCTTGCCAAAGCCGCGCTGGACCAGCAACTCGCGCACGGCCGCAGCCTGGTCGTAGCCATGCTCGAGCAACAGCCAGCCCTGCGCGTGCAGGTGCGCGGGTGCCCTGGCAATGATGGTCCGGATGTCGTCCAGGCCGTCCGGGCCGGCGGTCAGGGCGCTTTGGGGTTCATGGGTCAGGGCCGCCAGGTGGGCATCACCTTCGGCGACATAGGGCGGATTGCTGACGATCAGGTGAAAGTGTCCGCTTACATTGTCAAGCCAGCTGCCTTCGATGAATTGAAGCTCCAGGCCCAGGCGGTCGCCATTGCCACGGGCCACCGCCAGGGCATCGGTGCTGGCATCTACGGCGATGACATCCAGCGCCGGCCGTGTTTTCTTGAGCGCCAGCGCAATCGCGCCGCTGCCGGTTCCCAGGTCCAGCACCCGCGCGCTGACCGGCCTACCAGGCAGGGACAGCGTTTCCAGCGCCCAGTCCACCAGCGTTTCGGTGTCCGGGCGCGGCACCAGCACACGGGCATCGACCTGGAGCTGCAGGCCATAAAACGCCTTGCTGCCGACCAGGTAGGCCAGTGGTTCGCCGGCGGCGCGGCGCAAGCTCAGTTGCCGGAACAGGCTGGCCGCTGGGTCCGGGAGCGTGTCGCCGTCATGCGCCAGCAGCCAGCCCCGGTCGCTGTCGGGCCGGCCCAGGGCGTGCAGCAGCAGCAATTGCGCGTCCAGGCGCTGCAGGCCCAGGGTCTGCGCCGCCGCCAGCGCTTGGCCAGTGGTATTCGGGGAAACCTGTATTGTCATCAGTTGCTATCAAATAAGGAGCTATACACCCAGAGATGACGGGGGCTGGAGACCAATTTCGTTCACAATTTTCGCCGTTCAGCTGTTCGAAGCCGATTCCAGCTCGGCCAGCAGCTCCGCGCCGCGCGCCACCTGCAGCGCGGTCACCACGTCGTCCATGTCGCCTTCCATGATGGCCAGCAGCTTGTACTGGGTCAGGTTGATGCGGTGGTCGGTGAGCCGCCCCTGCGGGAAGTTGTAAGTGCGGATGCGGTCGCTGCGGTCACCGCTGCCGATCAGGCCCTTGCGGGTGGCGGCGTCTTTGGCGGCGCGCTCGGAGCGGTCTTTTTCGTGGATGCGCGCGGTCAGCACCTTGAGCGCCTGCGCCTTGTTGCTGTGCTGGCTGCGGCCGTCCTGGCATTCGGCGACGATGCCGGTCGGCAGGTGGGTGATGCGCACGGCCGAGTCGGTCTTGTTGATGTGCTGGCCGCCGGCGCCGCTGGCGCGGTAGGTGTCGATGCGCAGGTCGGACGGGTTGATCTGGATCGCGACGGCCTCGTCCGGCTCGGGCAGCACGGCGACGGTGCAGGCGCTGGTGTGGATGCGGCCCTGGGTTTCGGTGACGGGAACGCGCTGCACGCGGTGGCCGCCGGACTCGAAACGCAGCTTGCCGTAAACACCGACGCCCAGCGCGTCGTTGGCGCCGTCCACGCGAATCACGACTTCCTTGTAGCCACCGAGTTCACTGGGCGACTCGCTGATGATTTCGACCGTCCAGCGCTTGCGCTCGGCAAATCGCGAGTACATGCGCAGCAGGTCGCCGGCGAACAGCGCCGACTCGTCGCCGCCGGTGCCGGCGCGAATCTCGATGAAGGCCGGGCGCGCATCGTCCGGGTCTTTCGGGATCAGCATCAGCTGCAGGTCCGCGTCCAGACCGGCGATGTCGGCCTGCGCGGCGCTGATTTCCTCTTCCGCCATGGCGGCCATTTCGGGGTCGTCCTTGGCCTCGGCCAGCATGGATTGCGCGCCGGCCAGTTCGGCCTCGCGTGCCGTCATGCGCTGGTACTGGCCGACCACGATGCTGAGTTCGGCGTGTTCGCGCGTCAGGCTGCGGAAACGGTCCATGTTGCTGACCACGTCGCTGGCCGACAGCAGCGCGTCGAGTTCATGCAGGCGGAAGATCTGGCGGTCCAGGGTCTGGCGGAGAAAGGGTTTCATAGCGGAAAACGCCGGTGGGCAAAAACAGTCGGGACAAGGCAACCGGTCGGGCCGGCAGGGGGCGGTGCAGCGCGTGCTGGCCGCAGTGCGGTGCAGCGCCGCTAACGCTCTTTGTCGTCGGTGGGCAGGTTGCCGCGCAGGAACAGGCGGGACACCGTCTGCGCCGTGGCTTCGCGGCTGCCGGCATCGCCCGCGTGCAGCTCGGCCAGCGTGCCGTGCAGCATTTTTTGCGTCAAGCCGCGCGACAGCGCGTCCAGCACGGTGTCCACGGACTCGCCCCGCGCAAGCAGCTTTTTCGCACGGGCGATTTCTGCGGCGCGCCAGGCATCGGTTTGCGCATTGAGCTGCTGGATCAGCGGCACGGTGCGGCGCTGGCCCAGCCAGTGCATGAAGTTCTGCACACCGGCGTCGATGATGACTTCGGCTTGCGCCACCGCCGCCTGCCGGCTGTCCTTGCCGGTCTGCACCACATGGGCCAGGTCGTCCACGGTGTAGAGGTAGATATCGGGCAGTTCCTTGACCTCGGGTTCGATGTCGCGCGGCACGGCCAGGTCCACCATGAACATGGGCCGGTGCTTGCGCAGCTTGACGGCGCGCTCGACAGCGCCCAGGCCGATGATGGGCAGGGTGCTGGCGGTGCAGCTGATCACGGCGTCGAACTCGTGCAGGCGGCTCGGCAGGTCGGCCAGGCGCATGACTTCGGCGCCGAAACGCCCGGCGAGTTTTTCACCGCGCTCCAGCGTGCGGTTGGCCACCGTCATGGATTTGGGGTTTTTGGCGGCGAAGTGGGTTGCGGCCAGGTCGATCATCTCGCCGGCGCCCACAAACAGCACGCGGATGTCGCCGAGGTCCTCGAACAGCTGACCCGCCAGCCGCACCGAGGCCGCTGCCAGGCTGATGCTGTGCGCGCCGATCTCCGTGCTGCTGCGCACTTCCTTGGCCACCGAAAACGAGCGCTGGAACAACTGGTGCAAGGTGCTGCCCATGGCGCCGGCGTCTTCGGCCGCGCGCACCGCTTCCTTCATCTGGCCGAGGATTTGCGGCTCGCCGAGCACCATGGAGTCGAGCCCGCTGGCAACGCGAAAGGCGTGGCGCGCGGCCTGGTCGTTTTCCAGTGTGTAAGCGTGGGAGCGCAGCAGGGCTGGCGAGACGCCGCCGTGGTGCGCCAGCCATTCCAGCGTGTGGTCCAGGTCGGCGCGGTCGCTGGCGCAGTAGATCTCGGTGCGGTTGCAGGTTGACAGCAGCGTGGCTTCAGGTTGCCGCGCCAGGGAGTCGCGCAATCCCTTCAAAGTCGGCTCGATCTGGTCGATGGCGAACGCAAACCGCCCGCGTAAATCGAGCGGTGCGGTGGTATGGTTGATGCCCAAGGCCCAGACTGACATCCTCCGATTATAAAATTGAAGGCAGGCGCAGGGCTCAGATTCTTTCAATCCCCTTGATACACGGCAAGCCGGCCGACAATCCGCTCACAGGCCATGACCGCACTCAACCTGATCAACCAGTTGCTCAATTTCGTGGCGCCGGCCGCCTGTGTGGCGCTGCTGCTGGTGCTGCTGACGCGTATCTTCTCCGGATTCTTGCGATCAAAAAGGCCTTCGACCCATACCCTGTGGGGGCAAGCAGCTATTATTTTTGTAGCAGGTGTGATGATGTTGCTGGTCGGTCTGGTGCTGTTCGGCCGGGACGGCAAGATGGCCAGTTATGCCTTGCTGGCCGTGGGTGCGGCCAGTTGCCAGTGGGTCCTGCTGCGCGGCGGCAAGGGCTGAGGGGCCGCCGGCCCTGGCTCAGGCCTCCTCGCCGTAGTCATGGTCGGGGTGATTGGTCACGTCGAGTTTCCAGTAACCCCGGCCCACGATCTGGCTGCGGCTGACACCGAGTTCGCTGGTCAGCAGGGTGCGGATTCGGCGCATGGCAGCGGCTTCGCAGGCCAGGTAAATTTTGGTGTCCGCGGCAATGGGCGGCAGGGCGCGCAAGGCCTTTTCTGTGGGCAGGCCGGCCGCGCGATGGT
>JAZKGR010000148.1:0-13048 GCA_040385775.1 Pseudomonadota bacterium
GGGGCACCCTGCAGGACTTCATCATCACGGCGCGCGAGCTCAAAAAGCAGAAGGTTTTCCGCGAATCGACCATACGCTCGCTGTTTGACGAGATCCTGCGCGGGCTGCGCATCGTGCACCAGCACAAGATGCTGCACCTGGACATCAAGCCGGCCAACATCTTCATCACCGACGACAACAAGGCGGTAATGATCGACTTTGGCGCTGCGCGCGAGGTCCTGAGCAAAGAGGGCAACTTCATCCGTCCCATGTACACGCCCGGCTTCGCTGCCCCTGAGATGTACCGGCGTGACTCGTCCATGGGCCCCTGGACGGACATCTATGCGATCGGCGCCTGCATCTACGCGACCATGCAGGGCTACCCGCCGAATGACGCGCCGCAGCGGCTGGAAAAAGACCGGCTCTCGCTGGCGCTGTCCCGCCTGCGCGGCGTTTATTCCGACAACCTGATCGAGGTGGTGGAATGGTGCATGTCGCTCGATCCCCTGTCTCGGCCACAGTCTGTGTTTGCCTTGCAGAAAGAACTCAGCCGTGAGGGTGAGCGGCGCTACACCAAACTGACGGTCGGCGAAAAAATGCGCCTTCAGTTTGACAACATGGTGTCGGACACCAAGAAAAGCGCGCGCAAGGCCACCGGCTTTGCGACAAGGTTCAAATGAAATTCTCCGTTTTCCAGGTCAGCCGCAAGGGCGGTCGCGAAAAAAACGAAGACCGCATGGGCTATTGCTACACCCGTGAGTCGGGCCTGTTTGTGCTGGCCGACGGCATGGGAGGCCACCCTGAAGGCGAAGTGGCCGCGCAACTGGCGCTGCAGACCATCTCTGCGCTGTACCAGAAGGAAGCCCGGCCCCTGGTGCGGGACACCACCGAGTTTCTGTCATCCGCCCTGATGGCGGCGCACCACCAGATCATCCGTTATGCCAGTGAAAAAGGCATGCTGGACACGCCCCGCACCACCGTGGTCGCCGCCATCCTGCAGGGCACCGGCGCGACCTGGGTGCATTGCGGCGACTCGCGCCTGTACGTGGTGCGTGACGGCGAGCTGCTGACCCGCACGCGTGACCACTCCTATCTGGAGCAGCAAAACGCCGGCATCATCAAGCTGGAGCGCGTCAACCGCAACATTCTCTTCACCTGCCTGGGCTCGCCCTCCAAACCGGTGTTCGACATCGCCGGCCCGGTCGTGCTGCAGCAGGGCGACAAGCTGATGTTGTGCTCCGACGGCCTGTGGGGCAGCCTGACCGATGCCGAAATCGTGCGCCACATGGCCGCCAACGGCGTATCGGATGCGGTTCCCGACATGGTCGAGCATGCTCTGCGCAATGGCGGCGAACATGGCGACAACGTGACTGTGCTGGCCATGGAGTGGGAAACGCCCGACGCCTTTGAATCGACGCGCGGCGTCTCGACCGACAGCATCATGGATGGCGTGTTTGCATCGACGATCCAGGCCGGCGTGCTCGATACCAGTGTGGAAGACCTCGACGACGCGGCCATTGAACGCTCGATTGCCGAGATCAACGAGGCGATACGCCGTTCAGCTGCGAAGAAGGTCTGAGCCGGACCGAACATCCCGCCGTGGCCCTGCCGGCGCGGTTCATTGCTGATAATTGCCATCATTTCTACCCCCGGCGTGCCTCGCCAGAAAGCCTTTTGTCATGAGTTCATTTGAAAGAAGCAGCGCCCGTGCTGCCGACCAGCTCCGTCCCGTTCGCATCACCCGCGCCTACACCGCTTACGCCGAAGGCTCGGTGCTGATCGAGTTCGGCAACACCAAGGTGCTGTGCACCGCCTCGGTGGAAGAAAAAGTCCCCGGCCACAAAAAAGGCAGCGGCGAAGGCTGGGTGACGGCGGAATACGGCATGCTGCCGCGCGCCACCCATACCCGCAGCGACCGTGAAGCCGCGCGCGGCAAACAAAGCGGCCGCACGCAAGAGATCCAGCGCCTGATCGGCCGCTCCATGCGCGCGGTGTTCGACCTGAAAAAACTCGGCGAACGCACCATCCACCTTGATTGCGACGTGATCCAAGCCGACGGCGGCACCCGCACAGCCAGCATCACCGGGGCTTTTGTGGCGGCGCAGGACGCCGTCAACAAGCTGCTGGCCGACGGCAAGCTCAAGGAGACGCCCATCCTGGGCCATGTCGCAGCGATCTCCGTCGGCATCGTGCAGGGCACGCCGCTGCTGGACCTCGAGTACATCGAGGACGTGGGTTGCGACACCGACATGAATGTGGTGATGACCGGCGCCGGCCACTATGTCGAGGTGCAGGGCACGGCCGAAGGCGCTGCGTTTTCCCGCAAGGAGATGGACGCATTGCTGCTGCTGGCTGAAAAAGGCATCAACGAGCTCGTTACCCTGCAGCAGCAATCGCTATCGAAATCATAGCTACTTGCCCCCGTCCGGCGGGGGCTAGAGCCCTGTTTTGCTTATGAAAATCGTATTGGCATCGAACAATAGCGGCAAACTCGCCGAGCTGCAGGCCATGCTGGCGCCGCTGGGCGTGACGCTGGTCAAGCAGGCCGAACTCGGTATCTCCGAGGCTGAGGAGCCTTTCCGTACCTTTGTTGAAAACGCGCTGGCCAAGGCGCGCCACGCCGCGCGGGCCAGCGGCCTGCCGGCGCTGGCCGACGACGCCGGCCTGTGTGTCGATGCCTTCGGCGGCCTGCCTGGCGTGGACACGGCTTTTTACGCGACGCAATTCGGCTACGCCAAAAGCGATGACAACAATGTGCGCGCCCTGCTCGAGCAGATGGCCGGCATCACCGCCCGGCGCGCGGCCATGGTCAGCACGCTGGTGGCAGTGCGTTCTGTCGATGATCCGGAACCACTGATCGCGGTCGGCCGCGTGAGCGGCGAGATCGCCACCGAGCCGCGCGGCAGCAACGGTTTCGGTTTTGACCCGGTGATCTTCCTGCCGTCGTTCGGCAAAACCTTTGCCGAACTGCCGGTCGAGGTGAAAAACGCCAACAGCCACCGTGGCATGGCGGCGCGCCAGATGATGGACCTGATGCGCGAGCGCTGGCTCTAGCGACCATGGTGTTTCCGATCCCGGTTGTCGGCGCAGCCCCCTCCGCGGAAAGCGGCGGTGCGCTGAAAGACATCCAGCACTACATGCGCGAGGGCACGCTGCGGCTGGCCGCCTTGCCGCCGCTGTCGCTTTACGTCCACCTGCCCTGGTGCCTGAAGAAGTGCCCTTACTGCGACTTCAATTCCCACGAGAGCCGTGGCGAACTGCCCGAGCAGCGCTACCTCGACGCGCTGATGGCCGACCTCGAAGCCTCGCTACCGCTGGTCTGGGGCCGCACGGTGCACAGCATTTTTATCGGTGGTGGCACGCCCAGCCTGTTTTCGCCGCAAGCCATCGACAGGCTGATCGGCGACATCCGTGCGCGCCTGCGGCTGGAGCCCGATTGCGAAATCACGCTGGAGGCCAATCCGGGCACCTTCGAGAAAGACCGATTCCGCGCTTTCCGCAGCGCGGGTGTCACGCGGCTGTCGATCGGTGTGCAGAGTTTTGACGACCAGCATTTGAAAGCCCTGGGCCGGGTGCACGACCGCGCGCAGGCGATCGCCGCCGTCGAGGAAGCTGCGCAGTCCTTTGACACCTTCAACCTCGACATCATGTACGCCTTGCCCGGCCAGACGCTGGCCAATCTGCAGGCCGACATCCAGCAGGCGCTGGCCTTTGCGCCGCCGCACATCTCGATTTACCACCTGACGGTCGAGCCCAACACCTTCTTTGCCAAACACCCGCCGGTGCTGCCGGAAGACGACGATGCCTACGCCATGCTGGACCGTATCACCGAAATGACGGCAGCCGCGGGCATGGCGCGTTACGAGATTTCGGCCTATGCCGAACCCGGCCACCGCTGCGTACACAACGTCAACTACTGGCAGTTCGGCGACTACCTCGGCATAGGCGCAGGCGCGCACAGCAAGCTCAGCTTTGCGCATCGCGTGGTGCGCCAGGTACGTTTTCGCGACCCGGCCCTGTACATGGACAAGGCGCTGGCCGGCACGCCGGTGGCGCAGGACACCGAGGTCGCGCGCGCCGAACTGCCGTTTGAGTTCATGCTCAATGCACTGCGCCTGCGCGAAGGCTTCAAGCTGCAGGACTTTTCAGAAAAAACCGGCTTGCCCCTGACCGCGATCCAGGCGGGGCTGGACGAGGCGGAACGCAAGGGACTGATCGAACGCGACTTTGCGCAGGTCAAACCGACCGAGCGCGGCTTCGATTTTCTCAACGACCTGCAGGGGCTGTTCCTGCCCGGGTGACGCGCGGCAAGCGCCGGGATGCGCTTATGGCTTGCGTTTGGCCTCGTAGGCCGCAATCGCTTTTTTGAGGTCAGTGTGTTCTTCGCATCGCAGGAAGCACAGCTTGTCGAGCGCGGCCAGGTGCTGTTTGGCCTTGGGCAAGTCATTGACCATCAGGTAGGCCTCGCCCACATACTCATGTGCGCCGCGATGTTTGGGGTTGATCCGCAGCGCTTCGCCGTAGTGCTTGAACACCAGCGCCATGTCCGGGTTCGCGCCCTTGCGGATCGAATAGGCATAGAGGTTATGGTAGTCGGCGTTCTGCGGCGAGCCGGTCAGTGCCTTCTGCAAACCCGCCTGAGCGGCAGGCCAGTCCTTCTTCGCGATGGCGGCCTGCGCGGACGCCAGCACCGGGTCGGCCGAAGGGCCGCCGTACTCGCTGACATCACCGGCTGCAAAGGCCGCGGCAGATACAGACAGGCAGCTTGCGACCAGAAGTCGTGAGAAGTGATTCATGCCGGAACTCCTTGAAATGAACAGGGGCAGTTTCAAATCCTACTGCGTTCAGTGAGTCAGGTAAATCAAGGATTTCCTGCCCGGCCAAGCTGTTCACAGGCACAAAAAAGCCACCGAGAGCAAGGGCTGTCGGTGGCTGCTGTCTGGCGGAAGCGGTGAGATTCGAACTCACGGATAGTTTCCCATCGCCGGTTTTCAAGACCGGTGCAATCGACCACTCTGCCACGCTTCCAGGGGATCTAGTTTAACCGCTTCACCGTCTGGAAGACTGAGGTTGCGGGCACCACAAGCCTGGCGACCGGCACCAAGGGATCAGGCTGGAGCGGTTTGGCGCATTGGCGCAAACAAGGACCACTTTTAAGGCGGGAGCGCCTGTCGCGTAACGAAATGCACGCCTCAATGCAATTGATTCGGCTTGTGCGGCGCATTGCCTTACAGAGAAGCGTCATTTGTACCCTTACGCGGTCGGCGCGATGCGCGCACGATGTAGACAACCCTGAAAGGGAGTCTATGGTCAAGCTCTATACAACGTCGCGGGACGTATTGCCCCGCATTTGCCTCACCGATCCTGAGATCGTGTCTGCCTGGTGTGCGGAATTGCAGTGTACGGAATGCCAGCTGCGCTCTGCCGTGTATGCAGTAGGAAGTCAGCCCTACTGGATTCGCCGGTTTTTCCAGCCGGTGTCGTCTCTGTCTCTGTAGTGTGAGGGCGCGTGCCTGCTCATGGACGTGTCTCTTGGGTTCGCCGTCGCGCGCCAGCATCTTTCGTGCGTCGCTTCGCTTCAATATCTCTTCGGAAGCATTCCAGCGCAATCTCGCAAGGAACTTGGAACCTGCCCATCAACACTTGGCCGGCTTCGACTCAATTCCGGGTGAAGTGCTTATGTGCGTTAACCCACATAGCACGCACCATTCATCCATTTGAAGCTTTTTATCAATAGATGGACCAACGATTCGTTGTTTTGACAGACTTTCCCCATACTGCCAATCACCTCTGGGGCGCATAATTGAAACGACCGCCAGTGGCACCGTCGCCGCCGTCCGCCAGGATGTTCTGGCCTTGGTCATCGAGAGGTGCAGCATGCAAGCGTTCGCAGTCGATCTCACGGGTATACCGCCGCACATCCGGCAGGTCATCGCCAATCAACTGCTGGTCGAGCGGCCTTCGCGGTTGCCAGATTACAAAGCCGAGGTTGAAACCACCACCGCAGTCGTCAAGGCGCTGCGAGAGACGCCAGAGTCGGTTTTGACCACGCTTTCTCATGCGGTTCGACAGCTGACCGGCGCAGATTCGGCGGGAGTGAGTCTGTCAGGGCGCGATGAGGGTAAACAAATATTGCTTTGGCAAGCTGCCGTTGGCCTGTTTGAGAAGTACCTTGGCAGCGTTGTTGCACATGACGAGAGTCCCTGCGGATCCGTGCTGGAGACCGATGCCACCCTGCTGATGGTCGACCCCGGAAAAGCGTACAAAACTGCCGCGCAAGTAGAGCCTCCGATCCGTGAGGTTCTGCTGGTACCGTTTCACGTCGATGGTTTTGCGGTCGGCACGGTCTGGATCGTTTCCCAGAGCAACAAGACGTTTGACGCGGAAGATGCCCGACTTGTCACCAACATCAGCGAGTTGGCGGCACTGGCCTACCAGGTGCTGACCAGGCTGGGCGATTTCGAGCTGGCCACCCGGACCGTGCAACTTGTGGCCGATGGCCAATTCAAGCCAGACCGCCTGGGCTCACCCCGGTAAGCCGTAGCCAAGCCTGGGAGTTGGCTCGCCATTGCGGTGACCGGTTTGCAATAGCTGTAGTCGCCCCTCGAACAACGTTGGTCAAACCGCACCTTCCCCACCTGTGCGCGTTCAAGCTGCGCCCAGCATGCCTTTGCTCTCAATAAACGCCACCACTTCCGCCAGACCGGTGTTGGTCTTCAGGTTGGTCATGACAAAAGGCTTGAGGCCTTTGGCTGTGGTGCGCATGCGGATGGTGTCGGCTTCCATCACGGCCAGGTCGGCGCCCACATAGGGCGCGAGGTCGGTCTTGTTGATCACGAACAGATCGCTTTTGGTGATGCCGGGGCCGCCCTTGCGCGGGATTTTTTCGCCGGCGGCAACGTCGATCACGTAAATCGTCAGGTCGCTGAGTTCGGGGCTGAAGGTGGCGGCGAGGTTGTCGCCGCCGGACTCGACAAACACCACGTCCGCATCAGGAAAGTCTTCCAGCATGCGGTCAATGGCTTCGAGGTTGATCGATGCGTCTTCACGGATCGCGGTGTGCGGGCAGCCGCCGGTCTCCACACCCATGATGCGTTCGGCGTCCAGCGCGCCGCTGACGGTCAGGATGCGCTGGTCTTCCTTGGTGTAGATGTCATTGGTGATGGCCACCAGGTCGTACCTGGTCTTCATGGCCTTGCACAACATTTCGAGCAGGGTGGTTTTGCCAGAACCGACGGGGCCGCCTATACCAACCCGCAGTGGCGGGAGTTTTTTGGTGCGGTTGGCGATGTGGTGCATGCTCATTGGAAGTGCCTTGCGAGTGATGTGCGATTTTGCTTGTATGTCATCCCGGACTTGATCCGGGATCCATGGTGTTCGTTCTGTGCGGAAGTCGGGGTCATGGATTGCGGGTCGAGCCCGCAATGACACCTGTTCATAGCATTGTTCATGACCGGAACAGCCGCGAGTATTGGGTTTCGTGTTGCGATGAAAGAATAGCCAGCATCGGCGAAAAGGCCTGGCGGTCCTGGTCCCCCAGCGCCATGGCTGTCGTGATGGCGGCCGGGATTTCAGCCGCCAGCCTTGCCAGTATGCGCTGGCCGGCGCTCTGGCCCAGCGGCACCGATTTGAGCGCGGCCTGCATCATGTTTTCGGCCCAGCCGAAAGCGTAGGCCGTCATGCAGTCTGGTACACCGGCGGCCAGCGGCGAGGCGGCGAGCGCAAAGGTGACAGGGTAGGTCGGTGGCAGCTGCGCACAAGCTTGCAGATGAGCGGCGCTGATGCTCTGGTGGTTGCGCAGCCATTCGAGCAGGGAGCGGCCCATCTGTTCGGCCTGCAGGCGCAGCTCGCTGGTTTCGCGGGTCTGCAGCACCCAGTCGTTGAGGACTTTCACCCGCACCAGATCATTGTTGCGCCAAGCCGGAATCGCCTGCGCGATCACCGCCAGGTCGCCGCGTGCCAGGCTCAGGTGCAACTGGTCGCTGAGCCAGTCGGCCGCTATGCTTTCTGTAGCTACACCTGCCCGGTCCACGCCGGCTTCCAGCCCTTCGGAGTAGGAAAAACCACCGACCGGCAGGGCCGGGGAGGCCAGCCAGATCAGCTGCAGCAGGCTGGCGGCCGGCAGGGGCTGGGCCGTGGCGCTCAATGGCTGTGCGGCTTGTGTTTGGGGATATGGACCGCGACCGGCTGCGCCTCGTGCGCGTGGGCGTGATCGTGCCCATGGTCGCAGCCGGGGCCGTGCACGTGAGGCGCGGGCGCAGCAGCAGGGGCGTGTGCGTGGCCATGCTCGCCCTCATGCGCGTGCCCATGGCCGTGGCCGCCCGCGCTGTAGGCACCGCCTTCGGGCTCGAAGGACTCGCTGACCTCGTTGACGATCAGGTGCATGGACCGCAGCATCTCGGCCAGCACATGGTCGGGCTCTATCTTCAGGTGATCCGGCTTGAGCTCAATCGGCACATGCCGGTTGCCCAGATGGTAGGCCGCGCGCGTCAAATCGAAGGCGCTGCCGTGGGCGGTACAGGCGGTGATGCGCAGCACGCTTTGCGGCGCTGCAAGCACTTTTACCAGCGTGCCATCTTCGGCCACCAGCACATCGCCGCCGCGCACCAGGGTGCCGCGCGGCAAAAAGATGCCGAGCTGGCGGCCCTGTGAGTCAGTGGCTTCGAAGCGGCTTTTCTGGCGGATGTCCCAGTCGAGTTCGACCGAGGCAGCGCGTTTGAGCAACACGGGCGCCAGGCCGGCGCCCTGCGGCATGATTTTGGAAACCTGGAGCATTGAAGAAGAAGTTGGGTTCAGAAAAGAAAGTAGCGCTGCGTCATCGGCAGGCTGGTCGCCGGTTCGCAGGTCAGCAACTGGCCGTCGGCGCGCACCGAGTAGGTCTGTGCATCAACCTCCATCTTCGGCGCGTAGTCATTGTGGATCATGTGCCGCTTTTGCACGCCGCGTATGTTTTTCACGGCGGACAGGGTCTTGGCCAGGCCGAACCTCTCCTTGATCCCACCGGCCAGACCGGCCTGCGACACAAAGGTCAGCGAGCCTTTGGCGATGGCGCCGCCGAAGCCGCCAAACATGGGACGGTAGTGCACCGGTTGCGGCGTCGGGATCGATGCATTCGGGTCGCCCATCGCGGCCATCGCGATGAAGCCGCCTTTCACGATCAGCGCCGGCTTGATGCCGAAAAAGGCCGGCTTCCAGACCACCAGGTCGGCCCACTTGCCCAGTTCGACCGAGCCGACCTCGTGCGCAATGCCGTGTGCAAGCGCCGGGTTGATGGTGTATTTGCTGATGTAACGCTTGACGCGGAAGTTGTCGTTGCGCTCGGTGTCGCCAGGCAACTTGCCGCGCTGCACCTTCATCTTGTGGGCCGTTTGCCAGGTGCGGATGATGACCTCACCGACGCGGCCCATGGCCTGGCTGTCGCTGCTCATCATGCTGATCGCGCCAAGGTCGTGCAGCACGTCTTCGGCGGCAATGGTTTCCTTGCGGATACGGCTTTCGGCAAAGGCCAGGTCCTCGGCAATCGACGGGTCCAGGTGGTGGCAGACCATCAGCATGTCCACATGTTCGTCCAGTGTGTTGACGGTGTAGGGCATGGTCGGGTTCGTCGACGAGGGCAAAAAGTTCTGCTCGCCGACCACCTTGAGGATGTCGGGTGCATGGCCGCCGCCCGCGCCCTCCGTATGGAAGGCGCACAGGGTGCGGCCTTTGGTGGCGGCGATGGTGTTTTCGACAAAACCGCTTTCATTGAGCGTGTCGCTGTGGATGGCGACCTGGGTGTCTGTCTCGTCCGCCACATCCAGGCAGTTGCTGATCGCGGCCGGGGTCGTGCCCCAGTCCTCGTGCAGCTTCAGGCCGATCACGCCGGCGTCGATTTGTTCATGCAGCGCGGCAGGCAGGCTGGCATTGCCCTTGCCGAGAAAACCGAGGTTCATGGTGAAGGCATCGGCCGATTGCAGCATGCGCTCAATGTTCCATGGCCCCGGTGTGCAGGTGGTGGCGAAGGTGCCGGTGGCCGGCCCGGTGCCGCCGCCCAGCATGGTGGTGACGCCCGAGGTCAGCGCTTCCTCGATCTGCTGCGGACAGATGAAGTGGATGTGCGAGTCGATGCCGCCCGCGGTGACGATCATGCCTTCGCAGCTGATGATCTCGGTGCCGGGGCCGATGATCATCTCGACGCCGGGCTGGGTGTCGGGGTTGCCGGCCTTGCCGATGGCCGCGATGCGCCCGCCCTTGAGGCCGATGTCGGCCTTGACGATGCCCCAGTGGTCGATGATCAGCGCGTTGGTCATCACGCAGTCCATCGCGCCTTCGGCGCGTGTTTTCTGCGACTGCGCCATGCCGTCACGAATCGTCTTGCCGCCGCCGAATTTGACTTCTTCACCGTAACTGCCGGCGCGCAGGGTGTAGTCGGCCTCGACCTCGACCATCAGTTCGGTGTCGGACAGGCGCAGGCGGTCGCCCACGGTGGGGCCGAACATTTCTGCATATGCGCGTCTGCCTATGGTGGCCATTAAAGTGCTCCCTGAACCAGGCCGCGAAAGCCGTAAATTTTTCGTTCACCGGCGAAGTCCACCAGTTCCACCGTGCGCTGCTGGCCCGGCTCAAAGCGCACGGCCGTGCCGGAGGCGATGTTCAGGCGCATGCCCTGCGCCGCGGCGCGGTCGAAGGCCAGCGCGCCGTTGGTTTCGGCGAAGTGGTAGTGCGATCCGACCTGGATAGGCCGGTCGGCGCTGTTTTGCACCACCACCGTCAGCGTGCGGCGCCCGCTGTTGAGTTGGTGGTCGGGGCCGTCGGTGATCAGTTCGCCGGGGATCATGGCAACTCCGGGGCTCAGGCCAAGCGGCCAAGCAAGGCCACGCCGAAAATCGCAACGCCGGCGCCGGCCAGGCGCGGCACCCAGACATTGGCATGGCGCAAGGCCCAGCCGACGGCCACGCCGGTGGCGTGAATCAACAAGGTGGCAGACAACATGCCGGCGATAACAGGCAGGGCATTGGCGTCGCCCGCCAGCTCGTAGCCGTGCGCCAGGCCGTGAAACACCGCAAACACGCCGACCCCTGCCGCAGCGGCGATGCCAGGCACACGCCAGCGTGTCAGCACCAGCAGGCCGATCACCAGCAGCGAGGCTGCGATCATGGGTTCCACCGCAGGCAAGGCCACGCCCTGCAGGCCGAGCAGCGCGCCGGCCAGCAACATCGCGGCAAAACCCAGCGGCGCCCACAGCAGGTCGGGCCAGGCCCGGCGCGCGGCCAGCGCGCTCCACAGGCCCACCGCGACCATGGCCGCAAGGTGGTCCGGGCCGGTCAGCGGATGCAGAAAGCCGCTGAGGAAGGTGTTGGCATGGCTGTGCACCATCTCGCCGGTGCCATGGTCAATATGGGCACTGGCTCCCGCCGACAGGGCGCTGGCAGCTATCAAAAAAAGAGCGTTTTTGAGTTGGATTTGCATGGTGCTGTCTCGCTGTGTTTAAACAATCGGCTGGTGCACGGTGACCAGCTTGGTTCCGTCGGGAAAGGTGGCTTCGACCTGGATGTCGGGGATCAACTCGGGGATGCCGTCCATCACGTCGGCGCGCGTCAGGATGGTCCGGCCTTCGCTCATGAGCTGGGCCACGGTTTTACCGTCGCGCGCACCTTCCATCACGGCGGCGCTGATCAGCGCGACGGCTTCGGGGTAGTTGAGTTTCAGGCCCCTGGCCTGGCGGCGTTCGGCCAGCAACGCGGCCGTGAAGATCAGCAGCTTGTCTTTTTCTCTGGGGGTCAATTCCATGGGTTCTCCGGGGGCGGCTGCGGCAGGTTTGCATGTGCCGGGGTGCAAGAATGGTGCCACAGGAATGGGCCGCACGGCACGCGCCGGACACTGGTTTTCCCTCTGTGGCATGGAACCTGCACTTCAGCAGCTTCGCCTTCTGACGTATTGACACCCCACCCATGGACACCCCGGCCGCACCGTTGCCCCTGCCTTCGCAGGTCGTGCCTCCGTGGGCGCCCGCGCCGCTGCCCGCGGGTGATGCTGAAGCGCCGGTGCAGCGCATCATCAAGGTCAGGCGTGACTACAACAGCTGGGTCGCCAGCGAAACCATGGAGGACTACGCGCTGCGTTTCACGCCGCAGAGTTTTCGCAAATGGTCTGAGTGGCGCGTCGCCAACACCGCTTTCGGCGCGGCATCCTTCCTCATTCTCGAAGCCGTCGGCGCCACGCTGCTGGTGCAGTACGGCTTCACCAATGCCTTCTGGGCCATCGTCGCCACCGGGCTGATCATTTTCATGGCGGGCCTGCCGATCAGCATTTATGCCGCGCGTTACGGCGTGGACATGGACCTGCTGACGCGCGGCGCCGGCTTCGGCTACATCGGCTCGACCCTGACCTCGCTGATCTACGCGTCCTTCACATTCATCTTTTTTGCGCTGGAAGCGGCCGTCATGGCCTATGCGCTGGAGCTGGCGCTGGGCATTCCGCCGAGCTGGGGTTATTTGATCTGCGCGCTGGTGGTGATTCCCATGGTGACCTACGGCGTCTCGGTCATCAGCCGCTTGCAGATGTGGACGCAGCCGCTGTGGCTGATCATGCTGGTCGTGCCTTTTGTGTATGTTTTGGTGCGTGATCCGGGCGCTTTCGCTGGAATAACGCACTACAAAGGTGAAAAAGGCGCCAACTCGGGCTTTGATTTGCACTTGTTTGGTGCTGCTTTGACGGTGGGTATTGCCTTGATCACCCAAATGGGGGAGCAGGCCGATTACCTGCGTTTCATGCCGGCGCGCACCGCCGCCAGCCGCCGCCGCTGGTGGGCCGGTGTGCTGGCGGGCGGTCCAGGCTGGGTACTGCTGGGGGTGGTCAAGATGCTGGGCGGCGCCTTCCTCGCCTACCTGGCAATCCAGCACATGGTGCCGCTGGACCGCGCAGTCGACCCCAACCAGATGTACCTGGCGGCCTATGAATACGTGTTCCCGCACTACGGCTGGGCGGTGGCCGCCACCGCGCTGTTTGTGGTGATCTCGCAGCTCAAGATCAATGTCACCAACGCCTACGCCGGTTCGCTGGCCTGGTCCAACTTTTTCTCGCGGCTGAC
>JAZKGR010000149.1:0-8392 GCA_040385775.1 Pseudomonadota bacterium
GAGCCGCTGATGGTGGCCGAGCTGGCGCGGTGCCGGAAGCCGGGCTGGCCGGCGGCGATCAACTGGCCCACCTGGTTGTGCAGGCTGTTGTTGTAATAGAAGAAGCTGTTGCCGATGTAGATGGAAGAGGCGGGCCTGTCGCCCACGTCCTTCACCTTGGATTTGGTCTGGGCCAGCGCGCCGGTGGCGGCCCCGAATGCGACGGCGAGGACCAGGGCTGTGGACAGCAGGGGTTTGAAAATCGAAAAGTGGCGCATGGTTGTCTCCTTGGTTTTTTGCGTCTGGCGAGTCTAGTGGACTTTATGGCGCGGCGCCATGCGCCTAATACGTAGGGCTGGCCCGCTGCAGAAGAAGTCTTCTGGACGGATACTTGGGACACAAGCTGCTGCACCGCAGCACCCGACATACTGATCAATGGAGACAAGCATGAGCACACCATCCACCGCCACCGGCCTTCAACTCCAGTCCCTGGTCACGCCCGAGGGCGAGCTGAAAATCTCGCTGGTCCCCGTGCCCACGCCCACCCCTGCCGCCGACGAGGTGGTGGTGCGTATCGAGGCGACGCCGATCAACCCCTCGGACATCGGCCTGCTGTTCGGCGCGGCCGAGATCGGCAGCGTCAAGCTCTCGGGCACGGCCGCGCAGCCGGTGGCCACGATGCAGATCCCGCCGGCGGCGATGAAGTCCATGGCGGGCCGGCTCGGCCAGGCGCTGCCGGTCGGCAACGAAGGGGCGGGCGTGGTGGTGGCAGCCGGCAGCAGCGCGGCTGCGCAGGCGCTGCTGGGCAAAACCGTGGCCCTGCTGGGCGGCGCCATGTATGCGCAGTACCGCTGCGTCAAGGCAGAGCAGTGCCTGCTGCTGCCCGAAGGCACGACGCCGGCCGAGGGCGCGTCCTGCTTCGTCAACCCGCTGACCGCGCTGGGCATGGTCGAGACCATGAAACGCGAGGGCCACAAGGCGCTGGTGCACACGGCGGCAGCGTCCAACCTCGGGCAGATGCTGAACCGGATCTGCCTCAAGGACAGCATCGCCCTCGTGAACATCGTGCGCAAGCCCGAGCAGGCGGCGCTGCTGAAGGCGCAGGGTGCCAAACATGTGTGCGACGCCACGGCGACTACCTTCATGGAAGACCTGACACAGGCGCTGGTGGCTACCGGCGCCACGCTGGCTTTCGACGCGACCGGCGGCGGCAAGCTGGCCGGGCAGATCCTGACCGCCATGGAAGCTGCGCTGAACCGCACCGCAAAAGAATACAGCCGCTACGGCTCGACCACTCACAAGCAGGTGTACATCTACGGCGGCCTGGACACGCGGCCGACCGAGTTCAACCGCAGTTTCGGCATGGCCTGGGGCATGGGCGGCTGGCTGCTGTTTCCGTTTCTGCAGCGCGTTGGTGCAGAAGCCGCGCAGGCGCTGCGGCAGCGCGTGGCCGACGAACTCAAGACCACCTTTGCCAGCACGTATTCGAAAGAGATCTCGCTGCTGGAGGCGCTGCAGCCCGCAGAAATCGCGGTCTACGGTCAGCGCGCCACCGGCACCAAGTACCTGATCAACCCCGCGAAGGCCTGAGCCTGGGCAGCTTCGCTATGGTATTGATAGCTAAAAGCCCATGACTGACATGGGTTGGAGGCCGATTTTGTTCATGACAATTGGCAAGCCGGCATATTCTCGCCTCCAGAGCTCAAACCGGCCCGACTGCCCGCGCCATCATCAGCAGGCCCGCCGCCATTGCGGCGGCGCCGACAGCCCGGGCGATGCGGTCCCCGTCGACTGCCAGCCGTTCTGCCGTGATGGCGGCCGTGGCCAGCGCCATGACACGCAGGTCCATCACGCCCAACACCAGCAGCAAGGCGGTCAGGCCTGCGCATGAACTGATGCAGTGGACGCCCAGCCGCAGACCGTGGCGCCAGGCGGTGCTGGCGTGTGTGGGCCCACGCGTGGGCTGCTGCCGGCAGCACGCGAGGTGGCGCGCCTTCCACGCCGTGAACTGAAATCCGCCGGCCAGCAGTACCACCAGCCCTGACAGCACCGGGACCGCGCGCGCCACCGCGTTCATCTGAAGCAGCGCTTGCGTGAGCAAAGCGACCAGCGCGAAGACGATCAACCCCAGCGCGGACCACACTAAGAAGTAGCCCGCGCTGGCCACTGCGGCAACCCCCGTTGGCAAGTGCCGCAGCTGAGGCAGCAGCGCCGGCAGCATCATGGCCACCATCATCACGACCCACATGCCGGTGAAGGACGATGCCGCGCCGGCCCAGCTTTGCCCGCACATCGGCATCCACGCGGTGGACAGCGTCCAGCCGCCTGGCATGGGCACCTCGCCCATATCCTGCATGGACAAACTCCCCGCGATGGTCGCCGCTGCCGCGGCAGCAAACACCAGGATGCCGGCGCTGGGCAGGACCGTCGGGCGGCGAAGAACTTCAGGCACAGCAGGCATGGGCAGCCGGCGCCGGCGCATTGTCGTACTCGTCATGGCGGCGCCACCAGATGCCGGTTTCGTTGCGGCCCAGCGGCGCGCGGTCCAGCCAGGCGTAAGAGCCCCAGATGCCGTCGACGCCGCGCGAGTAAGTCGAATAGCAGTGGTAAATCTCGCCGCCTTCGCGCACAAAGGTGCTCATGCCGGGACGCTCGCGCGTGTAGGTGGCCGGGTCGGTGCCGGTGCCGCGTGCGAGCTCGGCCACCGGGCCGTCGCTGGCACCTTCCTGCCCGCTGCGCCACACGAACTTCGGCTCGGTGCTGAAGTTGTAGTCGATGCCTTTGTTGCGTTGCTGGTCCTCGGTGAACGACACCTTGAAGTCGAAGTTGAAGTCGCTGCCGAAGGACGAGGCCCACGGAAAGGTCCAGCCCATGCGTTTCTTGAAGGCTTGCAGCTTCGCGAGCGGCGCGCGTGACACCGCGTGCAGGGTCACGTCGTGGTTGGCGAGGTGCAGCGCAAAGCCGTTGAAGCCGTCAGCAATCATCGAGCACGAGGGGCAGCCGGCCTTGTAGTCGGGCCCGAACATGAAGTGATAAACCATCAGTTGCGAACGGCCCTGGAACAGCTCGTCGAGTGAAGCCTTGCCGTTGTCGGTGTCGAAGGTGTAGGCCTTGTCCAGCCGCACCCAGGGCAGTTGCTGGCGCTGCTGGGCGAGTGCGTCGCTGCGGCGTGTGAAGTCCTTTTCTGCGGCGAGCAGTTCGAGCCGTGCGGCCAGCCATTCGTCGCGTGTTGCGGTGCTGTGGGTTGTCATCGCTGTGTTCCTTTCATGGGGTTGTTGATGAAGCACGCGCTTATAGTAGGAACGATCATGCGAAGAGTGAGAGTGACAAATCTGGCGGGATTGCGATGGATGCGCTGATCACCGCAGCCGCGCTTGCGCTCGCCGCTGGCGACGTGCTGGGCGCACTCAAGCGCGTGGCCCTGCGCAATGACGCGCCCGCGCTCGCGCTGCGCGGCATCGCGATGGCGCGGCTCGGCGATATGGCCCGCGCCAAGCTGTTGCTGCGCAGTGCGGCACGCGCTTTCGGCGCCAAGGAAGCGGTGGCGCGTGCGCGCTGCGTGGTGGCCGAAGCCGAGATCGCGCTGGTGTCGCGCGACCTGGGCTGGCCGGCCGCGGCGCTGGATGCAGCCCGCGCCACGCTGCAGGCGCACGGCGACCGGGCCAACGCCGCGCATGCGGGGCATTTGCAGGCGCGTCGCCTGCTGCTGATCGGCAAGCTCGACGACGCTGAACAAACCCTGGCCGGACTCGACCCGGCGCTGTTGCCGCCCGCATCGGCCGCTGCGCACGCGCTGGCGGCCGCCGGCCTGGCGGTGCGGCGCCTGCGCATCAGGGAGGCGCGCGCTGCACTTGCCAACGCTGAGCGTGCTGCGCGCCAGGCCGGTATTGCCGCGCTGCTGGAAGAAGTCAAGTCTGCCTCGCTCGCACTCGACGCGCCCGCCGCGCGCCTGATCACGCGCGGCGAAGAGCGGTTGCTGCTGCTCGGGGAGGTGGAAACATTGTTCGCCACCGATGCCCTGATCGTCGATGCCTGCCGGTATGCGGTACGCCAATCAGGCAAGGCCGTGCCGCTGACCAGCCGACCGGTGCTGTTTGCGCTGGTGCGCGCACTGGCCGAAGCATGGCCTGCCGATGTGGCGCGTGAGATGCTTGTTGCGCGTGCCTTTCGCGGCAAGGAAGCGGACGAGTCCTACCGTGCGCGGCTGCGGGTCGAGATGGGGCGGCTTCGCACGCTGCTGCGCCCGCTCGCGCGCGTGGACGCGACGGCGCGCGGCTTCGAGCTGGCGCCGCTTCAAGCCGCAAGTGTGGCAGTGCTGGCGCCACCGATGGAGGGTCCACATGGCGAGGTGCTGGCTTGTCTGGCAGACGGTGAGTCATGGTCGAGCTCGGACCTGGCGCTGGCCCTGGGCGCCAGCCAGCGCACGGTGCAGCGCGCGCTGGAAGCGCTGGCGCTGGCGGGCAAGGTGTTGTGGCTGGGGCAGGGCCGGTCACGGCGCTGGACCGCGGTGCCCGTGGTGGCAGGATTCACGACAATCTTGTTACTCCCTGCTTCGCTGCCGGCTGGATAGGATGAGCGCATGAAACGAAACAAAGCCACCATCGTCCGGGAATACGGCCCCTTCCCGGGTATTGATCAAGTCGCGGGCGTCAGCCATGACGGCAACCAGGTCTGGTTCGCTTCCGGAAAACAGCTCAATGCGCTGGCCCCGGACAGCGGCAAGATCGTGCGCAGCTTCGATCTGCCTGCCCATGCGGGCACAGCCTTCGACGGCCAGCACCTGTTCCAGATCGCCGAAGACCGCATCCAGAAGATAGACCCGGCCAGCGGCCGCGTACTGGCTACCCTTCCCGCGCCGGGCGGCGGCTGCTCGGGCATGGCCTGGGCCGAAGGCACCTTGTGGGTCGGCCTGCACCGCGAACGCAAGATCGTGCAGATCGATCCGCAGACGGGTGCCGTGCTGCGCACCATTGAATCGAATCGTTTTGTCACGGGTGT
Source organism: Pseudomonadota bacterium (assembly GCA_040385775.1). Taxonomy (GTDB): domain Bacteria; phylum Pseudomonadota; class Gammaproteobacteria; order Burkholderiales; family Burkholderiaceae_C; genus Polaromonas. The sequence goes on from JAZKGR010000149.1 coordinate 4,978, forward strand.
GAGCTGGGTTGACGGCGACTTGTGGCACGCCACCTGGGAAGGCGACGAAAGCGAGCTGCGCCGCATCGACCCGCAAACCGGTGAAACGCTGGAGGCGCTGGAGATGCCTGCCGGGGCCAACATTTCAGGGCTGGAGTCTGACGGCGCCGACCGCTTTTATTGCGGCGGCGGTGGCCGCGCGGTGATCCGGGCGGTGCAGCGGCCCAAGCGGCAGGCTGCGGGCTGACATGTCATCCCGGACTCGATCCGGGATCCATCCGCATGTTCCACCGCACCGGCCCGCGAGGCATGGATTGCGGGTCAAGCCCGCAATGACAATTCGGCTCGGCCCGGCAGGCCCTTGCGGAAGTCACCGGGGCTGAAACCCGTCGATGCCCGGAAAGCCCGGATAAAACTTTTTTCGTTTTTAAACCCGGCCGCCGTCGCGACCTGTTTGACCGGCTTGTCGCTGCGGTTCAGCAAGTCTTTGGCGCGCTCGAACCGCACCGCGTCTTTCAGTGCTTGCAGCGAGGCACCTTCTTCCTTCAGTTGCCGGTGCAGGGTGCGCGCCGAAATGTTGAGCAGTGCCGCGATGCCGTCGGCCTTGTGCGCCTGCTCGGGGTAGGCGGCCAGGGCCTGGCGCACCTGCTGCACCAGCAGACGGTCGCGCCGGTACTGAAGCACCGTCAGCGGCAGGGCGCGCTGCAGCATTTGCTGCAAGGCTTTTTCATCGCGCCGCAGCGGCAGCGCCAGGTAACGCGCGTCGAAACGGATGGAGGCCTGCGCCGCGCCGAACTGCAGCGGGCCGGGAAACATCAGCGCATACGCATCGGCATGGGGCGGTGCGGCAAACGGAAAACGCGCGCCCTGCAGCGGGATGCGCGAGTCGATGTACCAGCAGGCCAGCCCGTGGATGTTGCGCAGCACATGCACCAGGCAGAACGCGCGCGCATCCGGGCCGAGGCGGCCCAGGTCGCTGCGCTCCTCGATGGTGATGGCGGCAGTGTCACCGGCGGTCACCAGCCGCAGCCGGAGGTCGTCGGCCAGCAGGCTGTGGTGGCGGCACCAGCGCTTGAGTGCCACGCCCAGGTCGGGCGCACTCAGTGAGGCGCGCGCCAGCATGCCGTAGCTGCCCCAGGGCAGGCGGCGGCTGAAGGCGCCCAGCGCTTCGTCGTCGAGTTCCTGCATGGCGGTGCCGGACAGCACCTCCATCTGGCGTGCGGTGATCCGGCCGTCGGTCTGTTGCAGTCTGGCTGGCGTGATCTGTGCCAGCTTGAGTGCGTTGGCCGGGCTCTGGCCGTACAGCGGGTAGGCCGCAGCAATCACCCGTGCAAAGGCCATGGGGGTGGCCGCGGCGGGCGGGCTGGTGGTCTCGGGCGCGGGTCGGGCAGGCATAGTCCGATTTTCTCGCAGCATGGCACGATTTGCAACCTGAGTGGCGACCGCCGGGCTGTATTTGCGCCTAAGCTGCGAGGTTTGGCGTTAAGGTGTGGATTGGTACGGCCCAGCCGCAGGCCCACCCCACGCGCGCAGCCGCACAGAGGAGACACATGCCCGTTCTTGAAACCAAACTCAACGCCCGCTCGGCCGACTTCCAGGCCAATGCCGCCGCCATGCGCGCGCTGGTGGACGACCTGAAGCTTCAGGTGGCCAAGGCCGCTGCCGGCGGCGGTGAAGCCGCGCGGGCCAAACATGTGGCGCGTGGCAAGCTGCCGCCACGCGAGCGCGTGCAGATGCTGCTGGATCCGGGCACACCCTTCCTCGAACTCTCGCCGCTGGCCGCTCTGGCCATGTACCCGGACCGCGACGGCAGCGACAGCGCGCCCTGCGCCGGCGTGATCACCGGCATAGGCCGCGTCAACGGTGTGGACTGCATGATCGTCTGCAACGACGCGACGGTGAAGGGTGGCACTTATTACCCGATGACGGTCAAGAAACATTTGCGTGCCCAGGAAGTGGCGCAGCAAAACCGCCTGCCCTGCATTTACCTGGTCGATTCGGGCGGCGCCAACCTGCCGAACCAGGACGACGTGTTTCCCGACCGCGACCATTTCGGCCGCATTTTCTTCAACCAGGCCAACATGAGCGCGCAGGGCATTGGGCAAATCGCCGTGGTCATGGGCAGTTGCACGGCCGGCGGCGCCTACGTGCCGGCCATGAGCGACGAGACCATCATCGTCAAGGAGCAGGGCACCATCTTTCTGGGGGGCCCGCCGCTGGTGAAAGCCGCCACCGGCGAGATCGTCACCGCCGAAGACCTGGGCGGCGGCGACGTGCACACGCGCCTGTCGGGCGTGGCCGACTACCTGGCGCAGAACGACGCGCACGCGCTGGCGCTGGCGCGTGCTGCCGTCGGCAACCTCAATACCAATTACAAGAAAAAAGAGGCTCCAGCCCATATGGGACGGGAGCCACGCGCTCCTGAATTTGTAGCGGACGAGCTGTATGGCGTGGTGCCCACCGACACCCGCAAGCCTTATGACGTGCGCGAAATCATCGCCCGCATCGTCGATGGCAGTGAGTTCGACGAGTTCAAGGCCCGCTTCGGCGCCACCCTGGTGACCGGTTTTGCGCACATCGAAGGCATGCCGGTCGGCATCATCGCCAACAACGGCATTTTGTTCAGCGAGTCGGCGCAAAAGGGCGCGCACTTCATCGAGCTGTGCTGCCAGCGCAAGATCCCGCTGGTGTTTTTGCAGAACATCACCGGCTTCATGGTCGGCCGCAAGTACGAGGCCGAAGGCATTGCGCGCCACGGCGCCAAGATGGTGATGGCCGTGGCCACCGCCCAGGTGCCCAAGTTCACCATCATCATCGGCGGCAGCTTCGGCGCCGGCAACTACGGCATGTGCGGCCGCGCCTACAGCCCGCGCTTCTTGTGGATGTGGCCGAACGCGCGCATCTGCGTGATGGGCGGCGAGCAGGCCTCGTCGGTGCTGGCCACGGTGCGGCGCGATGCCATCGAGGCCAAGGGCGGCAGCTGGAGCGCCGAAGAAGAGAAAGCCTTCAAGCAGCCGATGCTGGACCAGTTCGAGCACCAGTCGCACCCGTATTACTCGAGCGCGCGTTTGTGGGACGACGGCGTGATCGACCCTGCCGACACGCGCCGCGTGCTGGCACTGGGCCTGCGCGCCAGCCTGAACGCACCAATCCCCGAGCCGAAGTTCGGCGTTTTCCGCATGTGAGGCAGGATGTTGAGCCACCATCATCCGTTCGCGTTGAGCCTGTCGAAACGCCTTCGACAAGCTCAGGCCGAACGGTCAGGAGACAAGTCCACCGGTCAGCAGGTGGGCTCCTAATTTTTTAGAACAGGCTTCCATGTCAAACGCTTCCATCTACGACACGCCAGAGTACGAGTCCCTGCGCGACCAGATTGCCCGCTTCATCGCCAAAGAGGTGGAGCCGCATGCCGCCGCCTGGGAAGAGCAGGGCTTTG
>JAZKGR010000150.1:0-7062 GCA_040385775.1 Pseudomonadota bacterium
ATAAGTTATCAATAGTATCAAATACTTTAACTATCGCTAATCATTTTTCTTCCCTACATTTGCTTTCAAGCCCGGTGCAAAAGCGCCGTTACCCGACCAGAGCGCCACACCACGAGGAGAACCGCCATGCTCAATGCCCTGCTTTCCCAGACCGCCGCCGGCCAGGCCGCCGAAGCCCACCGCCACGCCTACAACGCCGCGTTCGAGGAACTGGGCCTGACCTGGTACTGGGATGCCGCCACCTATGCCCGCCTGCAGGCCCATGGCCGCGATGGCGTGCGCGTGTACCTGGAAACCGAGCAATCGCACTTGTTGCGCGCCTACGAAGCCGAATTTCTGGTGGACGCCATCGAAACCACCCAGACCCGGTGCTATGCGAGCATGAGCCAGCGGACAACGCAAGCCGCGTACGGCTGGACCGGCGAGCCGCACATGTCTCCGGCTGCACGGCACAACGCATCCTCCGCCGCGCCCGCGCTCCGGTTAGTGACGAGTGCGCTGACCTGAAAGCACGGGATGACAAATCACTGGGTGCGATTCAGGGAAGGCCAGTCGCTTCGCTTCGGAATGCTGCAGGGCGAGCAGGTCCGGGTCTGCGAAGGCGACATGTTCGTGCGCGCCGTCCCGACCACGCGCCTGGTGCCACTGGCTGATGTGGAGTTGCTGACACCGGTTCAACCCAGCAAAGTCATCGCCTTGTGGAACAACTTTCACGCACTGGGCAAAAAACTCGACCTGCCCGTGCCGAGCGAGCCGCTGTACCTGATCAAGTCCCCCAACTCCTATCTGGCGCCCGGCGGCACCATCCGCAAACCCCCTTGCGACGGCAAGGTGGTTTTTGAAGGCGAGTTGGGTATCGTCATCGGCAAGACCTGCAAGCAGGTGCCGGAGCGTGACGCGCTCGATCATGTGTTTGGCTACACCTGCGCCAATGATGTGACGGTCGCCGACATCCTGAACCGCGATGCCTCCTTTGCCCAGTGGGTGCGGGCCAAGGGTTTTGACACCTTTTGCCCGTTCGGTCCGGTGGTGGCCACCGGCCTGGACCCGGCAAAACTGGTGGTCAGGACCCTTCTCAACGGGGAAGTTCGCCAGGACTACCCGATCAGCGACATGCGTTTTTCGGTACAGCAACTGGTCAGCCTGATTTCACAGGACATCACCCTGTATGCGGGCGACATCATCCTCTGCGGCACATCGGTGGGCGTGGGATCCATGAAACCGGGATGCACCATAGCGGTGGAGATTGCCGGCATCGGCAAGCTCAGCAACCGTTTTGAATAATCAATTTCCGGGAGAACGGGTGTGAAGATTGCGATCGTTGGAGCCGGAGCCATCGGCGGTTATGTGGGTGTGAAACTGGCACTGGCCGGCGAGGACGTGACCTTCATGGTGCGTGGCGCAAACCTGGACGCCATCCGCAAAAATGGCATGAAACTCATCATGCATGACGGCAGCGAACATGTCGCCGCCGATGTCAAAGCCACCAACAACTATGCGGAAGCCGGACCGCAAGACATGGTGATTCTCGCCATGAAAGCGCACCAGGTCGAGGCTGTGGCAAGTGATCTGCCCAAACTGTTCGGGCCGCACACCACCGTGGTCACCATGCAAAACGGCATCCCCTACTGGTATTTCCACAAGCACGGTGGGCCGTTTGAGGGCAGCCAGGTGCACAGCGTGGACCCGACCGGCATCCTGGTCGACAAGATTCCGCCCCAGCGCGTGATCGGCTGCGTGGTTTATCCGGCGTCGGAGCTGGTCGCGCCCGGCGTTGTCAGGCACATCGAGGGGGACCGCTTTCCTGTCGGCGAACTCGACGGCACCGCCAGTGAGCGGGTCACGCGCATCTCCGAATGTTTTTCCGGGGCGGGCTTCAAGGCACCGGTGCTGGACAACATCCGCTCGGAGATCTGGCTCAAGCTCTGGGGCAACCTGACCTTCAATCCCATCAGCAGCCTGACCCACTCCACCTTGCAGGACATTTGCCAGTTCCCGCTGTCACGCGAACTCGCGGCCAGCATGATGCGCGAAGCGCAAGACGTCGCGCAGAAACTCGGCATTGAATTTCGGGTGACACTGGAAAAGCGCATTGCAGGCGCCGAGAAGGTCGGCAAACACAAGACGTCCATGCTGCAGGACATCGAAGCCGGGCGGGCGCCCGAGATTGATGCCCTGGTCGGTTCCGTGGTGGAACTCGGCCGCCTGACACGGACGCCGACACCCCATATCGACACGCTTTATGCCCTGGTCAAGCTGCTGGCCCGCACCATGCACGAAGAAAGCGGGCAAGTGCGGCTTCAGCTCGCCGCCTGAGCGCGGCGGGGACCGCAGTCCCCGGCGCCATCAGGGCCCGGTGGCCAGCGATTTTTTCATCGCCTGAACTGCCGCATCGGAAGGCGTTGCAAACTCATACTTGGCCCCCAGGTCCAGCGCCTTGAGCAGCAAAGGGCTGGTGGTTTTCAGGGACGTAAATTGCGCGGCCGCCTTTTTCACAACGTCCGCCGGCGCATTGGGGTGCACATAGATGCCATAACCCCAGCTGGCATTGGTCGCGGGCACAACAACCAGTTGGGCCATGTGAATCCGCTCATCCGTTCCGTGATGGCTTTTCATGGTGGCGGCCTGGGCAGACTGAAGGCGGGTGATCAGCCCCGCCCAACGATCTGCCTGCCAGTGAAAGGCGGCCTTGGTCGGCAGATAACTCTGTCCCAAGCCCTGCTGGGGCATGACTTCCACCACCGTGCCGCAAAAATTCTCGGCCTTCACGAGCGACGTGGTCACACCGCTTTTCATGCCAAAACAGCTTGTCGTTTTGAGCTTGGCCAGCACCCTGGCTTGCTGCTCGGGTGGCAGGGACTTCAGCTCCACCGGCTTGCCGTCCTTCACGGTGCCGATGTCGGACAAAATCAGCACGGCGGACTGGATCGGGTCCACATTGATCGCTACCGGGCGGTAACCCGAGGCCAGACCCACCACGGGATTGCCATACACCCAACACGGCGGCGCAGGCTTTTTGACGGCAGTCAGCACATCTTGCGTTTCGCGAATATTGAGAACCGGCGAGACGGACAGGCCCGTCGGTTTGACGAAGTCGATCAGCTCCCTCAGCGCGCTTTCGGTCTGGGAGGAGCCTTCACCGCGAATGACTTGCGGGTTCAGGTACAAACCGCCTTCGCATGACTGGGCATGCGCGGAGGCAGCACAGGCAGACAACAAAATCAGCAGCAAGGATGGGGTCTTCATGGCGTATGTGCCTTTGTAAAAATTTATATGTCTCCTCAATTCGGTGCATGATGCCCAACCGAAGTGAATTTCATCCTACTGCCAGAGCACCCATTTCACCTAGGGAGTTACGCTATTCGGAAGCACAAGGCCGGGGAGCGAGAGACCTCTCCGGACAAACCCTAGCGCGGCTCGAAAATTGAGCAAACTTGACCCCCGTCAAGAGTTTTTTATCTACTTGGTAAGACCATACCGGTGTGATACGTTCCGGCCAGGAAATCAGCAAGAAGTTCCAGCCTCAATCCGAGTTACCCAACACAGGAGACAACGCAATGAAAATCAAACGTTCCATCATCAAAAGCAGCCTCGCCACGGCTGCGGCCATCGCGGTCATGGCTGTCGGATCAGCTCCCGTTCATGCCGCCTGGGAACCGACCAAGCCGGTTGAATTCGTTGTACCCGCAGGCACCGGCGGCGGCGCCGACCAGATGGCGCGACTGATCCAGGGCATCGTCATCAAGCACAAGCTGATGAAAGAGCCGCTGATCGTCGTCAACAAGTCCGGTGGTGCAGGCGCCGAGGGCTTTCTGGAGGTGAAGGGTTCCAAGGGTGATCCGCACAAGATCATCATCACCTTGTCCAATCTGTTCACCACCCCGATGGCGACCGGTGTCCCGTTCAACTGGCGCGACATGACGCCAGTGTCGATGCTGGCGCTGGACCAGTTCGTGTTGTGGGTCAACGCAGAGAGCCCGCACAAAAACGCCAAGGATTACCTGGCAGCCACCAAAGCCGCCGGCCCAAGCAAGATCAAGATGGGCGGTACCGGCTCCAAGCAGGAAGACCAGATCATCACCGTCGGCATCGAGCAGGCCACTGGCACCAAGTTCATCTACGTCCCCTACAAAGGCGGCGGCGAAGTAGCGGTGCAACTGGTCGGCAAACACCTGGATTCCACGGTGAACAACCCGATCGAAGCCGTTGCCCAGTGGCGTGCAGGCAAGTTGCGCGCTCTGTGCGTGTTTGACGAGAAGCGCATGACCTATACCGCCAAAGTAACCGACACCCAGTCATGGGCCGACATTCCGACCTGCAAGGAAGCCGGTGTCCCCACCGACTACACCATGCTGCGCGGCATCTTCATGGCGCCTGGCGTCTCCAAGGATCAGGTGGACTTCTACCTCGACATGTTCAGCAAGATCCGGGCGACGCCAGAGTGGAAAACCTACATGGAGACCGGCGCATTCAATCAGACGGCCCTGACCGGCGACGCGTTCGTCAAATGGCTCGGTAGCGCCGAGAACCGCCATCGCGAGCTGATGAAAGAAGCCGGCTTCCTCGCAAAATAAGCAGACAAGAAGACCCCCCTTCGCGGGGTCTTCTCTTCGAGCCGGCATGCTGCCGGCCCGACATTCAATTCAAGCTTGCCCTGTTCGGGGCGCTTACATCCAACGGAGTTGCTCATGGAGCCAAACCAAGAATCCGGTGCGGAGCATCGCACGGGCGTCGCCACCAATGTCATCGAAGCGATCGTCGCTTCCTGCGTCCTCCTCATGGGCATTGTGGTCGTTGTCAACAGCCGGGCGCTGGGCGCGGGCTGGACCACCGACGGGCCTGGCGCTGGTTATTTCCCCTTTTACATCGGAATTGTTCTGTGCATTTCAGGCGCCGGCATCATTTATCAGGCCTTGTTCGGCAAGAACCGGAACACCGAGATCTTTGTCGATGGTGAGCAGCTCAAGCGGGTTCTCTCCGTGTTTTTGCCGGCGCTGGTTTATGTTCTGGCCGTGCAGTTCGTGGGGCTCTACGTGGCCTCAGCCGTCTACATTGCCCTGTTCATGATTATTCTGGGCAAGTTTTCCCCGCTCAAGAGCGTCATCGCAGCACTGATCGTGAATACGCTGTTTTTCTTCATGTTCGAGGTCTGGTTCAAGGTCCCCCTGTTCAAGGGTTCCCTCGACCCCTTGAGCTTCCTCGGCTACTAGTCGAACCAGCTCCAGCCCACCGAAACTTTAACGACTGACTACTTCCATGGACGAAATAAACGCGCTTTTTCACGGATTCAGCGTCATCCTGACGCCGATGAACATCCTCCTGATGTTCGTGGGCATCATTCTTGGCGTTCTGATCGGGGTGTTGCCGGGTTTGGGCGGCGCCAACGGCGTGGCCATCCTGCTGCCCCTGACCTTCACCATGCCGCCGACTTCGGCGATCATCATGCTGTCGTGCATTTACTGGGGCGCCCTCTTCGGCGGTGCCATCACCTCCATCCTGTTCAACATACCGGGCGAGCCCTGGTCTGTCGCGACCACTTTCGACGGCTATCCGATGGCTCAGGATGGGCGCGCGGGTGAAGCGCTGACAACGGCTTTTACCTCCTCGTTCATCGGCGCCTTTGTCGCTGTCGTGATGATCACCTTCATGGCGCCGCTGGTAGCAACGTTTGCGCTTGAGTTTGGCCCACCCGAATTTTTTGCGGTCTATCTGCTGACCTTCTGCAGCTTCGTGGGCATGGGCAAGGGATCACCGTTCAAAATCCTGGCTTCCATGTGTATCGGCTTTTCCCTGGCGGCCGTGGGCATGGACACCGTCACCGGCCAGTTGCGCCTGACTTTCGGTATTCCCGATCTGATGCGTGGCTTCGACTTCCTGATCGCCGTGATTGGCCTGTTCGGTATTGGCGAAATCCTGCTGTCGATGGAAGAAGGTCTGGCCTTCTCCGGCAAGACCGCAAAAATCAACGCCAAGGTGGTGTTTCAGACCTGGAAAAAGCTGCCCAAGTACTGGGCGACTTCTGTCCGCAGCTCGCTGATCGGGATCTGGATGGGCATCACACCCGGCGGCGCCACTCCCGCGTCCTTCATGAGTTATGGCGTGGCCAAGAAGATGTCCAAGGACGGCGCGAAGTTCGGCACCGGCGAAATGGAGGGCGTGGTCGCACCGGAAACCGCAGCTCACGCTGCAGGTACCAGTGCCCTGCTGCCCATGCTGGCACTGGGCATCCCCGGTTCGCCAACGGCCGCCGTGCTGCTCGGTGGTTTGCTGATCTGGGGACTGCAACCCGGTCCGCTGCTCTTTACCGAGCAAAAGGACTTTGTCTGGGGTTTGATCGCCAGCATGTACCTGGGCAACCTGGTTGGTCTGATCGTGGTGCTGACCACGGTGCCGCTGTTTGCGTCGATCCTGCGCATACCGTTTTCCATCATTGCACCGGTCATCGTGGTGATCTGCGCGATCGGCGCCTACACCGTGCACAACGCGATGCTGGACATCTGGTTCATGATGCTGTTCGGCATTATTGGCTACCTCTTCAAGAAGCTGGACTACCCGCTCGCGCCACTGGTGCTGGCCCTGGTGCTCGGCGACAAGGCCGAAGATGCCTTCCGGCAAGCCATGCTGGTGTCTCAGGGCGAGCTGTCGATTCTCTGGTCCAACGCTCTGGTTGGCGGCATCACCACGCTGGCGCTGATTTTGCTGCTGTGGCCGCTGATCTCGCGCCTGATCGCCAAGGTCCGTCCGCCGAAGAAAGACGAATTTGCAGCGGAGCAGCCAGTCGACTGAGCGTCTGACAAGCCAACAAAAAAGCCGGGTACATCACCCGGCTTTTTTTATTCCTGCGCCACTTGTCCTGTCAGATCTTTCCGCGCTGCTTCAGACGGCTCAGGGTTTCTGCGGAGAGATTCATGTAAGACGCAAGTTCTTTCTTCGGAATACGGTCAAACAGCTCCGGGTGTTTGCGCAGAAAGCGTTTGACACGGCCAGGCGCATCCAGCAAATGCAGGGTGATGGTGTGCGCCATGATTTCGCTCATGAGGCGCATGACGTAATACTCGAAGG
>JAZKGR010000151.1:0-11303 GCA_040385775.1 Pseudomonadota bacterium
TGTCGCGGTTGTCGCCCATCATGAAGTACTGTCCCTCGGGCACCTTGCAAACCACACCCTCGCTACTGTAACGGCAATTCTGCCGATCAGGGAAGTCGTCCGCGCCGGCAATAAATGCGGGGCGGTCCAGGTCATTGAGCAGGCGGTAGCTCTTGCCGCCATTGGTCTCCTGAAACTGCTTGGCGTAACGCAAGGCGTCTTCATCGAAAAAATCCGCCAGCGCCACTTTGGGCAAGCGCTTGCCGTTGACGGTGAGCGTCTTGTTCAGGTAGGCCACCTCGTCGCCAGGCACGCCCACGACCCGCTTGATGTAATCCAGGCTGGGTTTGGGCGGATAGCGAAACACCATCACGTCACCACGTTGGGGACTGTTGTTGTCGAGTATTTTGGTGTTGATGACGGGCAGGCGCACGCCGTAGTGGAATTTGTTGACCAGAATCAGGTCCCCAACCAGCAGCGTGGGGATCATGGAGCCCGACGGAATCTTGAACGGCTCAAACAGGAAAGAGCGCAGCAAAAACACCACCACGATCACCGGAAACAGGCCGGCAGTCCAGTCCAGCCACCAGGGCTGCGCCAGCAGGCGGGCCTGGGCCTCACCGGTGTGGTTATCGACTTGGTGGATGCCCTGGGTGGCAAGCTCTGCGCGGCGCTGTGCGGCTTGCGCATCCAGGGCAGCGGCGGCCTTGCGGCGCTGAGGCCAGAAATAGAATTTTTCGGCCAGCCAGTACAGGCCGGTGACCGCCGTGGCCAGGAACAGCAAGAGGGAAAAGTTGCCTTCGACCATGCCGAAATACCAGGCGCCGCCGTAGCCGACAAACACGGCGAGCACCAGCGCGGTCAGTGAACTCATAAAACCAAGCATTATTCTTCTACCTGCAGGATGGCCAGGAAAGCCTCCTGGGGCACTTCGACTGAACCGATCTGTTTCATGCGCTTTTTGCCGGCTTTCTGTTTTTCAAGAAGCTTTTTCTTGCGTGAAATGTCGCCGCCATAACACTTGGCAATCACGTTCTTGCGCAGCGCCTTGATTGTCTCACGCGCAATGATGTTGGCCCCGATGGCGGCCTGGATCGCCACGTCAAACTGCTGGCGCGAAATGATCTCGCGCATCTTGGCCACCACGGCCCGGCCGCGGTAGGCCGACTGGCTGCGGTGAACAATGATGGACAGCGCGTCCACCTTCTCGCCGTTGAGCAGGATGTCCACCTTGACCACGTCGGACGCGCGGAACTCCTTGAACTCGTAATCCATGGAGGCATAACCGCGCGACACGGATTTCAGCTTGTCGAAGAAGTCCAGCACGATCTCGCCCAGCGGCATCTCATAGGTCAGCATGACCTGCTTGCCGTGGTAGGCCATGTTGAGCTGGACCCCGCGCTTGACGTTGGCCAGCGTCATGACGGCGCCCACATAGTCCTGCGGCATGTAAAGATGCACCGTGACGATGGGCTCGCGGATCTCGTTGACCTTGCCGCCATCGGGAATTTTGGACGGGTTCTCGACCATGATGATGCTGCCGTCGGTCTGCAGCACCTCATACACCACGCTGGGCGCGGTGGTAATCAGGTCCTGGTCGAACTCGCGTTCGAGCCGCTGCTGGACGATCTCCATGTGCAGCAGGCCCAGAAAACCGCAGCGAAAGCCAAAGCCCAGCGCCTGGCTGACTTCCGGCTCGTAATGCAATGACGCGTCGTTGAGCTTGAGTTTTTCCAGCGCGTCACGCAGCGAGTCGTACTCGCTGGCTTCGGTCGGGTACAGGCCGGCAAACACCTGCGGCTGGATTTCCTTGAAGCCCGGCAAGGCCTGGGTGGCCGTGGCCGCCGCGCCGCCGGTGCCGGGCTTGATCAAGGTGACGGTGTCACCCACGCGGGCCGCCTGCAACTCCTTGATGCCGGCAATGATGAACCCGACCTCACCGGCCTCCAGCGCCGTGCGCTGCTCGGTGTGCGGCGTGAAGACCCCGAGCTGCTCGGCGTTGTAGGTGGCTTCGCTGGCCATGAGCTTGATGCGCTCGCCTTTGGCCAGACGGCCATCGACCACGCGCACCAGCATGACCACGCCGACGTACGCGTCGTACCAGCTGTCGACAATCATCGCGCGCAGCGGGCCGTCCGGATTGCCTTGCGGCGGCGGCATGCGGGCAATGACGGCTTCGAGAATTTCGTCGATGCCCATGCCGGTTTTGGCAGAGCACGGAATCGCATCCGTCGCGTCGATGCCGATCACATCCTCGATTTCCTGTTTGGCGTTCTCGGGATCTGCATTGGGCAAATCCATCTTGTTGAGCACCGGCACCACCGTCACGCCGAGTTCGAGCGCGGTGTAGCAATTGGCGACGGTCTGCGCTTCCACGCCCTGGCTTGCATCGACGACCAGCAACGCGCCCTCGCATGCCGACAGCGATCGGCTGACTTCATAAGAGAAGTCCACATGGCCGGGTGTATCGATCAGGTTGAGGTTGTAAATCTGGCCATCAAGTGCCTTGTATTTGAGCGCCGCGGTCTGTGCCTTGATGGTTATCCCACGCTCCTTCTCCAGATCCATGGAGTCGAGAACCTGCGCACTCATCTCGCGATCCTGCAAACCACCACAACGCTGGATGATGCGATCAGCAAGTGTGGATTTGCCGTGATCGATGTGCGCAATGATCGAAAAGTTTCTGATGTGATTCATCAACGGGAACGCCTAAGTGCTTGAAAGTATTGCGAAGAGCGTGATGCGGATTCGCGAAAGACATAAAAAAGGGCGCGTCACTGATGACGCGCCCTGAACCAACAATCTATGGCAACTGCGATAGCTGGAAACTTCATTGTAGGCAAAAAGCCGGCAACGCATAGCTCCGAAATTGCCAAATTTTTCCCGTTGCAAGGCAGCAACATGAAACTTATACACAACTTATTCACAATTTTAACTGAGAGGCTCTGGACAACTTGTGGGTGATCTGTGGATCAGCAGTGAATGGAGTTAATTCATGCCAGAACAGAAATTTTTTAAGCGCTGATATATTTGAATCAGCCCTAACTAGAAGCTCATTCTACCAAAACCAGTCCTTAGATGCCTTTAAATGTTAGTGAATACCAACATTTATTTAATTAGGGGACTGGGGAAAATATTTTTTCTGGGCAAAAAAAACGTCACCCCAAACCCATAACCCCAAACCCGTTAGGGAATGGAGCGCTATGAGGGGGCGTCGGTGGTATCGCCGCAAGCAGCGCTTATCGGGCTGGTCGAATCAGGGCGTACTGGGTCCACTCGCTGCGCCTGAACAGCACATTGACGGGTTTGCTCTTGTCAATTTTGGCGAGCGCTGCTTCAAAGTCTTTGACCCCACTGATTTCGGTGTTGGCGATCGCGAGGATCACGTCGCCTTCGCGCAAGCCCGCGCGGGCCGATGCGCCTTCACTGGCATCGACCTTGACACCGCCTTTGAGCTTGAGCTCTTTCTTCAGCGCGTCGGGCAACTCGCTGACCATCAAGCCCATGACTTGCGCAGGACCAGCCACCGGCGGCTTGGCCTCGGGCGCCTGCGCCTTGCGCACGGGTTTTTCAGCCTCGACCTCGCCGATGATCACACTCATGTCCCGGCTGGCCCCGCGCCTGAAAACAGTCACGGTGGATTTTGTGCCCGGCTTCACATTGCCAACCAGTCGCGGTAGATCCGTGGCTTTCTCGATCACCTTGCCTTCGAATCGGGTGATGATGTCGCCCGCCTCGATGCCAGCCTTCTCCGCTGGTGAGGCAGCCTCAACGCCCCGCACCAGCGCGCCCTGCGCCTTGCCCAGGCCGATGGATTCGGCGACATCTTTGCTGACCTGGTCAATCTGCACGCCGATACGTCCACGCGTCACCCTTCCGGTGCTGCGTAGCTGGTCAGCCACCCGGCTTGCTTCATCAATCGGTATGGCAAACGAGATGCCCTGAAAACCGCCGGAACGCGAATAGATCTGGCTGTTGATGCCAACCACCTCGCCGCGCATATTGATCAGCGGTCCGCCCGAGTTACCCGGATTGATGGCCACATCGGTCTGGATGAAGGGCAGGTAGTCGCCGGTGTCGCGTTGCTTGGCGCTGACAATGCCGGCAGTCACGGTGTTTTCAAGGCCAAAAGGCGAACCAATGGCCATCACCCACTCTCCGACTTTGAGGCGGTTCATGTCACCGATCTTGACCGCCGGCAAACCCGTCGCCTCGATCTTGACCACCGCCACATCGGTGCGCTTGTCGCTGCCGATGATTTTGGCCTTGAACTCGCGCTTGTCGGTGAGGGTCACCAGCACCTCGTCGGCGCCTTCAACGACGTGGGCATTGGTCATCACAAGCCCGTCCGAAGTGAGTATGAAGCCCGAACCGACGCCGCGCGGCTGGTCTTCGTCGGGCTGCGAACGGTCAGGGCGCGGCGCACGTGGCATGTTCGGCGGCACCGGAATGCCAAAGCGCTTGAAGAACTCAAGCATCTGCTCGTCAGCACCACCAGCTGCGCCGGCTTTGACTTTTTCCAGCGTCCGGATGTTGACGACTGAGGGCCCGACCGTTTCCACCAGGTCGGTAAAGTCGGGCAGGCCACGTACTTGCGCCATCACGGATTGGGCAGGCATCAGGCTGAGGGTGGCGCCCAGCGCCAGCGCCACGGCAGCCAGATGGGAACGGCATTGTTTCCAGGTCAATTGATGCATCATCAGCCTTTGAAAAATTGTCAGAGCAGCAAACACGGGTGCCTAAGTCTCCCGCCACCGGGCAGGATGTCGATAACGAAAATGGGGCGCTATTTCTTGCGTTCAAGACCATCGGCAAACAGTCCCAGCGTGGCCATCGGGACTTCGCCCATCACGGTCAGCCAGTACGATTCGACACGCCGGGTCAGCGACTGGGTCGCACCCAGGGACATCCGGGACTCCCTGCCATGGCGCTTGCCATCGAACGGCTCGACAAAAATCGAGACCGACGCCAGTCCGTCCGAAAAAACCCACTGCATTGGGGCTTCATCGGCCTGGGCTCCGCGCGGACGTTTGTGACAGCTCATGGGCTTGAAGCCGGCAACTGGTTTCTTGAGCGCCCAGCCCTCCGCGCTGGCGGTGGTTTTGACCAAATCAGACCGCTCGACTTTGTAGCCGTCGACCTTGTTCATCATCTGTGCGAGTTTTTCAATCTTCACAGGCGCATCCATCTGCAACTCTGAAAAGGCCGCCTGTTCCAGTACCTTGCCATCGGTGTCCAGGGTCTGCAGTTTGACAACCAGCCCCTTCTTTTGCTCGGCCCAGACGCGGTAGCCAAAACGCATGGCGTCTTTGGGAACAAGCGCGATCACATCAGCATCCACGCCCGCCACCCGCTCATGGCCCTCCTGCCGGGCCTGGTAAAAGTCACCAATCTGGCTACCCGTGGACTTGAGCAAGGCAGGGAAAAGGCCCAGCGATTCGCGCTTTTCTGCGCGTATCAGCTTTTTCTCTGGCATGAAAGTCACGACCTGGTCGTTGTGACGAAAGGTCGAGCGCGGCGGGCCTGTCAGGGCCTCGACCCGCTCCATTTGCTGCGTTCCATCGCAGACATGCCAGATTTTGGCGCTGGAGAAGGCGTTGCCGGAGGACACAACGAAGGTGCCCACATAGGAGCGGTTTCTGGACGCCTCGTGCATCCGCATCAACCACTCGTTGATGTCCTTGGTCTCCGCTGCCTGCGCCGGGACACTCGGGGGCGGGGCCGGGGTCTGCGCTGCTACGTAAAAAGTAGCAGACAGCGCATAAGCCATAAGGGCTGGAAAGCGAAAAGGCTTGAAATTCATGGCTTGAGCGGGTTGGGGCCGGTGCAGTCTGCAGACGCCCTAGCGCCGCTCGCCCTGGGAAGAGTCGAAGGTGGCGTTTCGCAGAAAACCCGACGGCATCTGCAGGGCGGAGATGCCGCCAAACTGCTTGTGTTCCGCCAGCAGTTCCTGCAGCCGGGCATCACGCACCACCGGGCCCTGCGCAGACATCACCAGCACCTGCTGCGGCGAGGCCTCGGAACGCGCCAATTGCGGCGCAGCCGCCGGGGACAACAAACCGGAGCCCGCGTTCCAGGCCACTGCGACCACAGCGGCCAGGGACGCAAAACCAGCGACGAGCTTCCAGGTAAAACGGGCATCGTTGGCGGCTTGGCGTTCAGGCACTGTCACCGCCGAGCCCTGCGCCACCACCGTCATATCGGGAACTGCGGCCACTACCGGCTCCTGCGCCAGGCGCGCGCGCAGACGCATCACAAACGCAGCATCCGATGCCTGCGACACCAGGCCGGGCGAACGCAACACATCGCCGATCAGATGGTAGGTACTCCAGTTCGCCCGCGCCTGCCCGTCGGCTTCACAGAGCGCCAACGCACTGGCCAGGTCCTCGCCAGCCAGTTGGCCGTCGGCCAGGGCGGAAATCAGTTCATGGTTTTGCGTTGTCGGGTTCATGATGTTCGTGGGCAACTTGTCTGTGCCAATTTGATTACTTGCTCTGATTTCCAATAAAAACACTGATCAGCACCTGTGGCGTCATGGCCGCTTTCTACCAACGCTTGCCCGACTGGTTCTCCAGCAAGGGCTTGATCTTCTCGGAGATGGCTTCCCTGGCCCTGAAAATCCGGGACCGCACAGTGCCGATGGGGCAATTCATCGCCTCAGCGATCTCTTCATAACTCAGGCCTTCAATTTCCCGAAGGGTGATGGCCTGGCGCAACTCCTCGGGCAGGGCATCCATCGCCGCATTGACCATCTGGGCAATTTCCTTGCTGGCCAACACGGCTTCCGGGGTTTCTGAACTTGTTAGTTCGTTTTCCAGCGGGGAAGTTTCATCGTCGTCGCCGGATTTGAACGAATTTTCCGAAACCGTCGGATTGCGCTTGAGGTCCATCAGCGCCTTTTTGGCGGTGTTGACGGCAATCCGGTACAGCCAGGTGTAGAACTGCGCTTCGCCCCGGAACTGCGCCAGCGCGCGGTAGGCGCGGATAAAGGTTTCCTGGGCGATGTCTTCCACCAGGTCCACATCACGCACCATGCGGCCAATCAGGCGCTGGATGCGACGCTGGTATTTGATGACCAGCAGTTCAAACGCCTTCTGGTCGCCCGCAACGGTGCGCTCAACCAGCATGGCGTCGCTGTCGCTGGCCGTCGCCGGCTCGGAAGAAGGAATATCGGCACTCATGGATAAAGGCGTGGCGGATCGGTTTCGGCAGGAAAATCCGCTGCGGCAACAGGGGTTTGCATATCAGGCGGCAGGGCAACAGGCCATGGCTTGCGCCGCGAATATACCGCACGGCGCAAATCCAGCCAGCGTTCAGGCATGGCCGCGCGGTGGGCCCACAGCCACAAAGTGGCCTTGTCATGGTTCTCCAGCCTGAGCAGTAAAGTGCGCTGCAGATCAAGCGCCACCGACAGGGCCAGCACCGGTGTGCCAGCCTGATAACCCGGGCTCTCCCATCGCCAGACCTGTCCATCCCAGTGCAACTGGCCGACCGGTGCGTTGCGCCATCCCAGCCAGGCCGCCAGGCCGGTCGCCGCCACCGCCACCATCGCGATGCCGAGCCGCCAGTCGAAGTGGGGAGCGACCCGCCACCAGCCGGCGGTCACCACCAGCCCGGCCAGCCAGAGGACCGCCAGGGCGATACCCTGAAAATGCGAACGCCCCAGCGGGTAGGCAACCGGCGGGGCGTTATGCATGGGCGGGACGGGAGGTGATGGCGCTGGATGCTGAAGGTGTGAAAAAAAGGGCATCAAACCCGCTTGAACACCAGCGTGCCATTGGTGCCGCCGAAACCAAAATTGTTTTTGACAGCGACGTCGATCTTGGCATCGCGCGCGGTGTTGGCGCAGTAGTCCAGGTCGCACTCGGGGTCCTGGTTGAAGATGTTGATGGTCGGCGGAATTTTCTGGTGGTGCAGCGCCAGCACGGTGAACACCGACTCGATGCCGCCGGCGCCGCCGAGCAGGTGCCCGGTCATCGACTTGGTCGAGCTGACCACCAGTTTCTTCGCATGGTCACCGAAGGCCGCCTTGATGGCGTTGGTCTCGTTGAGATCCCCCAGCGGCGTGGACGTGCCATGCGCATTGAGATAGCCAACTTCGTCGGCATTGATACCGGCATTTTTCAGGGCCATGGCCATGGAGCGCCGCGGGCCATCCACATCCGGCGCTGTCATGTGGTACGCGTCGGCGCTCATGCCGAAGCCGGTGAGCTCCGCATAAATCTTCGCGCCGCGCGCCTTCGCGTGTTCGTATTCTTCCAGCACCAGCACACCACTGCCCTCGCCGAGCACAAATCCGTCGCGGTCCTTGTCCCAGGGACGGGAGGCCGTTTTCGGGTCATCGTTGCGGGTCGACAAGGCGCGTGCCGCAGCGAAGCCGCCCATGCCCAGCGGCGATACCGTCGCTTCCGCGCCGCCAGCCACCATGACGTCGCAGTCACCGTACTCGATCATGCGTGCCGACAGGCCAATCGCATGCAGGCCCGTGGTACACGCCGTCACAACGCCGATATTGGGGCCTTTGAAACCGAACTTGATCGACACATGGCCGGAGATCATGTTGATGATGGACGCCGGCACAAAAAACGGCGAAATGCGGCGCGGGCCGCGATTCATCAGTTCAGTGTGGGTCTGCTCAATCATCGGCAGGCCGCCTATGCCCGAGCCGATATTGCAGCCGATGCGCGTCGCTTCTTCATCGCCCAGAGCATCACCGGTGGGCAGACCGCTGTCGGCCACCGCCTGGAAAGCCGCCGCCAGGCCCAGGTGAATGAAGCGGTCCATGTGCCGCGCTTCTTTTTCGGGGATGTAGTCGGTGATGTTGAAGCCCTTGACCTCGCCCGCAAACTTGCAGGCGAAACTGCTGGCATCAAACTGCGTGATCAGGTCAATGCCCGGCTGGCCTGCCAGCAGATTCGCCCAGGAATCAGCCACAGTGTTACCCACCGGGCTGACACATCCCAGACCTGTCACAACAACGCGGCGACGGCTCATGCGCAAATCCTGAAGAAATTCCTGGAAAGCCGGACACGGTTTTCCAGGCGGGATGAAAAAAGACCGGGGTCTTTAGGCTTTTTGATGGGTGTTCGCGTAGTCGATCGCGTTCTGGACGGTCGTGATTTTCTCGGCGTCTTCGTCCGGGATCTCGATGCCAAATTCATCTTCCAGAGCCATCACCAGTTCGACGGTGTCAAGCGAGTCGGCGCCCAGATCGGCCACAAAGGCTTTTTCGTTGGTGACCTGGCCTTCTTCCACGCCAAGTTGCTCGGCAATGATTTTCTTAACACGTGATTCGATATCGCTCATAAGTCCCTCTGAGGGTTGTAAATTAATCCGTGATTTTAGCGTTGTTGGGGTGATTCCCCAATCCGCCAGCCGGACGGATAAAACCCGGCTTGTACTCCGCCAGTTGCCAACAGCCTTGCGTCACCCATTATTCATGATGTTGGTGACACCGGCCTGCCGGCAACGGCCGGTCGAGTTCACATATACATACCGCCGTTGACGTGCAATTCCTGCCCGGTGATGTAGCCGGCCTGCGGGCTGGCAACAAACGCCACCGCATGCGCGATGTCCTGCGGCTTGCCGAGGTGGCCCAGCGGAATCTGACCCAGCAGGGCTTTTTGTTGCTCTTCCGGCAGCCCGGCAGTCATGTCGGTTTCAATAAATCCGGGCGCCACACAGTTGACGGTGATGTTGCGGCTGCCGAGTTCGCGCGCGAGCGCGCGTGTCATGCCGGCCACACCGGCCTTGGCGGCCGCGTAGTTGGCCTGGCCGGCATTGCCGGACGCACCGACCACCGAGGTGATGCTGATGATGCGGCCGTAACGCTGCTTCATCATGGTGCGCATCACGGCGCGGCTCATGCGGAACACGGCCTTGAGGTTGGTGTCCAGCACCGCATCCCAGTCCTCGTCCTTCAGGCGCATGGCCAGCATGTCGCGCGTGATGCCGGCATTGTTGACCAGCACCTGCAGGCCGCCGTGCGCCTTGACGATCGCGTCGATCAGCGCTTCGGCTGCTGCTGCGTCGTTCACATTGAGGTTTTTGCCGGCGCAGCCGGGAAAGGCCGCCAGCGCCTCGCTGATTTTCGCGGCGCCATCGTCGGTGGTGGCCGTGCCTGTGACTTTCAGGCCCCGCTGCGCCAGCTCCAGCGCAATCGCCGCACCAATACCGCGCGAGGCGCCGGTGACCAGCGCCACCTGTCCTTCAAATTTGACATCGCTCATGCCAGTGCCTCCTTGGCCTGCTTCAGGCTCTCGGGATCAAACAGAGCCAGGCCCGTCATCTCCGCATCGATACGTTTGACCATGCCGGCCAGCACCTTGCCCGGCCCGCATTCGACCACGGTGGTCACACCGCGCGCCTTGATCGCCTGCACACACTCGACCCAGCGCACCGGGCCGAAGGCCTGCGCATACAGGGCCGCGCGGATGCGCTCGGGATCGGTCTCGACGGAGACTTCGATGTTGTTGATCACCGGGATCAGCGGCGCGGCAAAGGCGGTGGCGGCAAGTTTTTCTTTCAGCTTGTCGGCGGCAGGCTTCATCAGGCTCGAATGAAACGGCGCCGACACCGGCAGCGGCAAGGCGCGTTTGGCACCGTTGGCCTTGAGAACCTCGCAGGCTTTTTCCACGGCCGCCTTGCTACCAGCAATCACCGTCTGCATCGGGTCGTTGAAATTGACGGCTTCCACCACCTCGGCGCTGCCTGGCCCAAAAGTACCCACCGCCTCGGCGCAACCTTCGATGACACGGGATGCTTCCATGCCGAGGATGGCGGCCATCGCGCCCACGCCCACTGGCACGGCATCCTGCATCGCCTGTGCGCGGAAGCGCACCAGCGGCGCGGCCTGCGCCAGGCTGAGCACGCCCGACACCACCAGCGCAGAATATTCGCCCAGCGAATGTCCGGCCACCACCGCCGGTGCTGCGCCGGTCTCGGCCATCCAGGCGCGGTAGGCAGCGACACCGGCCACCAGCATCACCGGCTGGGTATTGGTGGTCAGTCCCAGCGCTTCTTTGGGGCCTTCGGTGATCAGCTTGCCGAGGTCTTCACCCAGCGCATCCGAGGCTTCGCGCAGCGTCTCGCGCACGGCCGGGTGTTCACCCCAGGCGTCCAGCATGCCCACTGATTGCGATCCCTGGCCCGGAAAAACAAAAGCAAAAGGTTTCATGAAAATTTTTAATCAAATTGGCCACCAGCCCACAGCGGGCGGGGGCAACCAGCTATAGATTCAGGAGCACCGCGCCCCAGGTGAAGCCGCCGCCCACACCTTCGAGCATCAAGGTGTCGCCTTTTTTGATCTTGCCGCTGCGCACCGC
>JAZKGR010000152.1:0-5703 GCA_040385775.1 Pseudomonadota bacterium
GTGGCCTGTGCCACCGCCACATCATGATTGCCGGCAAGAACTACCGCACGGTGTCGGAAAAATGCTGGAGCCCATCGCGGCGCCTGGCCGACCTGCCGGCCATGGGCCTGGCGAAGCAGGTGATCTCGCCGATGCCGGAGCTGCTGTCCTACTGGTTTGCTGCGGCCGATGCGCAGCAACTGCTGCGTTACCTGAACGAACAGATCGCTGCCATGGTGGCCGAGTCGGACGGCGCGCTGATCGGCCTGGGCGCGGTGCCGCTGCAGGACATGGACATGGCGATTGCCGAACTGCGCCACGCCGTGGAGACCCTGGGTTTTGCCGGCGTCGAGATCGGCAGCAACATCAACGGCGTGGCCATCGGCGACCCGCGCTTCGAGCCCTTTTTCGCCGCCTGTGAAGCCATGGGCGCGGCCGTGTTTGTGCACGCCCTCAAGCCTACCGGCATGGACCGCCTGGTCGGCCCGCCGCCGCTGCAACAGGTGCTGGCCTATCCGACCGATGTGGGCCTGGCCGCCGCCTCGGTGATCACCGGCAATGTGATGCTGCGCCACCCCAAGCTGCGCATCGCCTTCAGCCACGGCGGCGGCACCCTGGCCAGCCTGCTGCCACGGCTGCAACAGGGCTGGTCGGTGTTTCCGGCGCTCAAGGAACAGGTGCAGGCATCGCCCACGGAGCAGGCTCGCAAGCTGTATTTCGATACGCTGGTGTTTGACGCACCCACGCTGCGACACCTGGCGGCCATGTTCGGCGACACGCAACTGATGCTGGGCACCGACTACCCCTTCAACTTCCACGACCGCACGCCGGTGCAGCGTGTCGAAGCCGCCGGCTTCGACAGCGCCAGCGCCGAACGCCTGATACACCGCAACGCCGAAACCTTTCTCGGCCTGCCCACAAGGACACCCGCATGAGTTCGCCCTGGATACAGTCGCTGCGCAGCGTCGCGCTCAATTTGCCTGATCTTGTGAAGGCCGAGGCGTTTTACACACAGGTCTGGAAACTCAGCGTGGTGGCGCGCGAACCCGGCGCCCTCTATTTGCGCGGCACCGGCGCCGACCACCACCTGCTGTCCATCCACGCGGGTGGCACAGAGCCGCAGATTCGCCACGTCAGCTTGCGCGCGCGCTCGGAAGCGGCGCTGGCAGAAATCGCCCAAGCCACGCCGCAGGCCGGCGGCAGCATCGTCGTGCCTCTCGCGGCCCTCAACGATCCGGCAGGCGGCATGGGCCTGACCCTGCGCGACCCTGACGGGCGGCTGATCCAGGTGGTCCACGGTGACCGGCAGCACAGCGATACCGACAGCAGCAAGGACAGCCCGATCCGGCTGGCGCACGCCGTGCTCAATGCCAATGACATCCCCGGCTCACAGGCCTTTTTCGAAAAGGCGCTGGGCTTCCGGCTGGTGGACCGCACCCGCATCATGGCCTTCCTCAACTGCGACGCCGACCACCACAGCATCGCGCTCGGTGACACCGACAACAACGCGCTCAACCACATCGCTTTCCTGATGCCGGAGATGGAAGCCGTGATGCGCGGCGGCGGCCGCATGAAGGATGCCGGCCACGGCATCGAGTGGGGCCCGGGCCGCCACGGCCCCGGCAACAACGCCTTCAACTACTTCATCGACCCCTTTGGCGTGGTCATCGAATACACCGCCGATGTCCAGCAAATCGATGATGACTACCGCGTGGGTGCGCCCGACGACTGGAAATGGCCGCCCGGCCGCGTCGACCAGTGGGGCATTTCAGCACCACCGAGCGCACGACTCAAGGAGGCCCAGCGCGCCGTGTTTTTTGTTCCCTCCGCGGCCTGAGCTGCCTATTTTTTTTTAGAGAACCTTTCCATGAAATTCACCACTTTTCTCCACAAGGGCCAGGCCCGTCTCGGCGTCGTCGATGGAACGGACGTGATCGACCTCCATGCGGCCCAGCCCCAGGTGCCGGCCGACCTGCGCGCAGCGCTGGCCGCCGGTGTGGACCTGGCCGCCGCTGCGAATGCCGCGCTCACCGGCAATGCGCCGCGCATGCGACTGGACAGTCTCACCCTCGCGCCGCTGATTCCCGAGCCCGGCAAGATCATCTGCCTGGGCCTGAACTACTTTGACCACGCGAAAGAAGGCGGCCGTGACAAGCCCGAGTACCCGTGGTTCTTTTTGCGCTCGGCCACCTCGCTGCTGGCGCATGGCGGCAAGGCGCTGCGGCCGCGCGTGTCGGTGCGTTTCGACTACGAAGCCGAGGTGGCGGTGGTGATCGGAAAAACCGTCAAGCACGCGACCATGGACAACGCGCTCGACGCGGTCTTTGGCTACACCTGCTTCAACGACATGTCGGTGCGCGACTACCAGAAGAAAACACCGCAGTGGAGCATAGGCAAAAACTTCGACCGCACCGGCGGCTTCGGCCCGGTGCTGGTGACGGCCGACGAGTTGCCGGCGGGCGCCAGCGAGCTGCGCATCCAGACGCGCCTGAACGGCCAGATCATGCAGGACGCCAACACCCGCGACATGATCTGGGGCGTGGCCGAAACCATCAAGCTGGTCACCGAATGCATGACGCTGGAGCCGGGCGACGTGATCGTCATGGGCACACCTGCCGGCGTGGGCCAGGCGCGCACGCCGCAGGTCTGGATGAAACACGGCGACGTGGTGGAGATCGACATCGAGCGCATCGGCGTGTTGTCCAACCCCGTCGAGGACGAGGTCGCCTGATGACGCAGCCGGTGTATGACGTGGCCATCGTGGGCTTCGGGCCCACCGGCGCGGTGGCCGCCGCCTTGCTTGGGCGGCGCGGCCTGCGCACCTTTGTCTGCGACCGCCAGCGCGAGGTGTATGACAAGCCGCGCGCCATCGCGCTCGACCATGAAATCATGCGCGTGTTCCAGGAGCTGGGGCTCGAGGACGAGCTTGCCGCTTTCACCGAACCCTTCACCGACTCGCTGTTCTACGGCGTGGACGGCACGCTGATCAAGCGCATGTCCACGGTGCCGCCGCCTTACCCGATGGGCTACACGCCCTCGCTGGTGTTCACGCAACCACGCCTGGAGGAAGTCCTGCGCCGGCATGTGGCCAGCCTGCCCGGCGTGACGCTGGCACTGGGCCAGAGCGTGACCGGCCTGCAGCAAACCGACGACGAGGCCACGCTGAGCCTGCAGGGCGAGGACGGCGCAGACTCCACGGTGCGCGCCCGCTACGTCATCGCCTGCGACGGCGCTTCCAGCACGGTGCGCGGCCTGGCTGGCCTGCAACTGCAAGACCTCGGCTTCGACGAACCCTGGCTGGTGGTCGATGTGCTGCTCAATGAACGCGGCCTGGCCAAGGTGCCCGCCACCAGCGCCCAGTACTGCGAGCCACAGCGGCCCTGCTCCTACATCATCGGCCCCGGCAAACACCGGCGCTGGGAGATTTCGATCAACGAAGGCGAAGACCCGCAGCACCTGGCCACCCCCGAAGGCACCTGGCCGCTGCTGGCGCGCTGGATCACGCCAGCCGACGCCACGCTGTGGCGCCAGGCCAGCTACCGCTTCCACGCGCTGGTGGCCAAAGAGTGGCGGGCCGGCCGCGTCTTCCTAGCCGGCGATGCCGCGCACCAGCAGCCGCCGTTTCTGGGCCAGGGCATGTGCCAGGGCATACGCGACGCGGCCAACCTCTGCTGGAAGCTGGACGCCGTGCTCACCGGCCAGTCGCCGGAGGCGCTGCTGGCCAGTTACGGCCCCGAACGCAAGACCCATGTCACCGAGCTGACCAGCCGCATCAAACACATCGGCCAACTGATTGGCGAGCGCGACCCGGCTGCGGCGCGCGAACGCGACAAGAACCTGCTGGCGCAGGCCGGCGGTGTGGTCAAGCCCACGCCCAGGCAGGACGTGCAGCCGTCTATCGCCGGCACGCAGGCCGCGCAAGGCTGTCTGACTGGTAACACGCACGCCGCGAACGGCACGCTGTTTCCCCAACCGTGGATACTGCGGCCCGCCGGCAGGCTGCGGCTGGACCATCTGGCGGGAACCGGCTGGCGCCTGGTGCTGGCGGCCGACGCGGGCGATGCAGTCAGGGCCAGCGCCCAGGGCCTGGCCGACGACAAGCCGCTGACGCTGGTGGACCTGGCCGACCCGGCCTGGCCGGAAGCCGACCAGGTGGTGGCCGTCTGGATGGCGCGTCACCAATGCCATGCGGCGCTGGTGCGACCTGACCACTATGTGTTTGGCGTCGCCACCAGCGCTGCCGAACTCGAGGCGCTGGCAGACGACTGGGCCGGGCACCTGTTACCCGCCCCCACGCTGCAGGCCGCGTGAGCCTGCAGAAAAAAACGATTGAACAACAACCCCAGGAGACAAACCCATGAACCGCCGTCACTTCGCCCTTTCCCTCAGCTCCCTGTCCATCGCCGGCTGGCTGCCGCTGGCGCACGCGCAGGCCCAGGCCTGGCCCCAGCGCCCGGTCAAATTCATCATGTCCCAGCCCGCCGGCTCGGGGCCCGACATACTTGCGCGCTTTATCGCCGAGCAACTGACGAAGTTATGGAACCAACCGGTGGTTATCGAAAACCGTCCCGGCGGGCAAAACGTCATCGGCGCACAAGCGGCCGCGCGCTCAAGCCCGGATGGCTACAACTTCTACTTCGCCACGACAGCAGCGATGATCACGAATTCGTTCACCTTCAAATCGCTGCCCTACGACCCGGTGAAAGACTTTGCGCCGGTGCGGCTCGTCGGCCGCAGCCCGTTTGTCATTGCCGCATCCAGCAGCTTCCCGGTCAAAGACCTGGCTGAAGCCTTTGCGCGCGCCAAGGCAGAGCCGGGCAAGATCGGGATCGCCTCCGAAGGCGCAAAGACCTTCTCCGGAATACTTGCAGAGTCCGTGGCCACCACGGCAGGCGTCAAATTCAACCAGGTCCCGTATACCAAGGCCACCGACGCATTGCAGGACGTGATTGGCGGCCGGGTCGAACTTGTTTGCCTTCCCGAGGCGGCGCTTGTTGCCTACATCAAGTCCGGTCAGGTCAAGCCGCTGGCCACCAGCACAGGCCGGCGCCTGACAAACCTGCCCAATACCCCCACCATTGGCGAGTCATTTCCCGGCTTTGAGTTCACCGGCTGGAACGGTCTTTATGCGCCCGCGGGGACACCCCCAGACGTGATTGCCCGGGTCAATCGTGAACTTGAAAGCGTCCTCACCCAACCGGATGTCGCGCAGAGACTCCTGGCACTGGGCTCGATTGCAGAGCCGCAAATGACAGTAGCGGGCTTTGAAGCGTTCATGCGGGCCGACCGCGAACGCTGGGCCCGCATCGTCAAGGCGCTAGGCATCACACCAGAGTAAAGCTGGCAGGCCGCGGCCTTCCTGCCTGGCGAACACACACGCTGGGCCGCCATCACCAAAGAAATCGGCGTGTTGCCCGAATAAGCTGCCGGCGTCGCGGGCGAGGGCCCGCCCGAAAATGCTCCTTTTTTCATAGCTCCTCGCCCTCGTCCGGCCTGGGCCAGAGGCCAATTTGGCTCTCAAGCTCCGGCCGGGCCCGGCCTGCGCCCAAGCGGGTGCCGTGGCTGTGTCTCTGGTCCTACAGCAGGCGGGCGGGCTTTCCGATAGCGCTGTCACGCCGCTCGCGTAGTCTCACGGGCATGCTGACTGTGTCGGCTTTTCAAACCCCACTACTACTTCTGAAAGACCACCATGGGCATTCTCTGGACCATCCTCATCGGCTTCGT
>JAZKGR010000153.1:0-45769 GCA_040385775.1 Pseudomonadota bacterium
GTATGTTCCCCGAGCCGCTGTTGCTCACGCTGATCGTGCCAGCGTCGCCGCCTGCCTGGCCCGCGCCGTTGCCATTGCTGCCATTTGCACCAATGCCTGCCGTCGTCACCCCACCCACTCCCGTGATGCTGACCGCGCCGCCCTTGCGCCCCGCATTGCCCGCGCTCGCCGTGCCGCCCGTCGCGGTGATCGCACCCGCCAGATTCACCACGCCCGTGCCCGTGATGCTCACCGCTCCTGCATTGCTGTTGGCTGCGCCTGACGTGGTAATCGTACCCGCCGCCGTACTGGTCACACTGGCGCCGGAGAGGGTGATGCCGCCGGCCTGCGAACTGAGCGCGGCAGCCAGAGAAAGGGTGCCTGCGCCGCTGCTGTCGGCATCGGCCTTGAGATTGATGGCGCCCGTCCCGGTGACACCGATGGTTGCAAGGGCCCCGACGGTGATGTTGTTGTTGGCTTCCAGCCGCACGCTGCCATTGGCGGCCATGGTCAAGGGATTGTTGATGGCAATATCGCGCGTTGCCTGCAAAAACAGCTCGTTGAATCCCGTGACGGTTGATATCTGCACGGTGTAGGTGCCGGGATCAGGCGCTGCCGCGAAAGCCAAGTCCGGGGTGTTGACCGCCTGGTTGGTCACCCCCGAGGGGTCAGATACAGCTGTACTGAGAATAATGTCCTGAGGATCAAACAGAACCTTCCCACCCACACCCTGAGGCGCGCTAACGTCGATGTTGCCCCGTGTATCAAGGTATTGCTTGCCGGACACTTCAACAAAGCCGCCATTGCCGCTGTTGCTTCCCCCGCGCGCGCTGATGCTGCCCGCGCTGCGCGTGTCGCCATCCGCCCAGACCACCACCTTGCCACCGCCGCCGCTGTCGATGGCGTCGGCACGGATCGTGGTACCTGCGGCTACGTGTGTGCGTGCAGCATTTTGAAGCGCGTTGTTTCCGCCCTGGTAGTCGCCGCCGACAAGGACCGTTCCACCGCCCGCCCGGCCTGAAACATCAATATGGGCGCCTGCGGAAAGCAGCACCTTGTCCCCCAGCACCTGCACCGTCCCGCCCGCCTGCCCCGCTGAGGCGCCGCTGGCATCTAGCGTGCCGGCGACATGCACCACGCCGCTGCGACCACCGCTGAGCACAATCATGCCGTTGCGCTCGGTCGCAGACGTAGCGCGAATTACCCCGCTTTGGTTGACCACCGTGGCCATCGCGTCTCCCAACGCGCTGGCGAGCATGGCAACCTGCCCACCTGCGGCGGTGATCGTGCCGCTGTTGGACGCTGCAGCATTGACCGCTGCAGCATCGACGGAAAACCGGACCAGCCCCGCGCCCGAAGTGTCCAGCGTGACGCGGGAACCCGCCAGCAGTCCGGTGGCGCCCGCTTCGGTCGCAATCGTGCCGGTATTGCTGACACTGGGACCGGCCAGCAATACGTAGCCCCCGCGCGCGACGTTGATGCTGCCGTGGTTGACCACGCCCCCACTGCCGGGGCCGCTGAAGGTGTAGCGACCGGCCAGAAAGTCGTCATTGCTGATGGCCAGGCTGGAGGCCACCAGGCCGCCCACATTGACCTGCGCGCCGGGTGCAAACATCACACCCGCTGGATTGACCAAGAAAACCTGGCCGTTGGCGCTCAGCGAGCCGTAGATGGCCGATGGATTGGCACCGGCGACACGGTTCAGGGCCACCGAAGCCGCGCCGGGTTGCACAAACTGCACCGACTGCCCCACGCCGATGTTGAAGCTTTGCCAGTTAATAATGGCCTTGTCACTGCCCTGCTGGATCCGCATCTGGTTGGCGGTCGGTGTGCTGACACTGGCTTGGCCTGCCACGACATCCCCGCCAGTGGGCAAGGCCACGGCAAGGTTCGTAAAACCCGCCAGCACCGCCACCAACAGGCGCGATAACAAGCGTCCACTGCGAATGCGGTAAGTCGCGGTAAGTTTCCGCGACAGGCGAACCACCACGGTGCGAACCGCCCAAGGCTGGCGGGCCTTGCGGGGTTTTACAGTGGGCGTCATTGGGTTCATGTGCGTTACGGCGTTAAAACCATTTTTGGGCAGACACCCAAGCCCGCGGTGAGCGATCCGGATCGCCGGTGGAGAGACCAATGTTGGTGGTACGCCAGGCCAGATAAGTGGTAATCAGAAAGTTGTTGACGCGTCCCGCCAATGCGCCAATACCGACCGCACCCAGGGCCAGACGATTGGAGCCGGCAAACGACAGGGTGTCCTGATTGAACCGGATCGTGCCGTAATCGTAAAAAGCCGCCAGGCTGACAGGCTCACCGCCCAACGCCACCGGTGCGGGCAACTGGTAGCGGTATTCCAGATTGATCAGCAAGCCAGCGTCGCCGATGCCTTCACCCACCGGGTAGGCGCGCACGCCGGAGGGTCCGCCGAGAGCCATTTTTTCTGCCGATGCAAGATTTTTAGAGGCCCATTGGGCCTGCAAGTTGATGTGGATACTGGACGGATTCTCAAAAAACTGCGCGCGCTGGAATTCAAGGTTGAGCTTGCTGAAAGAGCCTGCTGTTTGCAGCCCGCCAAAACCCTGGTCAAAGCCATGACTGGCCGCGTCCAGCTTTGCACGCCCACGGGTCATCGTCAGCGCATAACTGCTGGAGCCGCCAGCACCGGCAGCCGCATCAACAAAGTTGCCAAGCAGTCCAAGCCGGGCGGCGGCGATGCGGCGCTCGCTCTCGTTGGCCGGCGTGGCAATCGAGTCGGCGAATTTTTTATGCTCCAGGCTGAACAGTCCATAAAGATTGTTTTCGCGCGAGCGAATCAGCGGGCGCGTCAGCGAAACGCCCAAAATATCAGCCTTGCCCGTGGCGCCCAAGGCGGCAAACTGCCTGCCCAATGCGTAGTCGCTACGGGCCGCACTGAAGGCCAGCTGCGCCCCGGCCGCGCTCACGGGCACAGCGTAGGCGAACCGGTAAAGGCTGCTTCTGGAGCCCTCGCCGAGTTGAGCACGCGCACTCAAAACATCACCCCGTCCCAACAGGTTGCTGGCACGTACATTGCCAAACACTTGCCCGGCACCCACAGCGCGTGCGCCAAAGTTATCCACGCCAACGGAACCGTCGAGTTGGGGACCCTGGGATCGAATGGTCACCAGAACATCCGCCTGCCCCGACAACTCGCCAGGTTCCACGGTAGCGCTGGCGTCCACACCGGCGAGGTCACGCAAAAGCAGCACCGGCTTGTCGAGCAGGTATTCCGTGATCAGCGTGCCAGGCACCAGGTTGGCCGTCGCCACGCGCCTGGCAAACGACGCTGAGCCATGCTGGCCCTCGACCTGCACGCGGACCCTGCCGATGCGCGCCTCAATCACCGCGATGGTCACCGTGCCGCCCATGGCCTGAAAAGCCTGCTCAGGCAGGTATGCCTCGGTCAAAAGATATCCGCGCCCGCGGTAATACTGGCTGATCAAGCCAGCCGCTTCTGTCAGTCCGGTCAGGTCGGTGAGCTGGTTGAGGCGGCCAGCCAGCAAGGCGCCCAGGGTTTCGCCGTCAAAGACCGTGTTGCCCTCAAAACGGAACGCCGCAGGTGTGATGCGCGCCGCGCCCTGCGCGGGTGTCGCCAGCCTCGGCTGAGGCAAGCTGATCAGTGGCGCGCCCGGCTGCGGCAACAAGGGAATCTGGCGTTGCGGCTCCTGCAAGGTGCCGGCGTCGGGTCGCTGAATCTGCTGAGCAACAACAGACGAGCAGGCCAGCAGCCCCAAACTCGAAAGCCAGGTCAGCAGTAAAAAAGAAGTGCCAGAACGGTCCAAACAATCCTCGCTAACGGCGCAAGTTCCTTTTGCAACATATTGTTTTTAATCACTTTCAGCAGTATCCGCCAATGCCGCTTGTAGAGCCATATAGACGAGCCCAATTCGGAACAAAGGCACTTTTTTGCAACAAATCTGGCCGGCGTCAGCCACCAGACACCCTTGGTAGTGGGTTTCATGGCCGCTCAGGTCCGCGGGGAGGCTACGGCCGCATCGACATGGAAAGCGACCGCGCAAGTCCGGCGACGCACTCAAAAGCGCATTTTGCTATTATTTTTATAGCTAATTAGCCTTTTTATACATGGGTCGCAGCCATTTTTTATGCATGAACATTCACGTGGCGTCCAAACATTCACCAATCACACACATGGACATTGTTTGGCAAGAAAGTTAAAAGCGTTCCACCTGTTTGCGTACATTCACGTACTAGGGTTTTCCCATGCAACGGCCTACAATCGCAGACCTTTTACAAAAATGACGGCCTCCCCGGCCGCCGCTCAGGAGACAACTTGATGCCCGCAGCCGTGCCCGCCACCCCCGAAAACGACCAGGAAAAACGTGACGAGTTGCGCCGTGCGGCGCTGGAATACCACGAATTTCCGACGCCGGGGAAAATCGCGATTGCGGCCACCAAGCAGTTGACCAACCAGCGCGATCTGGCGCTGGCGTATTCGCCGGGGGTCGCTGCTCCGTGCGAAGAAATCGTCAAAGATCCAAACGCCGCCTTCAAATACACCAGTCGCGGCAACCTGGTTGCAGTGATCACCAACGGCACAGCGGTGCTCGGACTGGGCAACATTGGCCCATTGGCAGCAAAACCGGTCATGGAAGGCAAAGGTGTGCTGTTCAAGAAATTTGCCGGTATTGACGTTTTTGACATTGAGATCGACGAAAGCGACCCGGCCAAACTGGTTGACATCATCGCCGCGCTGGAGCCGACATTTGGCGCCGTCAATCTGGAGGACATCAAGGCGCCGGACTGCTTTTACATTGAGCGGGAGCTCCGCAAGCGGATGAAGATCCCGGTGTTTCATGACGACCAACACGGCACCGCCATCACCGTCGGTGCGGCCGTCCTGAACGCGCTGAAGGTTGTTGGCAAGGACCCGAAGAAAGTCAAGCTCGTCACCTCTGGTGCGGGCGCTGCCGCGCTTGCCTGTTTGAATCTGCTGCTCAAGCTCGGGATGCCGCGCGAGAACATCTACGTTACCGACCTGGCCGGCGTCGTTTATGAAGGCCGCACCGAGCTCATGGACGAGGACAAGATCCAGTTCGCGCAAAAAACGCCAGCGCGCACGCTGGGCGACATTATTGACGGCGCAGACATCTTCCTGGGCCTGTCTGCGGGTGGCGTGCTGAAGAAGGACATGGTCAAGCGCATGGCGGCCAAGCCCATCATTCTTGCGCTGGCCAATCCCAATCCTGAGATCACGCCTGAAGATGTCAAGTCGGTTCGCGATGACGCCATCATGGCCACTGGCCGTACCGACTATCCGAACCAGGTCAACAACGTCCTGTGCTTTCCCTACATCTTCCGGGGCGCGCTTGATGCAGGCGCCTCTACCATCACCATCGAGATGGAAATTGCGGCGGTCCATGCGATTGCCGAACTGGCCCAAGCCGAACAGAGCGAAGTGGTCGCGGCCGCATACGCCGGGGCACAACTCGCATTTGGCCCGGACTACCTGATTCCCAAGCCTTTTGACCCCCGCCTGATGATGAAAATCGCGCCCGCCGTAGCGCAGGCGGCGGCCGACAGCGGTGTGGCGCTGCGTCCAATCACCGACATGGACGCTTACCGCGAAAAACTCCAAAGTTTCGTTTATGCCTCGGGCACAACAATGAAACCGATTTTTGCGGCTGCGAAAAAAGCCGGCAAAAAACGCGTGGCCTATGCCGAAGGCGAGGAAGAGCGCGTGCTTCGCGCCTGCCAGATCGTCGTCGATGAAGGTCTGGCACGCCCCACCTTGATAGGCCGGCCGGCCATCATTGCCCAGCGCATTGAGAAGTTCGGCTTGCGTCTGAAGGAAGAGCTTGATTACGACGTCGTCAACGTCGAGCAGGATCACCGTTACCGGGACTTCTGGCAGACCTACCACCGGCTGATGGAGCGCCAAGGCGTGACAGTGCAGATCGCGAAAATCGAAATGCGCCGCCGCTTGACCCTGATTGCCGGCATGCTGCTGCACAAAGGCGATGTGGACGGCCTGATCTGTGGCACCTGGGGCACCACCGCACATCATCTGGACTATCTGGACCAGGTCATCGGCAAACGCCCGGGCGTCTGCACCTATGCCTGCATGAACGGCCTGCTGCTGCCTGACCGGCAGGTGTTCCTGGTGGACACCCATGTCAACTACGACCCGACGGCAGAACAATTGGCGGAGATCACAACCATGGCCGCCGAGGAGATGATGCGTTTCGGCATCAAGCCCAAGGCGGCACTGCTTTCGCACTCCAACTTCGGCACCTCCAAGATGCCCAGCGCCCTGAAAATGCGCCAAACCCTGGAGTTGCTCCGTGAGCAAGCGCCCTGGCTGGAAGTAGATGGAGAAATGCACGGGGATGTGGCGCTCGATGCTGCGGCCCGCGCACTGGTGATGCCCAACAGCACCTTGGCCGGAGAGGCCAATCTTTTGGTGCTGCCCAATATTGATGCGGCCAATATTGCCTACAACCTGCTCAAAACCGCAGCGGGCGGCAACATCGCCATTGGCCCCGTGCTGCTGGGTGCCAGCAAACCGATGCACATCCTGACAGCCAGCACCACGGTGCGCCGGATTGTCAATATGACCGCTTTGACCGTCGCAGACGCCAACGCTTCCCGATAGGCCGACTTTAGACAGCTAGTACTAACTTATGTTCCACAAAAATCCGTGTGCGCCTGCCTAATCTTTGGGCAGGGACTTGCATTTTCCGCTTGGATACGTCAAACTCTGTCTCTTGAAATTTAGGGGTTAACCCGGCCGTCCTGAAAAACTCGGGTGGCCCGCCTGGTTCGAGAAAGACGCTTTTTTCATGTTGCGAAAAGGTTGGGCTGGTTGGTCACTGGTCGTTGCGGTCGCACTGGCTGCTTTGGGCACAGGGTTCAGCCCCGATATGGTGCAGGCCAGGAAGGCCAGTCCCGATACCGGAATCAGCACCGTCGTGATCGCGGAATTGCCAGCGCATGGCCGCAACATGGTGAAGCTGATTTACCAAGGCGGTCCGTTCAAGTACGACAAGGACGGCTCGGTGTTTGGCAATCGGGAAAGAATTCTTCCTGCCAACCATCGCAGTTATTACCGCGAGTACACCGTTCAGACGCCCGGTGAGCGCAGCCGGGGTGCCCGGCGCATTGTTTGTGGCGGTTGGGTGCCGACGGCGCCCGACGCTTGTTATTACACCGATGACCACTACGCGAGTTTTCGCAGAATTGTTCAGTAAGTTCTGTAGTGATCATCAACTTTGAGTTTTTGACTTAAGAAAGAGAAGCGGAGATGGATATGCCACTTCGTACTGTTAGACCCAACATCGTGCAATCCATACGCGCCTTTCGCGTGCAGGACTTGCAGGACGCCGCCACGCAATTGAATCAGCATTTCCTGTATGCCAACCTGGGCAATGCCCAGAGCAAACAAGACGTGCTGGACATGATCGCGGCGCAGTACACATTCCCCGCGCATTTTGGGAAAAATTTCGATGCGCTTTACGACTGCATGACGGACCTGGTTCACAAGTCCGGCCCGCAGCCCGGTTTTATCGTGGTGCTTGAGCAGATCCCTGCCCACGCCAAGTTTGACAAGGAAGCGCGCGAGCAGCTGCTGGACATCTTCCGGGATGCCGCAGACTACTGGGCGGATCGAAAGATACCGTTCAGATGTTTCTATTCTTTTCTGTAGCCCGCTCCCCAGACATTGGCCAAGGGGATCGGGCGAATGAGGCCCAGCAAGCAAACGCAGACGGTGAAGAGCCGATGCCTACCGACAAACTGCTCGACGTGTCGCCACTGGCACTTCGCATGAGCAGCCCGTTCAACGCGGGATACTGGCTGGCAGCCGCCTGAGCTTGCCATGCAAAACAAAAAAGCCCGTCTTTGACGGGCTTTTTTATTGGGTAACTCATGCCTGCGGGGAGTCTTGCAGCGCCTGAGTCAAGGCAACATATTCATCAACCGGCACTTCCTCGGCACGACGCTGCAGATCAAAAGGCCCGACATGCTGCTTCTGCTCCAGCCATTTGCCCAGCGAATGGCGAAGCAACTTGCGGCGCTGGCTGAAAGCCACGCGGACCACCTCGCTCAAAAGGCCGGCGTCCAGATGCGCGGGGGCGGCCCGCGGCACCATGCGCACAATGGCGCTGTCGACCCGGGGCGGCGGATCGAAGCTCTGCGGCGGTACAAACAGCACGTCTTCCATGGCATAACGCCATTGCAGCATCACACTGAGCCGGCCATAGTCACTGGTCGCAGGCTGGGCCACCATGCGGTCGATCACTTCCTTTTGCAGCATGAAATGCTGGTCTTCGATGACATCGACCGCATCAAGCAGATGAAACAGGATGGGTGTGGAAATGTTGTAGGGCAGGTTGCCAACCACACGGATTTTTCCGGCAGGCCCTGCGCTTTCAGAAGCCAGCTGAACAAAATCAACCTTGAGCACATCGGCCTGGATCACCCGAAGCTGAGGACGCGCCCGCAGTTGCTGCGCCAGGTCCCGGTCCAGTTCAATGACCGTCAGCTTGCCCAGGCGCTCTGCCAGAGGCTGGGTCATGGCCGCCAGGCCGGGCCCAATTTCCACCATCGCCTGACCCGCCACCGGCGCAATCGCATCCACGATGGCGTCAATGATGGCGCGGTCGGTCAGAAAGTGCTGACCAAAGCGCTTGCGCGGGATATGTTTCACGCTAGCCCGGAGGCGCGGGTTGGACGATCCCGGACGTCTCTTTCAAGCAGGGGCCGCGGGTTCCGGCTTTGCCGGTCCGCAGGCGCAACGGCCCTCGTGGGGGGCAGGGAGCGACACGCCGTGCGCGACCGTGGGGGCCACATCACTGCGGCGGCTCCCGGTATTCCACATAGGCACGGCCGCGCACCTCCTGCGCCCAGGTGGTGTAAGCCTCCTCGAGCTTTTTCTCGCGCAGCATGCCCCGCACGACCTCACGCTGCTCGCGCGGCGTCAGCGCGGTATTGCGCCGCTCCTGCACCTGGATCAAATGGACGCCGAATCTGGACACCAAGGGATCGCCCACCTGTCCCGGCGCCAGGCTGTTCATGCGCTCTTCAAATTCCGGCACAAACATGCCGGCAGCGGCCCAGCCCAGGTCGCCACCATCCTTGGCCGATGCGTCCTGGCTGAATTCGCGGGCCAGCGCCGCAAAATCAGCTTGCCCGGCAGCTATGCGCGTTTTAAATTCCAGCAACCGCGCTACTGCCGCTGCCTCGCTGAGCTGCGGCGTGGTGCGTAAAAGAATATGCCGGGCCCGTGTTTCGGCAACGGTGGCGGCAGGCGTGCCGGCGCGTTTTTTCTCGATCACCTTGAGAACGTGAAACCCTGCACCGCTGCGCAGCGGGCCAGCCACACCGCCGACCGGCAGGTTTTGTGTTGCGCTGATGAAAAGTTCCGGGTAACGATCCTGCGCGCGCAAACCCATCTGCCCGTCCCCGCTGCTGCCAGGCGAATTGGAAAACTCTTTGACCAGCGCGGCGAAGTCGGTGCCACTGCGCGCCCGTTCCGCCACCAGCTGCGCCCGGGCCTGCAGCCCGGCCAGCTGCTCCGTGCTGGCATTTTCTGGAACAGCAACGAGAATCTGCGCGAGGTTGACCTCCATGGCGGCCTGCGGGCCGCCGCCACTTTCCTGCTCCCGCAGATACTGCTCGACCTCCTGGTCGCTGACTTTCGCACGCGGCTCCAGTTCGCGATCACGAACGCGATTGAGCAACAGCTCATTGCGAAGGTCGGTCCGAAACTGCGAAAACGGCAGCCCTTCGGCCTCCAGGCGCCGACGCAGCTCTGCGGCGGACATCTGGTTTTGCCGGGACACATTGGCAACGGCATCGTCCACCATGGCATCACTGATCTGCACGCCCGTTTCCCTGGCTAACTGCAGCTGGGTTCGCTCGCTGATGATGCGTTCCAGCAACTGCCGCGCCAGTTCATTTTTGGGCGGCACCTGCGCGCCCTGCTGCCGCATCTGTTGTTCGATGCGCAGCATGCGCGCGCGCACCTCGTTGTTGGTCACCGGCTCGGAGTTGACCACGGCGACGATGTAGTCGGCCTGTCGCTGCTGCGCGCTGCCGACTGCGGGCAGACCGAGACCCAAGGCGCCCAAAGCAGGGGTGCGTTGCTGTCCCGGCAACCTGAGCGTCTGGGCCTGCAAGACCGGCAGGGGCAAGGCCAATATCAACGCCAATGCGGCAATGACCGATGGACGTAGGCAAGGGCGTTGAGAGAAGCTGTATTTAGTCATAGTTGGTAAAGCGGCTTGGCGTGGTACTTTGCTCGCGCAGGTACTGATAACGCGGAATATTGGCCTTTAATGTTTTCAGGGGATTGTTGCCAATGCGAGAAAAGCCAACGAATTCCAGCTGGAACAGGATACGCGTGCTTGCGGATGAGCCGGTCCCGACCAGCGCGATCGTGCCGAGCTGGGTGCGCTCCAGCACGACCCGGCCTATCCAGCAGCATCCGTCGTATTCCAGACCGACAACCGTGTCGACAAGCTTTTTGTCGGGCACGCTGTAATTGAGACGCCCGACGCTGTACCAACGCCCCGCTCCCTGGCCACGTCCTGCGCCCAGGTCCTTGCCCTTGTCGCCCCACAAGTCGTTGATGGGCCACTGCCAGCCCACCTCATACTGCTCGCTGACATTGCGCTGGCGGCGGTAGGCGGCACTGATCACGCGGTAGTTGCTCGGGCTGTAACGCCCTCCCACCGTCGAACGTTCGGATATGTTGGTTTTGGGGTTGTACTGAACCGTGGTATCGAGCGACCATGCAGGCGTCAGGTTGACGGTAGCGCCTAGCAACAAGTCGCTGAGTCGCTCGGACACCGGCACCTCGCCGGGAAGGGTCACCTGCCGGTCCTTGAAACGTACCCGCTGCGCAATGCCCACTCGCAAGGCTTCGGCACCGGTGTCCGGGTCGAGAAGGCGGGAAGTGACGCCTGTGGTCAGCACATTGGAGTCCGAGATCCGGTCATTGCCGACAAATTCGTTTTCAGTGAACAGGGTGGCGAAGTTGAAGGCATTCAGGCCTGAGTCGTAATTGGGCAATGCGGCCTGGTTACGGTAGGGCGTGTTCACATAAAAAGCCCGCGGCTCCAGCGTCTGCGTGAAGGCCTGGCCAAAGAAGCTGGCATTGCGCTCGAATACCAGCCCACTGTCCAGGCTGAAGGTCGGCACGGTACGCGACGCCGAGCGCGCACCGTTGACCAGCGGACCGTCAAACTGGTAGGCGGTCGAATTGAGCATCAGCTTGGGCGTGATGTAACCGGCCGGCCGGATCCAGGGCCGGCTGATCTGGGCCAGCGCAAAAGCACGGTTGGCGTTGGGCTGGCGGGTCAGGAGGCGATCCGCCTCGAAGCGGGTGTAGTCGGTGGTGACCGAGTAATCCAGGCCATCGACTCCAGCCAAAGGGGTATTGATGCGGGTATACGCAGCCGTGAGTTGCGGCAAGCGGTCATAAGGCGGAGTGATCGGCGAATTGACATCCTGCAGCGTCTGATACTTGAGCGTGCGCAGCGTGGTCGAGAAATATCCCCGGCCCCAGCTAACGCTGGCGTCGCTGGTCAACAAGCGCTGCGTCAGCACGTTGCTGCCGCCACCCAGACCCGTCGAAGGAAAGTCACGCCAGTAGTTATCGTCACTGACCCGGTTCAGGTTGAAGTTGAAGCCCACGCCGCCGACCGCACTCAGGCCGGTGTTGAAGCTGCCGCTGGACAGGTAGTTGTAAGACCAGCGGGTCTTGTCGCGCAAGCTGTCGTTGGGCAGCAAGCTGGCGCGTAACTCCCCGCGATAAGTGCGCTCCAGATAGCGGATCTCGCCAGCGAGGTCCACGCCGCGTTTGCTCATGATCGTGGGCGCGAAGGTGGCATCGCGCTGCGGTGCGATGTCGAAATAATAAGGAACCGTGGCGGAGGTCCCGTTGACGCTGTCGATGCCGATGGTCGGCGGCAACAAACCGGACTTGCGTTTGTCGCTGAGCGGAAAGCTGAACGTGGGCGCGGCAAGGATAGGCACACCCATGAAGCGCAACACGCCGCCCGAAGCTTCGCCCACATCGGCTTCTTTGTCGAACTTGATGCTGCTGGCGTTGACAATCCAGGCCGGCATCCAGCTCGGGCCTTCACCACGCTGGCAAGTGGTGAAATTCGCGTCGTAAGCCACCAGACGCTTGTCATCAAGGAAGTCCACGCGCGAGGCCACGCCATAGCCGTCGTTCTGCAGAAAGCGGTAGTCGGGCCGCGTGAAAAAGCCCTCGAAAGTATCGAGCTTGATTTCCAGCTCTGGCCCGTTGTACAGGTTGCCAGCACTGTTGACACGCACATTGCCACGCGCCTTGACCGTATCGCTGGGCTGGTCGTACTGCAGCCAGTCGGCGCGTATCGAGGATCCGCCCCGGCGCAATTCGGCATTGCCGTCAATGACGGTTTCCAGCTCCGGGCGGCCTGACAGGGTGTCCCCGAAGATAAAGGTCGGCAGCTCGATGCCCGGCCCGCCGGGTGGCTGCTCGGCCAGCATGGAGGAGCTTTTGAGCTGGCCCGGCAAGGCATCGCGGCGCGGGATGGTGCCAGGCACTGATGTAGCGGGCGACTGCGCCGGATCCTGCGACGCCGCCGGCGCCTGGGCATGCGCGATGCTCCCATGCCCCAGGCCCAGCACGGTGCAGGACACGAGGCTGAAGACGGCATGAGCCACCGGGGAGACAATAAAACGCGAGCGGGATGCGCGATGCATCGGAAGTATGAGATAAACCCGTTTATAAAAACAGGCCCGATTATCCTATGCCCACTCGCCCCTTTTTCCATCTTTTGATGGTTACACCCCAGGCAGGCCAAAACAACGTATGACCGACGCTTCGATTGTCTGGACGGATCCCGCCCGCGCCAAAGCATTTTCCGTCTGGTTGCAGCACGTGACGCCTGCCCATGGCCTGTTGCCCGACACGGTCCGGCCTGCGTCGGCCGACGCCAGCTTTCGCCGCTATTTCCGGGTCAGTACGGCGGGCAGCAGCAGCTGCATCATCATGGACGCGCCGCCTGCGCAGGAAGACTGCCGGCCCTTTGTCAAGGTCGCCCGACTGATGGCCGACGCGGGCTTGCAGGCCCCGCGCGTGCTGGCCTGGGACGAGCCGCAGGGGTTCATGCTGCTGAACGACCTGGGCGCGCAAACCATGCTTGAGGTGATTGACCAGCAAAACGAGACCGACCGGCCGCAGCGCGCCTATGCGCTGTACCGCGACGCCGTGGATGTGCTGGTGAACTGGCAACTCGCCTCCAGGCCGGACGTGCTGCCGTCTTACGACGACGCCTTGCTGTCACGCGAGCTGGCGCTGTTCCCCGACTGGTATGTGGAAAAACACCGCGGCATCGCCATCGACAGCACGCTGCGCGGCAAACTCGACACCCTGTTTGCGCAGATCAAGGACAGCAACCTGAACGCACTCGGCGGCGCGCGCGTCTATGTGCATCGGGACTTCATGCCCAGAAACCTGATGGTGGCCCAGGACGGAACACCCGCCCTTGGCGTACTCGACTTCCAGGACGCCGTCTACGGCCCCATCACCTATGACATTGCCAGCCTGATGCGCGATGCCTTCGTCAGCTGGCCGGAAGACTTTGTGCTCGAGATCACCGTTCGTTACTGGGAGCAGGCGCGCAAGGCCGGTCTGCCGGTCGGCGACGACTTCGGCGAGTTCTACCGCGCCGTCGAATGGATGGGCCTGCAGCGCCACCTGAAAATCCTCGGTATCTTCGCGCGCCTGACCCTGCGCGACGGCAAACCCAAATACCTGGCGGACACGCCGCGTTTCATTGCCTATGCGCGCTCGACCTGCGCGCGTTACCGCGCACTCGGACCGCTGATGGTGCTGCTCGACGAGATCGAGGGAAACGAAACCCGCGTGGGCTACACGTTTTGAGCCGGCACTTGTGCATCAAATTGGCCTCCAGCCCCCAATTGGCGGGGGTTTTTAGCTATTTTTTTGATAGCAAATTGCCTTGCGCAGAAAGCCCGCTGCGATGAGCGCCCGCTTTTACGCCGACGTGCCGCTGGCCACCGGCGATGCGCTGGCGCTGCCCGAGCGCGCGGCACGCCATGTGCAGGTGTTGCGCCTGCAACCCGACGACAGCATCACCTTGTTCAACAGCCGCGGCGGCGAGTTCGAAGCGCGCATCACGCGCATGGGCCGCAGCGACGTGCAGGTCGTGGTCACGGCACACCGCGCGATCGAGCGCGAAGTCGCCCGCGCCGTGCACCTGGCGATTGGCATGCCGGCCAACGAACGCATGGACTGGCTGGTTGAAAAAGCCAGCGAACTGGGCGCCGCCAGCATCACGCCGTTGATGGCTGAGCGTTCGGTGCTGCGCCTCAAGGGCGAACGTGCCGACAAAAAAGTCGCGCATTGGCAGGGCGTGGCGATTGCCGCCTGTGAGCAGTGCGGCCGCAACCGCGTACCGCCCGTTCAGGAGGTCGCCACGCTGGCCGACTGGCTGGCTGCTTTGCCGCCCGCGTCGCCCGTCGCACCGCGCTTGCTGCTGTCGCTGCGTGCCGGCACCCAGCCGCTGTTGCAGGCGCTGGCCGGCTGCGACGGTGCGGCGCCGGTGACGCTGCTCAGCGGCCCGGAAGGCGGCCTCAGTCCTGGCGAAGAAGACGCCGCCATTGCGGCGGGATTTGTGCCGGTCACGCTGGGCCCGCGCACCCTGCGCGCCGAAACCGCCCCGCTGGCCTGCCTGGCGCTGCTGGGCTCCCCATGAACCGCAACCTGTGGCTGCTGGCCATTTGCCAGGGCCTGTTCCTCACCAACAACGTGACCTTCATCGCCATCAACGGCCTGGTCGGGCTGGCGCTGGCGCCGCTGGGCTGGATGGCGACCCTGCCGGTGATGGGCTACGTCGTGGGCGGCGCCTTGTCGACCGGCCTGGTGGCGCGCACCCAGAAGCGTTTTGGCCGCAAGACCTCGTTCCAGGCCGGGCTGGTGGTGGCGGTGCTGTCGGCGCTGCTGTGCTGTTACGCGGCCTACAGCCGCAATTTCTGGCTGCTGGTGGCGGCCACGGTGGTCGCCGGTTATTACAACGCCAATGCCCTGCTCTACCGTTTTGCCGCAGCCGAGCTGGCGCTGCCGGCATTTCGCGAAAAAGCCGTTTCGCTGGTGATGGCCGGCGGGCTGATAGGCGCGATTGCCGGCCCGAACCTGGCAGCGGGCACGCGAACCCTGACCGCCGTTCCATTCGCCGGCGCCTATCTCGCCCTCAGCGCCGTGGCGCTGCTGGCCATGGCCTTGCTGGCTTTTATCCACTTCCCGCCCACACCGCCACAACAGGCTGCCAGCGGCGGCCGGCCACTGCGCGAGATCATGCGCCAGCCGGTGTTCATCGTTGCCGCAGCGGCTGGCGCGCTGGGTTTCGGCGTGATGAATTTGCTGATGGCCGCCACGCCGATTGCCATGCAGGTCTGCGGCCTGCCGTTTTCCGACGCGGCCCTGGTGCTTGAATGGCATGTGATCGGCATGTTTGCGCCGGGCTTTTTCACCGGTCACCTGATCAAGCGTTTCGGCACCCTGCCCATCATGGCGGTGGGGCTGGCACTCAATGTGGCCTGCGTTCTGATCGCGCTATCTGGTGTTGAGCTGCACCAGTTTCTGGCGGCGCTGTTTCTGCTTGGTGTCGGCTGGAATTTCCTGTTCACCAGCGCCACCACACTGGCCCTGACGGCCTACCGCCCCGAAGAAAAGGACAAGGCCCAGGGCGCACTGAATTTCTGCGTGTTCGCGGTGCTGGCGTTGTCCTCGCTGGCTTCGGGCGTCCTGGTCACGACCCAGGGCTGGACCCTGCTGAACCTCGGCTCGCTGCTGCCGCTGGGCCTGACCGGCGCGGCACTGGCCTGGCTGGCCCTGCAGCGGCGCCGCAAGCCCGCCTGATTGCTCCTGATTTCATAGCTAGCAAGAACCATCCGACGAGGGCTGAGGCCCTTTTTGGCTTAAAAGCGCGCGTCCAGCCAGGCTTTCAGCGTGGCAAACACCGGCGCCGCATCCAGCTCATTAAAAAGCTCGTGGTACAGATCGTCAAAGCACCGCGCGGTGACCAGGCCTGCGGCGCCGTTGCCGGCCGCCGCGTTGGCGAAGGCCAGGCTGCCGGCCGGGTTGACCAGCTTGTCCGCGCCGGCGTACATCAGCAGGGTCGGCGTACTCCAGTTGCTGGCGGCAGCCACGGTTGCCGGGCCGGCGCTTGCAATAAATTTGGCCAGCCGCGCGGAAATCTTGGCATGCACCAGCGGGTCGTCCAGGTATTTCTGCACCACCCGCGAGTCGTGAGAGATGTATTCAGGCTTCAAGCCGTTGTTGATGCGCAGATTGGGCGCGATCACCGGCAGCGTGGCCAGCAAAAACTTCTGGACCGCATTGAGCCCCGGATCGAGCGCAGGTGAGGACAACACCACGCCCTCGACCGGCCGCACCTTCAGCGACACAAAGCGCCCCACCACCAGGCCACCCAGGCTGTGACCCAGCAAGATCAGCGGCAAGGGACCGTCATCATTGCCCTTGCGGGCGGCCTGCGGCAGGCGCAGGGCACGCTGGCGCGTGTCGTCCACCACTTCAGCCAGGTCTTCCAGCAACAGGGCTTCGCTGCTCAGGCCACCACGCGCACCGCCGGACTCGCCGTGCCCGCGCTGGTCATACGCGCGAACCGCAAAGCCCCAGTCGAGCAGCTTCTGCGCCACATGGTCGTAACGGCTGGCGTGTTCGCCCAGGCCGTGGACGATCAGCACGACGGCGCGCGGAGGCAGCACCTCGTCGGCCAACCAGGCCTCCATCGGCCACTCATAAAGCGCCAGGTTTTCACCATCACGCGCAGTGAAGGGCGCCAGCGTCGGTTTGTCCATCAGGCGATCGATTCCATCAGGGCATGCTGGCGATCACATGCGCCACGGCGGCAGTGATCTTCTTGGCATAAGGCACATGCAGGAACTCATTGGGGCCGTGCGCATTGCTCCTGGGGCCCAGCACCCCACAGACCATCATCTGCGCCTTCGGGAAGCCCCGGCTCAACATGTTCATCAGCGGGATGGTGCCGCCCTGGCCGATGGTGCCGCAAGGTGCGCCGTAGTGGGCCTGCGAGGCATCGTCCAGCGCTTTCTGGAACCACGGCGAGGTGCTGGGTGCGTTCCAGCCGGTCGCGCCGCCCGCGCTTTCGAAGGTGACTTTGGCCTGGTAGGGCGCATTGTCTTCGAGCAGGGTCTTGAGCTCCTGCACAGCGCTGCCGGCATCGACCAGCGGCGGCAAGCGCAGCGAGAGCTTGAAAGCGGTGTAGGGCCGCAGCACATTACCGGCATTGCCCATCTCGGGAAAGCCGTCAGCGCCGGTCACGCTCAGGGTCGGCTTCCAGGTGCGGTTGAGCAGCGCCTCGACCGGGTCGGTGGTGG
Organism: Pseudomonadota bacterium; assembly: GCA_040385775.1. Taxonomy (GTDB): domain Bacteria; phylum Pseudomonadota; class Gammaproteobacteria; order Burkholderiales; family Burkholderiaceae_C; genus Polaromonas. The sequence goes on from JAZKGR010000153.1 coordinate 17,392, forward strand.
TGGGCAGCGCAAAGGTCGTGGCGCCGCCGCAGTCGTAGTGCGCCCACGGAAAACGCTTGTAGATCTGGTCGCCGAGGATTTGCGCCGTGACCCGGGCCTGCGCCAGCCGCTCGGCCGGGATCTCGCAGTGGAAACTTTGCGGCAACAGCGTGCCCGTCTTGCTGTCCTCCAGCCGGTCCAGCACCTGGCGCATGATGCGAAAGCTCGACGGCACCAGCCCGCTGGCGTCGCCCGAGTGCACACCTTCGGTCAGGATCTCGACCTTGAGCACGCCACTGGCCATGCCGCGCAGCGAGGTGGTCAGCCAGAGCTGGTCGTAGTTGCCGGCGCCGGAATCCAGGCAGATCACCAGACCCACATCACCAAGGCGCGTGCGCAGCGCATCGACATAAGGCAGCAGGTCGTAGGAGCCGCTTTCCTCGCAGGTTTCGACCAGGCCGACGATGCGCGGGTGCGCCACCTTCTGCGCCTTCAGTGCCTGGATGGCTGCGACGCTGGCGTAGACCGCATACCCATCGTCCGCACCGCCGCGGCCGAACAGCTTGCCGTCTTCGTACTTGGGCGTCCAGGGGCCGAGGTCGCTGCGCCAGCCGGTGAACTCGGGTTGTTTGTCAAGGTGGCCATACATCAGCACCGTCTCTGTGGATCCGGTTTTGGTCGCCGGCACCTCGAAAAACAGCACCGGCGTGCGGCCTTCCAGCCGGACAATTTCGAGTTTGAGACCCTCCACCTTCTGCGCCTCCACCCAGGTGGCGGCGTTGCGCATCACGGTGTCGATGTGACCGTGGCCGGCCCAGTCGGCATCGAAGGATGGCGACTTGGCCGGGATGGTGATGTAGTCGGTGATCTGTTTGACGATGTCGCCGTCCCACTGGGCGCTGACATCAGACAAGGCCTGCGCGTCATCGAGCAGGCCGGCAGGGATTTCGCGGTGCAGGGGGGCGTTCATGGCAACTCCGGAAAGTGGGGCACAAGACCTACTGTACCCGTGCCCGGGCGCTCGTGCCAGCCCGGCTTTGGATGGCGCATGGCGCGCCGGGTGGTTTTCTGCAACCATGTGCAAGTCACCACCGATGAAGGCCCCCATGAAAAAATTCCCGTCCCCCGCGACCTGCATCCGCGTCGGCATAGGCGGCTGGACCTACGCGCCCTGGCGCGACAACTTCTACCCGGCGAAATTGCCGCACAGCCAGGAGCTGGGCTACGCCAGCCGCCAGCTCAGCGCCATCGAGGTCAACGGCACCTACTACAGCAGCTTCAAGCCGGCCACCTTTGCCAAATGGCGCAACGAAACCCCCGACGATTTTGTGTTTTCGCTCAAGGCCAGCCGTTTCAGCACCAATCGCCGGGTGCTGGCCGAGGCCGGCGAGTCCATTGACCGCTTTGTAGACAGCGGCATCAGCGAACTCGGCGACAAGCTTGGCCCCATCGTCTGGCAATTCATGCCGACCAAGGTGTTTGATCCGGAAGATTTCGGCGCCTTTTTGACGCTGCTGCCGAAAACTGTGGGTGGCCTGAAGCTGCGCCATGTGCTCGATGTGCGGCACCCCAGCTTCATGACGCCGGACTACCTGAGGCTGGCGCGCAAGCACCATTGCGCCACGGTGTTCACCGACTCCCCGGACTTTCCATCCTTTGCCGATCTCACCTCGGACTTTGTTTATGCACGGCTGATGTGCAGCGACGCGAAACTCAAAAACGGTTATGCGCCCAAGGCCCTGGAAGGCTGGACCGCAGCGGCGCAAACCTGGGCGGAGGGCGGTGAGCCCGAAGATCTGTCCCGGCTGGAACCCGTGAAAGCCAAGGGCAAAGCCCGGGAGGTGTTCGTGTTTTTCATCAACGGCGCCAAGGAAAAGGCGCCGCATGCCGCCATGGGCCTGTTGCAGCGGCTGGGTTTCAAGCCGCCGGTCTAGCGGCGACGGCGGCGTCCACGGAATCTGGCCCCGGCACACTTCGGCATTCTTCAAAAATGCGCGCGCTGCACTGGCGGCAAATGGCCGGGTCCAGCCGCGTGAAAATGGTTGCGATCGCGCTGCGTTTGTCCGGGAACTGGTGCTCGGGACCGAGCAGGCGGGTGAAGCCGGTGGTCTGCCACATCTGGATCACTTCGGGGCGCGGCCTGTGAAAATACAGGTCGCCGCCCATCATGCGTCGCGCATTGAGCTCCTGCTCCCAGAGCTGCGCGCCTGCCAGGTCGATGAAGTTCATGCTTTTGCCCATCACCAGCAGGTGTTTTTGCGGTAGCGGCGCGTGGCGCAAGGCGTGCAGGGTGTCGGCCACATGCTGGGTCGCGCCGAAATAGACCTCGCCTTCCATCCGTAAAAGTTTCAGCTGCGGGCATTCCGGCAAGGGACTTGCCGCATCGGCCAGCACCACAAATTGCCGGTCCGGCGCGCGGCTGTCGAAGCCCATGGTGCGCATTGCCGGTTTCGAGGTGCGGTACAGAAAGGACATCAGCGACAACAGCGTGCCAAGCAGAATCGCGATCTCCAGCCGGATGCTGACCGTCGCCACCAGCGTGGCAAAGGCGACGCCGAATTCGGTGCGGCTCAGCGCAAACAACTGCTTCCAGCGTTGGATGTCCAGCAGCGACACCGCCACCAGCAGCAGCAGCGCGGCCAGCGCAGCCATCGGGATTTGCGCCAGCATGGTCGCGCTGAGCGCCACCAGCACCAGCAGCAGGACCGCCGAAAACACCGCTGCCAGCGGCGTGCGCGCGCCGGCTTCCAGATTCGGCATGGAGCGGTTCAGCGATCCGCAGGAGACGTAAGACGAAAAGAAGCCGCCAACGATGTTGGACAGGCCCTGGCCACGGAACTCGCGGTTGGCGTCGATGCGCTGGCCGGAGCGCGCCGCCACGGCCTTGGCGATCGAGATGGATTGGCCCAGCGCCACGATGGTCAATGCAAACGCCAGCCCCAGCAACTCGGACAGCGCCGACCAGCTGACCGTGGGCACGGCGAATTGGGGCCACGGCGTTTGAATCTGGCCGACGGTGCGCAGCGGCAGGGGTGCGGTGCTGAGGTACGTCGACCAAGCCCAGCTCAGCAGCGTCGCCGCTACCAGGCCGGCCAGCATGGACGGCCAGCTGGGACGCAGGCGCCGCACCAGCAGGGCAACGGCCAGCGTCGCGCCGGCAACCGCCAGCGCCGCCGGCTGCACGGCGCGCAGTTGAGCGACCACATGCAGCAACACCGCCGCTGCGCCGTGTTCAGCGGCGGCCGCCAGGCCCAGCAGGTCCGGCAGCGCGTACACGGCGATCAGCAGCGCCGCGCCCGAGGTGAAGCCGAACAAGGCGGCGGGCGAGATGAAATTGGCCAGGCTGCCCAGCCGCAGCGCGCCTATCAGCCACTGCATGATGCCGACCAGCACCGTCACGGCCAGCACCATCTGGATGTAGGCCGGGCTGAAGGCCAGGGCCAGCGGCGACAGCATCGCAAACAGCGCCAGCGAGTTGGCATTGGTCGGCCCCGACATCACATGCCAGCTCGAGCCGAACAGCGCGGCAATGATGCAGGGGATGATGGCGGTGTAGAGGCCATATTCGGGCGGCAGCCCGGCCAAGGTGGCAAAGGCAATGCCCTGCGGCAGCACCAGCACCGCGCCGAGCAATGCAGCCATCAGGTCATGGCGCAAGGTGCTGGGCGAGACGGTGTGGACCCAGCTGCCGAACAGGCGCTCAAGCACAGCGGGCGTGGTGTCCTGAGAAGCTTGCATGGGCTTGAGCATAACGCGGGCGCGCCAGCCCGCGGGTCAGGCCAGGCCGGCCAGGCGCAGCAGCAGGCCGGCCATCGCGCAGGCGGCAATCACCGGAATCACGCCGACCCGATAGCGCAGCAGCGCTACGCCGGCGGCCACCATCAAGGCCAGCGCCGGCCACGCCACACCTGATGGAAAACCGGCACCAGCCCCCGCCGGCAAAGCCACATGCGCTATGAAAAACAGAGCAAGGCTGGCAATCACCCCGACCACCGCAGCGGTGATGGCCGCCAGCGGCGCGGTGAAGTGGAGCTTGCCGTGGGTGGACTCCACCAGCGGCCCACCGGCCAGGATGAAGATGAAAGAGGGCAGAAAGGTGAACCAGGTCACCAGCAGAGCCGCCAGCGCCGCGCCCTGGAACAGCGCGTCCGGGCCCAGCACTTCCTGGGTCCAGCCGCCGACAAAAGCCACGAAGGCCACGACCATGATCAGCGGCCCCGGCGTGGTCTCGCCCAGCGCCAGGCCGTCGATCATCTGCGGCCCGGTGAGCCAGCCGAACTGCTCGACTGCGCCCTGGTAGACATAGGGCAACACCGCGTAGGCGCCGCCAAAAGTCAGCAGCGCCGCCTTGGTGAAAAACCAGCTCATCTGGCTCAAGGCACCGTCCCAACCCTGCCAGGCCAGCAGCGCGCCCATGGGCAGCAGCCACAGGACGGCGCCACTCGCCAGCACTGCCGCCAGCCGCGATTTTTTGAAGCGCGCATGCAGCGGCGTTGGCGTGTCGTCGTCGATCAGCGCGGGTACATGCGACCCGCCTTTAGCCGCATGCCCGCCGGCGGCGAACTGCCCCGGCGCAAAACGTGCACACAGCCAGCCGGTCAACGCAGCGCCCATAACCACCCACGGAAAGGGCACACGCAGGACTGCAATCGCTATGAAACTGATAGCTGCCACCACCCAGGGGACGGGGGCCAGGCGCGGATTTCTCAGGGATTTGCTGCCGATTCGCCAGACTGCCTGCAGCACGATGGCCGCGACCGCCGGTTTGATGCCGTAGAAAATCCCGGCCACCAGCGGCACATCGCCAAACGCGACGTAGACCCAGCTCAGCGCGATCAGGATGAACAGCGACGGCAGCACGAACAGCGCGCCGGCCACCACACCGCCCCAGGTTTTGTGCATCAGCCAGCCGATGTAGGTCGCCAGCTGCTGCGCTTCCGGGCCGGGCAGCAGCATGCAGTAATTGAGCGCGTGCAGAAACCGCTTTTCCGAGATCCAGCGCTTTTGCTCGACCAGCTCGCGGTGCATGATGGCAATCTGGCCGGCCGGTCCGCCAAAGCTGATGAAGCCGAGCTTGAGCCAGAAGCGGAAGGCATCGGCAAAGGGAACGGCTTCCGGTGGCCTTTCAGGGCTGGGTGAAGCGTCGTCCATGCCGGCGATCCGTGCTCAGCCGTGCTGGAACTTGAACACCGCGCGGCTGGCGCGCGCGTTCGGCCAGAAGCGGATTTCCCGGCCGTCCTGCAGGCCGAAGGAATCGAGGATCTGCAGCCGGTTCTTCTGCGCCAGCGCGGCAAAGTCCTGCAGCGTGCCGACGCGGATGTTGGGCGTGTCGTACCACTGGTAAGGCAGCACCTTGGTGACCGGCATGCGGCCTCGCAGCACCGCCAGCCGGTTCGGCCAGTGGCCGAAATTGGGAAACGCGACGACGCCGGTGCGGCCCACACGCGCGGTCTCGCGCAGCATGACCTCGGCATTGCGCAGATGCTGCAAGGTGTCGATCTGCAGCACCACGTCGAAGCTGGCGTCGCCGAACATGGCCAGGCCCTCGTCGAGATTGAGCTGGATCACGTTGACACCCCGCGCCACGCAGGCCTGGATGTTGCTGTCGTCTATCTCCACGCCGTAGCCGGTGCAGCCGCGCTCGCGCACCAGGTGGTCCAGCAGGGCGCCGTCGCCGCAACCCAGGTCCAGCACGCGCGATCCCTGCGGCACGAGATGGGCAATCAGCAACTGGTCGGCGGAGAGTTTTGCGTCGGTGTTGATCATGGCGCCACCTTGCTCTCGAAATAGGAGCGCACCACGCCCAGGTAACGCGGGTCATCGAGCAAAAACGCATCGTGCCCGTGCGGCGCGTCTATCTCCGCGTAACTGACGTCGCGCTGGTTGTCGAGCAGGGCCTTGACGATCTCGCGGCTGCGCGCCGGCGAAAAGCGCCAGTCAGTCGTGAAGCTCACCAGCAGGAATTTGGCGCTGGCCTGCGCCAGCGCGCGCGTCAGGTTGCCGCCGTGGGCAGCGGCCGGGTCGAAGTAATCGAGCGCCCGCGTGATCAGCAAATAGGTGTTGGCATCGAAGTACTCGCTGAACTTGTCGCCCTGGTAACGCAGATAACTTTCGATCTGGAACTCGACCTCTTGCGTGGAATACCGGTAACCGCTGCCATCACCCACCACCGCCTCGCGCAGCTGGCGGCCGAATTTTTCGTTCATCACATCGTCACTCAAATAAGTGATGTGCCCAATCATGCGGGCGATGCGCAGGCCGCGCTGAGGCAGCACGCCGTGCCGGCCGTAGTGGCCGCCGTGGAAATCCGGGTCGGTCACGATGGCGCGGCGCGCCACCTCGTTGAAGGCGATGTTCTCGGCCGTCAGGTTGGGCGCACTGGCCACCACCACCGCATGGCGCACGCGATGCGGGTATTGCAGCGTCCAGCTCAGGGCCTGCATGCCGCCCAGGCTGCCGCCCATCACCGCCGCCAGCGTCTGGATGCCCAAGGCATCAAGCAGCCGGGCTTGCGCATGGACCCAGTCCTGCACGGTCACAACCGGGAAGTCGGCGCCGTAGACCGCACCGGTGTCGGGATGGACCTGCATCGGCCCGGTCGAGCCGAAGCAGGAACCGAGGTTGTTGACACCAATGACGAAAAACTTCTCTGTGTCCACCGACTTGCCGGGGCCGATCATGGTGTCCCACCAGCCCTCTGACTTCGGCACCTCGGCACCGTTGGTGTCGAGGTAAACGCCGGCGACATGGTGCGATGCATTGAGCGCGTGGCAGATCAGCACGGCGTTGGACTTGTCCGCATTGAGCGTGCCGTAAGTTTCGTAGCTCAGGTCGTAGGCACGGATGGACGCACCGCTTTGCAGCGGCAAGGCGTCGGCGAAATGCATGGACTGTGGCGTGGCAACAAGGGTCAAGGAAAGCCCCACAAAACAAAAAACCCGGCATCGCTAAAAGCGAGTCCGGGTCGTGGATGTCGTCTTTAGCTGTACTTTTTAAGCGCCCGCAAGCTGGCAAATCGGCGCTGAAGCAAGTATACCCCCGCTCTTTCAGGCCTTGATCAACAGCGCCGCCAGCCCCAGCCCGGCAAAAATCAGCGCCGACACGATGTGCACCACGCGCAGCGGCACCAGCCGTGTCACGCGTTCACCGAGCCAGACCACCGGTGCGTTGGCCAGCATCATGCCCAGCGTGGTGCCGGCCACGACCGCGACCATGGCCTCGTAACGCGCCGCCAGCATCACAGTGGCGATTTGCGTCTTGTCGCCCATCTCGGCCAGGAAAAACACGAGCACGGTGGTCGCAAAAACGCCAAAGCGCGGCGCCTTCGCGTCGTCGTTGTTCTCCAGCTTGTCGGGAATCAGCATCCACAGCGCCATGGCCAGGAAGGATGCACCGAGGATGTAGCGCAGCATCTGCGGTCCGACCAGGGTGGTGATCCAGGCGCCGAGCGCGCCGGCCAGTGCGTGGTTGGCGAGCGTGGCCACAAAAATACCGGCAACGATGGGCCAGGGTTTGCGAAAACGCGCAGCGAGGACGAGGGCGAGCAGTTGCGTCTTGTCGCCCATTTCGGCGAGGGCGACGATGCCGGTGGAGATGAGGAAAGCTTCCATGAATGAGAGACTCCGGCCGAAAACCATTGACTGCACGGCATCCCCGGCCTTGAGCAGGAGCTGTGCAGTCAAAGGTCTCGCGGGGTCCGATGGACTGCTGGCGCCATGTCCCGCCGTGACGGCCGGACAAGTCTGTTGACGCAAGCCCCTTTCAGGATTGAAAGGGTGGCTACTCCCCAATGACAGGCGACCATTCTAACCTTGGGGCGTCCCGCCCATCGTCCCGAGTTTGGTGCGCACTCATCTGGCGCGTTTATTGCTTGATTTTGGTGCTTTTGATTTTTTCAATCCTGTTTCGCACTAAAACAGCACAAACCATTCAAGAGGATTTTATGGACGCACTAAAACAGGGCTCGGATGCCTTGTTCATCCTGTTGGGCGGCATCATGGTCTTGGCCATGCACGCCGGATTCGCATTTCTGGAACTGGGCACGGTTCGCAAAAAGAACCAGGTCAATGCGCTGGTCAAGATCCTGGTCGACTTCTCGGTCTCCACCGTGGTGTATTTCATCGTCGGTTACGGCGTGGCCTACGGCACCAGCTTTTTTGTCGGCGCCGAGCAGCTGGCCGCCAAAAACGGCTACGAGCTGGTCAAGTTCTTCTTCCTGCTGACCTTTGCGGCGGCGATCCCGGCCATCATCTCGGGCGGCATTGCTGAACGCGCACGCTTTTATCCGCAGTTGCTGGCCACCGCCGTCATCGTCGGTCTGGTCTACCCGCTGTTCGAGGGCGTGGTCTGGAACCAGCGCTTCGGCGTGCAGGCCTGGATTGAAGCCAGCACCGGCGCGCAGTTCCACGACTTCGCCGGCTCCATCGTGGTCCACGCCATCGGTGGCTGGCTGGCCCTGCCGGCAGTGATTTTGCTCGGGGCGCGCAGCAACCGTTACCGCAAGGACGGCGGCATCTCGGCGCACCCGCCGTCCAGCATCCCCTTCCTCGCGCTGGGCGCCTGGATACTGACAGTGGGCTGGTTCGGTTTCAATGTCATGAGCGCGCAGACGATTGACAAGATTTCAGGCCTGGTCGCCGTGAACTCGCTGATGGCCATGGTCGGCGGCACGCTGGCCGCGCTGGCGCTGGGCAAAAACGACCCGGGTTTTGTGCACAACGGCCCGCTGGCCGGTCTGGTCGCGGTGTGCGCCGGCTCGGACCTGATGCACCCGCTGGGCGCGCTGGTCACCGGGGCGATTGCCGGCGCGGTGTTTGTGCTGATGTTCACGCTGACGCAGAACCGCTGGAAGATCGACGACGTGCTGGGCGTCTGGCCGCTGCACGGCCTGTGCGGCGCCTGGGGCGGCATCGCCTGCGGCATCTTTGGCAGCAAGGCGCTGGGCGGGCTCGGCGGCGTCAGCCTGGGCGCGCAGCTCATCGGCACGGCCATGGGCATAGGCTGGGCACTGCTGGCGGGTTTTGCGGTGTATGGCCTGATCAAGGCGACCATGGGCCTGCGCATGACGCAGGAAGAAGAATACGAAGGCGCCGACCTGTCGATCCACCGCATCGGCTCCACACCGGACCGTGAGGTCAACTGGTAAGTTGCTCCTGAATTGATAGCCGTCTACCCACGTCCGGCGTGGGCGGGTGGCCAATTTGGCATCAAGCTTTTGGTCAGCCGCGCATGATCCGCGGCGCCAGCCAGCGGTCCAGCGACCAGGCGCCCGGACCGTAGATCGCCAGGCCAGCCAGCAGCGCGCCCCAGAAGATGTGCTGCTGCAGCGCGGCCGGCGCGATCTCGCTGAGCGAGATCACGGCGACGGCGTTCACCACAAACAGCCCCAGCGCCGAGAAGCGCCCGGCCAGGCCCAGCACCAGCAACACCGGCAGCACCAGTTCACCGGCCGTGCCCATGAAGGCAGCCACCGCCGGCGACAGCAGCGGCACCTTGTATTCCTCGGTGAACAGCGCCACCGTGGTGTCCCAGTCGCGCAGCTTGGTCAGGCCCGACAGGAAAAACACCTGGCCGACATAAATACGTGCGGCCAGTGCGGCGGCCGGCTGCAGCAGGTCGAGCGCTGCGCTGAAGCGGCGCCAGAGGCCCAGAACTTTTTGAACGGGCGAGGGAGAGGTCGTCATGGCATGTCCTTCTTTTGAAAAATTACAGGGCGCGCGCGCCCAGCAGCAAACCGGTGTGGACGGCAGGCCCCAGCCAGGCCGTGAAGTCGAATCCGGGCGCGGCGGACAGGGCACCGGCCAGCGCGTGGCCCTGCTGCAGGGCATCGATAAACGCAGCTTCGCCAGGCTGTGCCTGCCGCAACGCCGGCTTCAGGCCCTGGCGCCAGACCAGCGCGGTCTCCGCTACCCCGTCGCGCAGGCGTTCACCGGCCTGCTGCAGCGACAGCGTTTGGCCGGTATGCGCCAGCACGATGCTGACCACCGGAAACATGCTGGGCAGTGCGCTGGCGCCGGGGCTCAGCAGCAGCGTCAGCCCGGCCGGGTCGATGGTTTGGAGCAGGCCGAGCGAGCCGAGGTCCGTCTGGCCATCACCCACGGTGGCGGCGATGTGCAGCGCCCATTCGACACGTGCGACGTCGCCGAGATAGGGCTCCTTGCGCGCCAGGTCGTCCAGTGATTCGATGAAGGCCGCCAACGCCCCACCCCACTGGGCCATGTCGCCGCGCGCCGGGGGGCAGCATTGCCAGAAGTGACGCGACAGGCCATGAAAGCTCTCTTCGCCCACCAATTGCGCCACCACCGGGTAAACGGCGGCCAACACCCGCTGCGCCAATGCGTGGCCGTTGCTGCGGTAAGCCTGCAGCCCGCGTTGAAGATATTTTTGGCCGCTGGCCCCCGCCGGATGGGCACATATCGCTATTATTTTCATAGCGTCGGCGTGGCGCGACACGAGCAGCGCCTGCAGCAGGGCCTGCTGCTGCGCCGCCAGAGCGCCGGCCGCGCTCATGCCGTCGTCCCGGTTTGCAGGCTCGGCAAACGCGCACGTCCGGCCTCGCCCAGCAACACATCCAGCGGCGGCAGGGCCGTGTCCCATTCGATCAGCGTCGGCACCGCCCCGAAACGTGCAAGGGCATGGGCATACAGCTGCCACACCTCGTCTGCCACGCGGCTGCCGTGGTCATCAATCACGATGTCTTCCATCACGCAGTGGCCGGCCAGGTGGATTTCGCCCACCGCATCGGCAGGCAATGCTTCGAGCCAATGCTCGCAGGCCCGCAGGGGGTCGGGGGCGTCCTGCCCGCCGGCGATGCGCGCGTTCAGTGCATTGACGTAGATATTGTTCACGTCGACCAGCAGGCCGCAGCCGGTGCGCTGCACCAACTCGCCCAGGAAGTCGGTCTCGCTGCGGTCGCTGCCCGCCAGCGTGAGGTAAGCCGACAGGTTCTCGACCAGCAGGGGCCGCTTGAGCCGCTCCTGGACCTGCTGCACATTGCGGCAGAACACGTCCAGCGATTCGTCGTTGAAAGGAATCGGCAGGAGGTCACCGGCATGCAGCTGCTGGCCATTGAGGACGGCCCGCGCAAAACAGGCATGGTCGCTGATGCGAACCGGTGCTATCCGTTCAGCCAGCCGCGCCAGCTGGTCCAGGTGCCAGGGGTCTACGCCAGCCGCCGAGCCCAGCGCCAGGCCGACGCCATGCAGGCTCACCGGATAAGTTGCGCGCGCCTGCTGCAGCAATGCGAGCGCGGCGCCGCCGTCGGCAAAAAAGTTTTCGGAATGTACTTCAAGAAAGTCGAGCGCCGGTCGCGTTTCCAGCAGCTCCACGTAATGCGGATGGCGCCAGCCGATACCCACTTTTGCGGGCACGGCCTGGGCCTCCGGGGCAAAGCGGCTCAGGGTCAGCATCAGCCGCTTCGCCTCGTGGGGTCCATCAAAAAGCGATCAGCTCTTTTTGTCCATCATCGGCTTGGCCTTCATTTTGGCCTGGTCAGCGGTCATGCCTTTCATGCCGGCGCAGGTGCCCTTGGCCACATATTTCCATTCGCCGGCATCGTCGCTGACCTTGGACTGGCCGGCGCAGGAATGTGTGCCTGCGAGGTTGGCGCAATCGTTCTGGCCGGCCTTGGCGATGCCATAGCAGCGCTCTTTTTCCTGAGCGACGGCGGGCGTGGCGACCAGCAGGGTGGACAGCAGGGAGGCTGCAGCAGCAGCAATCATGGCGCGTTGGTTCATTTGAATCTCCAATCAAGGGTTTACACAGGTTAATAAATCAACCAGTGCAGAGCACTTGTCTGACTGGTTGAAGCTTGGTCTGTCCTGCGCCGGTTTTCTTACAGGATTTTTCGGAAGCCCGCCAGGACGCTCACGGTTTACAGCAGGTCGGCGATGCGGTCCCAGGCCTCAGACGGGATGCGGCCCACATATCGCTCGACAATTTTTCCCGACTTGTCGATCAGGTAGCCCGCCGGCAACTGCGCATGTTTGCCCAGGTTGTCGCGGTAGCTGCTGTCGCCGGCCCAGAGCTGCACAAAGCGCTGGCGTGTTGGCACGGTGCGCGAGATGATGTTCTCGTAGTCCAGCATGTCCTTCATGCGGGCGTCGGTATTGACTGCCACCAGCTCGAAGGGTTTGCCGGCCCAGCCTTCGTAGTTGGTCCGCAGCTCCGGCATCTTGTCGCGGCACACGGCGCAGTTGGTGGACCAGTACAGCACCAGCACCACCTTGCCCTTGAGCGATGACAGGCCAAACGGCTTGCCTTCCACCGTTTTGCCTTCGATCTGCGGCGCGGCCACCGCCAGCTCCGCCCTGGCGGAAGGCGGCGGGGTCTGCGCCTGCAGGGGCATGGCCATTCCAAGCGCGATGAGGACCAGCGCCCCCACGCCGGCGGCGGGCCGGCCCCGGCGGACAAAGGGAAGTGAAGCGTGACCGGCAAAGCCCATGGTGTTTCCTTGGTGGGTGATGGCAGCAGACCTGGCCTGCTGAGGCTTGGTCGGCTATCGTCCTGAATCCTTACAGGTATTTCTGCATTTTTTCGCCGCGCTCGCGCTGCGCTGCGGCTAGACTCGCCATCCATGGCCACCTTCGAAGAGCAACTGGTTGAACACCGCGTCTACCTCCTGCGGTTTGCGCGGCTGCAGCTGCGCAACGATGCCTGGGCGGAAGATGCCGTGTCGGAGACGCTGCTGGCGGCGCTGTCCAAGCCGCAGTCCTTCGGCAACCGCTCGCAGCTCAAGACCTGGCTGGTCGGCATCCTCAAACACAAGGTCATCGACCTGATCCGCAGCAACGCGCGCGAGGTGTCGCTACCGGACCGCGGCGCCGACGATGAAGCCGACGAGCTCGACAAACTCGCTTTCCAGGCCGACGGTCATTTCGCCAGCCCGCCCGGTGATTGGGGGGACCCGCAGCAAACCCTGGCACAAAGCCAGTTTTTCAAAGTTCTGGACGCCTGCGTGGAGCGCCTGCCGCCGGCCCTGGGCCGCCTGTTCCTGATGCGCGAATGGCTGGAGCTGTCCTGCGAAGAAGTCTGTAAGGAATTGGCCCTGACGCCGACCAACCTCTATGTTCAACTGCACCGCGCCCGCCTGCGCTTGCGCGAATGCCTGGCCATCCACTGGTTTGGCTCATCCCCCCGCTGAAGGGCCGGCATGAAATTCACTGTTTTAAGACGTACCTGCAAACAGGCCGCCGCCTTGCTTGTCGCGCGGGAAGACCGCGCCTTGAGCCTGCCTGACCTCGTCGCGCTTCGATTGCACCTGATGGCTTGCAAGGCCTGCCCGAAGTTTGAAAATCAGATGCTGACCATGCGTCATGCCATGCGCCACTGGCGCGAGGACGCCGGCGAGGCCGACATCCCGCCCTCAAACATCCCTCAGCGACCTGAATAAACGCGCGCCTGACGCGCTGAGCCCGGTACAACGGGCTAGAGACTGCGATGTCGTTTTGTATGTAAACGTAAGTCTGCCTGGCTGGTGTATGGACGCCCGAACATCGGCGCCACAAGCAGCGGTCCCATGCAAGTAGGCGCAAACTTATTGCGCACTCCCTGAAAACCTTGACTTTTTATCGCCAACTCAAGGACTTAACGCCGTGGGTCCATGCCAACGAGCTCGGCAAACGGAGGCGGCAATGACAAAACCAGTGGCCGCCGGCACGGCTGCTGCAGGTTTCCCCATGTATAGGTAGAAACGATGCTTGCTTGTTTTATTTGTGCCTGACGCATAATATCCGCGTGTGGATTTACATCCACACGGGTTAGGTGATCGGTCAGTTTCGCGCGCTACAGCGGTACGTTTGAAGATTTGTTGTGCTTTCGGGACCCCATCGCTTTTGTTATTGTGTTTTAGAGGAGTCCCTTAATGGGCAACAAACTTTACGTCGGCAACCTGCCGTATTCCGTCCGCGACGAAGACTTGCAACAATCTTTTGGCCAGTTTGGCGCTGTCACCAGCGCTAAAGTCATGATGGAGCGCGACACCGGCCGCTCCAAAGGCTTTGGCTTTGTGGAAATGGGCAGCGATGCCGAAGCGCAGGCCGCAATTGCCGGCATGAACGGCCAGCCTCTGGGCGGCCGCAGCGTTGTCGTCAACGAAGCACGTCCCATGGAAGCGCGTCCCCCACGCAGCGGCGGCTTCGGCGGCGGTGGTGGTGGTGGCGGCTACGGTGGTGGCGGCGGCGGCGATCGTTCCGGCGGTGGTGGCTACGGCGGTGGCGGCGGTGGTCGCTCCGGCGGCGGCGGCGGCGATGGCGGTTTCCGCAGCCCCTACGGCGGTGGCGGCGGTGGCCGTTCCGGCGGCGGCGGTGGTGGTGGACGCGGCGGCTACTAAGCCCTTGCACCCAGACCCTTCAGCCTCCGGTTGAAGAGGGCTCAACAGGCTTCAGGACTTCGGTTTTGAAGCCTTTTTGCTTTCCGGATCCATAGTCACCCTGGCCATGCTTGTCTGCATTCGTTTGTGGGCGCCACGTGTCTCTTGCAAGCACTGGCTCAAGCCGAGAACGCTTTATCCGCTGCCCGCTCCAGTGTCTGGCGCAGCCAGATGTGCGCGCTGCGCTGCTGCGAGCGTCGGTGCCAGACCGCATCCACATGCACCGGCGACACGTCGAAAGGCAGCGGCCGCAGCACCAACTGGTCGGCTATGCCGGTCACGCCGACAAAGTGGCGCGGTAACACCGTCAGCAGGTTGGAGTTGGCCACCACCCGGCCCGCCGTAAAAAACTGGTTGACAGTAAGCACCACCTGCCGCTCGCGGCCCAGCGAGGCCAGCGATTCGTCGATGAAACCGAAGGGCCGGCCGGAAAAACTCACCAGCATGTGGCGCGCCGCACAAAAGCGGTTCAGCGTGAAGGGCCCACTGGCCAGCGGGTGCTCCCTGCGCATCACACACACATACTCCCCGTCGTACAGGCGCTTGTGCATGAAGGGTGTCGGCTCGCCGCTTTGCGCGCGTGCCGTCAGGTCGGCCAGCACCGAGGGGAAATAACCGACCGCCAGGTCGCAGCTTTCCTCGTCCAGCAGGCGCCGCGGGTCACGCGTGGTGAGCGGCACCACCCGCACCGACACCCCGGGTGCCTCATGTTCAAGCGTATCGACCAGCCCCGGGATCAATTCGGCAGCGGTGGCGTCGGCCATGGCCACGACAAATGTCGTGTTCGCCGTGGCCGGTTCAAATTCATTGGGCGCCAGCGACTCCTGCAACTGTTGCAACGAGTCGCGCACCGCCGGCCAGATCGCGAGCGCGCGCGGTGTCGGCGCCATGCCGTGGCCGCTGCGCTGCACCAGTTCGTCGCCCAGGGTCTCGCGCAAACGCCGCAGGGCATTGCTGACGGCCGGCTGGGTCAGCGACAGGTTGCGTGCGGCGCGCGTCAGGCTACGCTCGGCCATGACTTCGTCAAACACACGCAGCAGGTTCAGGTCCAGAGTGCGGAAATTGGGCTGGGTCATGGGACGGAACGGTGGAAAATGTGATTATCACCATTGTGAATGATTGTTATCATAAAGATAAAGTTGAATAACATCGGTAGTAACCCTAATATTCGTCTGTGCCCAATCCAATTTCGGTGGTGGCACTCATCAAGGGGAACCATCATGACCAGCTTCGTCAACACCAAGTACTCCACAGAGCACGCCGGCGCCGCCCGGGTTGAGTCGGCACTGCACGCTGCCGGCCAGCTGCGTCAGGGATTCTCTGGCACGCGTGGCCTGGCCGCCTTGCTGCTTTCCGCCATCGTCGCGTCCATCATGGTGGTTGCCTACCAGGTCACGGACAGCGTGGTCGAAGGTCATCTGCTGGTGATCTGGATGGCCCTGTGGGCGGTGGCTTTTACCGGTCTCGCGCTGTTTGCCGGTACGGCACGCAACCTGGCCGCCCGCACTGTTGCCGCAATGGACGCCTGGTCGCGAACCCTGGCCGAAGCCCGTGCCGACATCCGCATGTGGGACGCCGCCCGAACCGATCCCCGCGTGATGTCCGACCTGCGTGTTGCGATGGCCCGCCAGGAAGCAGCGGCTGACGAGGTGCCTGCTGTTGTCGCTGCACCCGCAACACCGGAGGCTGCTGCGCCAGCCGCTGGCCTCACCCCTCGCGCTGCTCGCCTCGGCGGCCACGAGCTGCGCGCCTTCCAGCGCTACTACCTCTGAACAAAGCCATGCCTGCTGCTGCGGGCATGAAAAAGCCACCGGATCGGTGGCTTTTTTTATGTCCCGGCGATGGCCGGGACACCGGAGCCTCAAGCGCAGGTCTTGCACCGGGCTCCACTGCGACAAAAGCGCCCCGGCCGGTCAGGCCGCCAGGCGTTTCTCGATCGCGGCTTTGGTCTCCTCCAGCTCTTTCGGCAGGTGATGTTCGAGTTGCTTGAACAGTTCAGCGTGAAGTTCCAGTTCCTTGAGCCAGGCGCCTTTGTCCATGCTGGTGACGGTCTTGAACTGTTCGGCGCTGAAGTCCAGGCCGTTCCAGTTGATGTCTTCGTAACGCGGGCTGATACCGGTGAAATGCTCCACGCCCTGGCCCTGGCCCTCAATGCGGTCGATCATCCACTTCAGCACGCGCATGTTCTCGCCATAGCCGGGCCAGGCGAACTTGCCGTCTTCGCCCTTGCGGAACCAGTTCGCGGTGAAGATCTTCGGCGGTTTGGCGCCCGAGGCTTCCAGCTTCTTGCCGACATTGAGCCAGTGCTGGAAGTAGTCGGACATGTTGTAGCCGGCAAAGGCAATCATGGCGAAAGGATCACGGCGCACCACACCGACCTGCCCGGTGATGGCGGCGGTGGTTTCCGAGCCCATGGTGGCGGCAGCGTAAACGCCTTCGACCCAGTTGCGGCCTTCGGTCACCAGCGGCACCGTGTTGGAGCGGCGGCCGCCGAAGATGAAGGCGTCGATGGGCACGCCGGCCGGGTCGTCCCACGCTGGATCGAGCGCGGGGTTGTTGGTGGCGGCGACGGTGAAGCGCGAGTTCGGGTGTGCGGCCTTGGCGCCGGTTTCCTTCGCGATCTGTGGCGTCCAATCTTTGCCCTGCCAGTCGATCAGGTGCGCTGGCAAGGCCTTGCCGGGGGCGTCCTGCTCCATGCCTTCCCACCAGACGTCGCCGTCATCGGTCAGTCCGACGTTGGTGAAGATGACGTCATGGTCCAGGCTCTTGAGGCAGTTCGGGTTGGTCAGCATGTTGGTACCCGGTGCAACCCCAAAGTAGCCGGCTTCAGGATTGATGGCGTACAGGCGCCCGTCCTTGCCAGGCTTGATCCAGGCAATGTCGTCGCCGATGGTGGTGACTTTCCAGCCCTCGAAGCCGGCCGGCGGCACCAGCATCGAGAAGTTGGTCTTGCCGCAGGCCGAGGGGAAGGCCGCTGCCACGTGGTACTTCTTGCCCTCGGGCGAGGTGACGCCCAGGATCAGCATGTGTTCGGCGAGCCAGCCTTCGTCCCGGCCCATGTTCGACGCGATGCGCAGTGCGAAACACTTCTTGCCCAGCAGCGCGTTGCCGCCGTAGCCTGAACCGTAAGACCAGATCTCGCGCGTCTCGGGGTAGTGCACGATGTACTTGGTTTTGTTGCAGGGCCAGGTGACGTCTTTCTGACCCTCGGCCAGCGGCGCGCCCACGGTGTGCACGCAGGGGACAAACTCGCCGTTGTCACCGAGCACGTCAAACACTGCCTTGCCCATGCGCGTCATGATCTTCATGTTGACGCCGACATAGGGGCTGTCGGAGAGCTCGATGCCGATGTGGGCAATCGGTGAGCCCAGCGGACCCATGGAAAACGGCACCACATACATGGTGCGGCCCTTCATGCAGCCGTCAAACAGCGGTTGCAGGGTCGCGCGCATTTCAGCCGGAGCCATCCAGTTGTTGGTGGGGCCGGCATCTTCCTTTTTCTCGGAGCAAATGAAGGTGCGGTCTTCCACGCGAGCCACATCGGTGGGATCGGAGTTGGCCAGAAAGCTGTTCGGGCGCTTGGCTTCGTTGAGCTTTTTGAAGGTGCCGGCATCCACCAGTTGCTGGCACAGGCGCTGGTATTCGGCATCGCTGCCGTCGCACCAGTAAATCGTGTCGGGTTTGCACAGTGCCGCCATGTCGGCGACCCAGGCAATCAGCCGGGCATGTTTGACATAGCTGGGCGTATTCAGGTTCAGCCCTTGCATCGCGGGGTGGTTCATCGGAGGCTCCAAAGTTAAAAAGCGTGATTTCGACAAACGCCGGATGCTGAGCAGCCGCATCGGGTCGTCTGTCGGAATGGCGCTGTCCTGCTTCGCGAACAGGGGTGATGAATCGCTTTCCCGGCGCTCCGCCGGCCGCCTGGAAAATTCATTTTAAGAACATCGGCAGAAGTTACCTTGCGGGTACAGTCAAAACATATGCAAAACCTGCATGAGGTTATGCATTGCTTTCGCCAAGGTTCCGGCAGCCCTGACCCGGATGATGGAAATCGGATGGAAGTCTGGCGCAGATGGCTGGGAAGCCGGCGATGGCCGCCGAGAAATGGCGATGAGGCAGCCGGCTGCCAAACGGGATCAGGGATCTCTATCGGAACGGCAAGACCTTCCTGGCGGTTCAATGACGGCGGCGCGTCAAGGATCGAGCGATCGCTACTCGTGCAACAAAGCGCGGTGAAGGACCTGGCCGTGCCCCGCCAGCCGTTCAAATATGCGCGTTATATGGCCTTGCGGCTGCTACGGGATGCCGGAGCAATGAACCTGCCCGGCGAATTTGCATGAACCTTGCGCTCAGGCCATGTAGATGGCGATGAAGGCCAGCAGAAACATCAACACAGCACCGGCGACCGGCAACACCACAGGCATCAACGGCACGATGGCTTCGACGGCATCCTGTTCCTGGGCGTGGGTCGGGCTGCTGTGGGCTGCGTTGGTGGTTTGTTCTGGGCTGGACATGGTGAGGGATTCCTGAAAACGGGACAACGCCCCTATTTTACCTATTCATACGCGGCCCCGACCGGCAGGCCGCTAACATGCTGGTTTGTCCGTAACCCGCAGCGGGCCACAGCGATCCTTTTGTTCGGGAGTTTGATATGCATCCCTTCGCCAAACCGGGCTTTGCCTGTGTTGCTGCCTTGCTGCTAAGCGGCCTGGCTGCTTGTGCCAGCACCGGTGCTGACAGCTCCTCGGCCCGGCCTGTTCTCTATCCCAACGCCACCTTGAACCGTGTCGGTGACGCCCAAGGCCGCGCGGAGGTCAACACCTGCATGGCCCGGGCGGTTTCGGCCGGCCTGACACCTGACGAAAAAAACAATGCCGTCGCCCGTGGCGCCGGCGTGGGGGCGGCGACTGGCGCCGTCGCCTCGGCGGTAGGCGCGCTGATCACCGGACGGGGCGGCGAAGGTGCGGTCCGGGCGGGCGCAGCCGGGGCGGCTGTCGGTGGTTCGGCCGGCGCTGTCCAGGGCGCTTTTCGCAATGACCGGCCCAGCAGCACCTACCGCAATTTTGTGCAGCGCTGCCTGGCCGAGCGCGGGTTTGAAGTGATCGGATGGAACTAGCGGATTCACGGGTGGCCCTGGCACACCGTCTGCTGTCGGTTCAGGTCGGCGCCACCCGCCGCATTCCCATGGGTGGGCGCACTGTGTTGACCGGCATGGTCAAGCGAGCTGTCAGTGAGGCCGTGCCGGTGCTGCCTCTGGGTTTGGCGGGTGACGAACAGGCCGACCTGTCCATCCACGGCGGGCTGGAAAAAGCCGTCTATGCCTATCCGGCGGAGCACTACCCGTTCTGGCAAGCCGCGCGGCGCGATCAGGGCCTGGGCCTGATAGACGACAGCCTTCCGCATGGCAGCTTCGGCGAAAACCTGACCCTGCAGGGCCTGCTTGAGCGCGAGGTGTGGGCCGGCGATGTGCTGAAGTTTCCCGGTTGCGAATTGCAGGTGCGCATTCCGCGCGAGCCCTGCTACAAGTTCAATGCGGCCATGGGTTTTGCGCGCGCCTCAAAAATGATGGCGCAAAGCGGCTTCTGCGGTTTTTACCTGTCGGTGTTGAAGCCTGGCAATATCAGCGCCGGCGAGGCTTTTGAGCTGTTGCCCGGCCGCCGCAGCGTCAGCATCACGCAGCTGTTCGCCGCGAAAATGGGCAAACACCTGCGTTAGAGTAGCGCGTAGGTCGTCGTCGCGCGGCTGACACTCTTGCCGTCGTCGGCGCCGCGAATGTCGATCTCGCCGAAGGCCAGCGACTTGCCGGCACGTAACACGCGCGCCTCGATCAAGGCATCCTGTTTCGACAGGGGTTTCAGGAAACTGCTGTTCATCTGCACCGTGGTGCACGGCCTGAATTCGCCGAAATGGTTGATCAGGGCCAGCACCATGGCGGTGTCGGCAGCCGCCATCATGGCCTGGCCGCAAAGCATGTCACCGACACGGGACAGCGCCGGATTTTGCGGCAGGCGCAGGGTCACACTGTGGCCGTCAAACGTCTCGACTTTCAGTCCCAGCGCCTGGACCCAGGGCGCAAAGTATTCAGGCAGCGCGGCCTGCAAGGTTTCCATCTTCATAGCTGTTCCTCGGCTTCAAAGCCTGCCGTTTTCAAAACGGCGAGTACCTGCGCGATGTGTTCGCGCCCACGGGTCTGGATCACCAGTTCGATGTCCACGTTCTGCGCCGACAACATGGTGAAAGCGCGCTGGTGGTGCACCTCGTCGATGTTGGCGCCTGCGCCGGCCACGGTGGCGGTGATCTTCGCGAGCGAGCCCGGCACATCGCGCGCGCTGACGCGAATGCGCGCCAGCCGGCCGGCGCGCACCATGCCGCGCTCGATGATGGCGGCCAGCAGCAGCGGGTCGATGTTGCCTCCGCACAGCACCAGGCCGACCTTCTTGCCGCGAAAGCGTTCCGGGTACTTGAGCAGCGCGGCCAGGCCGGCGGCGCCGGCGCCTTCGACCAAGGTTTTTTCAATCTCCAGCAGCATCACCATGGCCTGCTCGATGTCGCCTTCGTCCACCAGCACCAGATCATCCACCAGCTGCGCGATGATGGCCTGCGGTATGACGCCCGGCGTGCCCACGGCAATCCCTTCGGCGATGGTACTGCTGCCCTGCGGGTAGTGCGTGCCTTTGATGGCATTGACCATGGCAGGAAAACGCGAGGTCTGCACGCCGATGATGCTGATGCCGGGCTTCATCGCCTTGGCCGCTGTTGCCATGCCGGCGATCAGGCCGCCGCCGCCGACCGCCACCACCAGGGTGTCGAGTTCGGGCACGGCCTTCAGCATTTCCAGGCCGACCGTTCCCTGGCCGGCGACGATGGCTTCATCGTCGTAAGGGTGGACAAACACCAGGCCCTCGCGCTGCGCCAGCTCCAGCGCGTGGCTGCGGGACTCTTCGAGCGTGTCGCCGTGCAGCACCACCTCCGCGCCAAAGCCGCGGGTGCGGTCAATCTTGACGCCGGGGGTGAAGCGCGGCATCACGATCACCGCGCGCAATCCCAGACGCTGCGCATGGTAGGCCACGCCCTGGGCGTGGTTGCCGGCGCTCATGGCAATCACGCCGCGGCGCTGCTCCTCGGGCGTCAGCTGTGCCAGCTTGTTGCAGGCGCCGCGCTCCTTGAAGGAGGCGGTGTACTGCAGGTTCTCGAACTTGAGGAAAACTTCCGCACCGGTGATCTGCGACAGGGTTTTCGACGCGACACAGGGGGTATCGAGCAACTGGCCCTGCAGCCTGAGGGCGGCGGCTTCAATATCGGCAAATCCAAGCATGGTGCTCCTGGCGGGTGGGGCTGTCACGGCATTTTTGCGGGACCGTCAATTGTGGCGGGTTTTGTGGCGCAATCCAGACGGGGGGATTTGGCCGGTGTCTTCCATGATGCGACCAGCTGCGTTATGGTTAGGCATCGCCTGCGCCAGGGCGCAGAAATTTTTTCTTCCAACGCCGGAGGTCCGTCGATGAGCAAGCGTATGGGTGCCGACAAACACGGTCAGCTGTTGCTGTCTCCCGGGTTGAAAGACACGCCGGTGCTGGACCTCATGTGTTCGCACTTTGTGCTGACGCTGGCCGCGCGCCAGGGCGCCAAGTTCAATGTGCGGCGCGACCTCAACAGCCTGCTATCGCTGTCTGGCCGACACCTGGTGTGGCCCCTGCCGGCGCTGCAGCGCCTGCGCGAATTCCTGGGCCGCCGCTGCCGTGACAACGAGTTCTGGCGCGATCACGAAGCCCTCAGCGACACCGCCTTCCTGAGCCGCCATGGCGCCTGGCGTGGCCCCTACGAAGAGGGCACGCTGTTTTTTTACCTCGACGAACATGCCAAGGACCAGCCCAAGGACCTGCTGTCGGTGCTCAGCGCCACCGGCGACTGGCTGACCCACGCGCTCAAAAAGCAGTCCA
The DNA here is from genome assembly GCA_040385775.1 of Pseudomonadota bacterium. Classification (GTDB taxonomy): domain Bacteria; phylum Pseudomonadota; class Gammaproteobacteria; order Burkholderiales; family Burkholderiaceae_C; genus Polaromonas. Next base: position 39,679 of record JAZKGR010000153.1, read on the forward strand.
CGCTGGTCGAAAAGAACATCGACGCGCTGGCCAACCTGCTGCAGCTCAACCAGGCCGAACGGGCGCTGCTGCTGTACGGTACGCTGGCGCGTTACCAGCGTGACCTGCGCTCGCTGCTGGTCGAGTTCAAGGTCAACAATGCGCCAGAAGCCTACGCCGCCATCGCCGAGGTGGCCGGCGTCAAGGCCGGCGAGGTGGCCGAGGCCCTGCGCGCCGGTTCGCGGCTGGAGCGCATCGGCATGGTCGAGAACCTGATATCCGAACACAACATCACCGACCTGGCCGATCTCATGAAGGTCAGCGAGAAACTGCCGCCGGTGCTGATGCGCGAGTACCGTGACCAGACCGAACTGATGGCCGTGTTCACGCGTCCGGTGGACCGCAGCAGCCTGGGGCTGGCCGATTTTTCATTTGCCCATGAAGACGCGCAGGTGATGGTGTCGCTGCTGCGCAATGCGGTGGCCGGCAAGGAGCTCGGTGTCAATGTGCTGCTGTACGGCCCGCCGGGCACCGGCAAGACCGAGCTGGCCAAGGTGGTGGCGCAGGCCGCGGGGCTGGACCTGTTCGAAGTCGAATATGCCGATCGCGACGGCAACTCGCTGAGCGGGCGTGACCGCTACCGCTCGCTGCAGATCGCCCAGGTCTTCCTCAAGGGGAGCGCCCATGCCGCGCTGCTGTTTGACGAGGTGGAGGACGTCTTCCCCGCGATCTCCAGCGAGGCAGCGCAACTGATGGCGCGCTCGGACCAATTGGTGGCGCCGGCCACCGGCTCGGTCAGCGGCAAGGCCTGGGTCAACCAGATCCTGGAATCGAACACCGTGCCAACCTTGTGGGTGACCAACCGCATCGAGCAGATCGACCCGGCTTTCCGGCGCCGTTTTGCCTACCACCTCGAACTCAAATCCCCGCCACCGGGCGCGCGCGAAGGGCTGGTGCGCAAGACCCTCGAAGGTGTGCCGGTCAGCGATGGTTTTGTGGCGCGGCTCACCGCCCGCAAGGGGCTGACGCCGGCGCAGATCCGCACCGCCGTGCGTTTTGCCAAGCTGGCCAGCGAACCCGGCCAGGACACCGATGGCGCAGGCATGCAAGCCATCCTGGGCGGCGGCCACACCGCGTTGATGGAGTCGCTGATCGAGCGCCAGCTCAAAAATGCCGACCTGGCGCTGGGCAACAAGGCCGATGCTGCCGGGCGCCACAGCGTCACCACCTATGACCTGTCCATGCTCAATGTCGAATCGCGCTTTGATGTGCCACGCATTGTCCAGGCGCTGAAAAGCCGCGGCCACGGCAGCCTGTGTTTTTACGGCGCGCCCGGCACCGGCAAGACAGCCCTGGCCGAACACATCGCCAAAGCGCTGGAGCGGCCGCTGATCATCAAGCAGGCCAGTGACCTGATGAGCAAGTACGTCGGCGAGACCGAGCAGAACATGGCGGCGATGTTTGCCGAAGCCGAAGCCGAGAAAGCCGTGCTGCTGCTTGACGAGGCCGACAGCTTTTTGCAGGACCGACGCGGCGCCCAGCGGACCTACGAGGTGACCGAAGTCAACGAGATGTTGCAGGGCATGGAGCGTTACAACGGCATTTTTGTCTGCACCACCAATCTGCTGGAAAGCCTGGACCAGGCAGCGCTGCGGCGCTTCACCTTCAAGATCAAATTCATGCCGCTGACAGCGGCGCAGCGCGAAAAAATGTTTGTCACCGAAGCCCTGGCGGGTGATGCCGCCGCGTTAACTGGCATGGTGCAGGAGCGGCTGGCACGGCTGGAGCAACTGTGCCCCGGAGACTTTGCGGCCGTCAAGCGGCAGACCGACATTCTTGCGGCGGAGTTCACGGTGGATGAGTTCCTGAGCCAGCTCGAAGCCGAGCACCGGATCAAACCCGAAGTCCGTGAATCACGGGGTATGGGTTTTATTCAATAAAGAGTGCGCAGGGTCGATATCACTTGCAGTCCACAGGGCCTGCGCCTGCAGGCTGGGTCAATGTTGTTCCAGGCACACGCGATTCCCCCGGCACCTGGCTGCGGTCGTCCATGCTGGCTGGCGGCTGCACCGGCCTTGTCGTGGAGTCACGCGGATCACACGGGCCGGTTGTCGGCGGCAAGGTAACACGTGGGCTGGGTGGCAACGGCGGGGCCGGAGGCAAGCCGTCGCGAAAAGCCGGGTTGCGGTTGATGCGCGGCTCCGGCACCGGCGCGCTGCTCTGCGCCACGGCAAGACTGCTCCCAAGGCACAGCAGCAAAGACACAAGCAGGGCGCTCACGCGCATGTCCTGCCGACGGGCTGGGTAACTATCAGTTGGCACGCTTTGTGGGCGCATCGGTACGCAACGGTTTTTGGCTGTTGGGCTGCAGGCCAGGGCTCATTTCAGGCCGCTGCTCAGAACGCATCTCCGGCTTGAGCTCATCGGATTTCATGCGGGGTTTCAGCTCGGGCCGCATGCGCGGTTTCAAGTCGGCAGGCAGCGGCGCGCTGGCGCCTGGCAAGGTCGGCTTGACGCCCATCTCGGGTGGCACCGTGGTGGCATTCGGAGGCATGGTGCTGGGCTGCGCCTGCGCCAGCCCAAAAGCAGCCAGCGCCGTGGCCGACAGCAGTGCAGCAAATGAAGAGGGTTTGAACATCATGAAACTCCTTTTTCAGCGCCAACGCAGCCACACTTGGCGCTTGGCCGTGCAAGGGCCGGTGACACCTGGCCCATGAAACCAATATAGGCCCCTCGAGAGGCCCAGCTTGCGGGTCGTCAAGCCGCCTGCATGTAGGACCTGTCTGTGAGGGTTAAACCTGCCGCCCAGGTGACAGCCACACCATCGGATCCAAGCCTCGTGCAGCACGAAGCTTGCTAACCTGCTTCCCATGCAGATCTCCGAATTGGCCGCTTTAACCGGCGTTTCCGTGCATGCCTTGCGCCACTACGAAAAGCTGGGCCTGATACAGCCCGCGCGCCGCGCCAGCGGCTACCGGGAGTACAGCGACGCGATGCGACGCGAGGTGGTCTTTATCGCCATGTCGCGCAGCATCGGTTTTTCGCTCAAGGCCATTGCGGCACAGCTTCCCGCTTACCGGGTGGGCCGGCTCACATTCGCGCAGATGGTCGATGCCATGCAGGACCGCGTGGCAGAACTGGACGCCCAAATCGCCACGCTCAAAAACCAGCGCCGCGCCGTGCTCGCGCACATCGCGTGGATGCACAAACAGCAGCGCGCACATGAAGCCAAAAAGGCGCAAGACCTCGCGGGCCGGCAAAGCGGCAAGGCGCCCTGGCCCAGCGTGAAGCGCCGGAAAGCGCCCACCCCCTTTCCCTTCCCGTCCACCCCGTCAAACCAGGCAAGGAAAACCAGCGCATGAACACCAACACTCCCAGCGCTTCGCATATCGAACAGCTCGAACGCATGGTGCTGGCCATGCCCATGGCCCGCACCCTGGGCCTGTCTTTCAAGCGCATCACGCCAGGCGAAGTGGAGGTCGAGATCCCGGTGCAGGAAGGCTTCACGTTCCGTCCCGGCCAGCTGCAGGCCACCGCCGTGTTTGCCGTGGCCGACTTTGCCGCCGTGGCCGCCGCCGGCTCACTGCTCGCGCCGGGCTGGATCAACGCCACCGTGGACGCCACCCTCAAGCTGGTGGCGCCGGCGCAGGGCGCACTGCTGCGCGCACGTGGCCGGGTGATCAGCGCCGGCAAGTTGCTCACCGTGTGCGCCGCCGATGTTTACGCGGTCAATGCCAAAGGCGAGGAAACCTTGTGCGCCACGCTGCTGGGCACGGCGCGCAATATCGACACCGCTGCCGCCAGCGCCCCACGCCCTCACTGATGCTCCTGAATTCATAGCTGCTTGCCCCCGCCGCACAAGGGCTGGTGGCCATTTTTATGGGTGGTTTGGCGTGGCTTGGTCTCCATGCACCCAAACAGGCGCTCGCACCTCTCCATCCCTTCTGCAGAACAATTTCACAAAGCAGTTGCACGCGTTTCATTCGCTCACAACTGCGGCCCGAGGCGTGATGAGCCGCTGTTAAGATGCGTCCCTTTCAACCCGTTACTGCGGCTGATTTTTCTTCAGCATCCGCGACGACGCGACACTGTTTCCATGACCGTTGCCCTCCCGGCCAGCTCCCCCGCCACCTTCGAAATCAAAAGCGCCAATCTGCCCCTGGTTGCGCTGCTGCTCAAGTCCCCCGACCTCGACGCGCTGTCGCGCGACCTGGCGCTGCGTTTCGGCGACATTCCCGATTTCTTTGACAACGATCCGCTGGTGCTTGAGCTGTCGGCGCTGGCGGCTGACGATCACGCCATCGACTTCACGGCCCTGATCAACTTGCTGTGCAGCTACCGCGTCGCGCCCATCGCCGTGCGCGGCGGCAACCCGGCGCAGATGGACGCAGCGCTGGCCGTCGGCCTGCTCCCCGCGCCCGACGCACGCATCACCGCTGCCCGTACGCAGGAGCCACAGATCACGCAGGTGCAGGCGCCGCCGCCGGCAGATGCCGCAGCGCTGGCCACAGCGCCGCTGGGCGCACTGGTGATCGACAAGCCGCTGCGCTCGGGCCAGCAGGTGTATGCGCGCGGACGCGACCTGGTGCTGCTGGCCATGGTCAACGCCGGCGCAGAAGTGATTGCCGACGGCCACATCCACGTCTATGCGCCGCTGCGCGGCAAGGCCATGGCCGGCGCGCGCGGGAATGCCGATGCGCGCATCTTCGCGCTAAGCCTGGAGCCCGAGCTGCTGTCGATTGCCGGCATCTACCGCACCAGCGACGTGCCGCTGCCGAAAAACATCTGGGGCCATCCCACCCAGGTGCGGCTGGTAGCCGGACCGGACGGCGACAAGCTCGAAATGCACCCGATCAAAACATGAGCTCGCGCGGGCACACGCAACCTTTTTTATCTTCAAGGACTTTCACCCCATGGCAAAAATCATCGTCGTCACCTCCGGCAAGGGCGGTGTGGGCAAAACCACCACCAGCGCCAGCTTTGCCACCGGCCTGGCCCTGCGCGGCCACAAGACCGCCGTCATCGACTTCGACGTGGGCCTGCGCAACCTCGACCTGATCATGGGCTGCGAACGCCGCGTGGTGTACGACCTGATCAACGTGATCCAGGGCGAGGCCAACCTGAACCAGGCGCTGATCAAGGACAAGCAGTGCGACAACCTGTTTGTGCTGGCCGCCTCGCAGACGCGCGACAAGGAAGCGCTGAGCAAGGAAGGCGTCGAAAAGGTGCTGAACGACCTGGCCGCGATGGACTTCGAATACATCGTCTGCGACTCGCCGGCCGGCATCGAGACCGGTGCGCTGATGGCCATGCATTTTGCCGACGAAGCGCTGGTGGTGACCAACCCGGAAGTGTCGTCGGTGCGCGACTCCGACCGCATCCTCGGCATGTTGTCCTCCAAGACCAAGCGCGGCATGGAAGGCGGCGAGCCGATCAAGGAACACCTGCTGATCACGCGTTACAACCCCAGCCGTGTCGACCAGGGCCAGATGCTGTCGCTCGAAGACATCAAGGACATCCTGCGCATCAAGCTGATCGGCGTGATCCCCGAGTCCGAGTCGGTGCTGCAGGCCTCCAACCAGGGCGTGCCCGCGGTGCACATGGAAGGCAGCGACGTGTCGGAGGCCTACAAGGACGTGATCGCGCGTTTCCTCGGCGAGGACAAGCCGCTGCGTTTCATCGACGCACCCAAGGTCGGTTTCTTCAAACGTGTGTTCGGAGGAAAGTAAAGCGCCATGGCCTCCTTTCTCTCCTTCCTGCTCGGCGAAAAGAAAAAAACCGCCAGCGTCGCCAAAGAGCGGCTGCAGATCATCTTGGCGCACGAACGATCCGGACGCCAGGGCCACCAGCCCGACTACCTGCCGGCCCTTCAGCGCGACCTGATCGCGGTGATCTCCAAATACATCAACATCAACCCGAACGACATCAAGGTCAACCTCGAACGCCAGGACAACCTGGACGTGCTCGAGGTGAAGATCGAGTTGCCGGAGGCGGCGGAGAAGAAATAGCCTGTGCTTGCGGCGAGCCTGCATCACGCTGCCTCGGTGGCTTGCCTGCGGCAGTAGTTTCAACTCCCCACTCCCACCCCTAGCCCCTCCCTCGCCCCGCTGGG
>JAZKGR010000154.1:0-3188 GCA_040385775.1 Pseudomonadota bacterium
GTGATGGTGTGCGCCATGATTTCGCTCATGAGGCGCATGACGTAATACTCGAAGGACTGCTTGATGTCGTAGTGGCGCTCCAGGAAAGCCACCCAGTCCGCCAGCGGCAGTTTGGCCACCCGGACTTTGGTCACGCACACGGTGCTGTACGGCGTGGGTGTTCCCAGACGCCAGGCCGCGTAGCTCGTTTCCATGTCGCGCTCGTCGGCAAAACGCAAAATCATCTCCTTGGCTTCCTGGTTGGTTACCACCCGTTTCAGGATGCCTTCGAGGATGAAATATTGCTCCATTTCGTGCGCACCCTGATGCAGCAAGGTGTCACCCTTCTGGCTGTCGACGATCACCAGATGTGACTCCAGCTCAGCGCTCTGCTCTGCTGTCATTCCCTTGAGAACCAGGTTTTGCCCCAGCTGGACGCGGATGACATTTCTATCGGGATGGTTTTGTACAGACAGCATGACGACTTAGGTTGAGCCGATCCGGGTTTCGTCCGTATTCGGGAGGGCCGAATGCAACGAAAATTGACCGTGGTCAATAGAGAAAACCGAATCGATTCCTATGATACCCCGACGGTGTAAAAGACCCGTCCGGCACAAGAAGCAGGGAGTCAGTTCCGCAATGGAAAACCCTGATCTGCGAACGGGTCTTTTGGCACACCTGATGCTGCCAGCCAAGTTGCTCCATCCTTATCGAAGTCAAACGAAGAGACATTCATCATGACAAACGACGTTCAATCAACAGAACAGACTGACGGCTTTCAACTAGTCATCGACGCCCTGAAACTCAACGGCCTCACCACGATCTACGGGCTGCCGGGCATTCCGGTCACGGACCTGACCCGCAAGATGCAGGCTGAAGGCATGCGCGTGATTTCGTTCCGCCATGAGCAAAACGCTGGCAACGCCGCCGCCGCCGCTGGCTTCATGACCGGCAAGCCCGGCATCTGCCTGACGGTGTCCGCCCCCGGCTTCCTGAACGGCTTGACCGCGCTGGCCAACGCCACCACCAACTGCTTCCCGATGATCCTGATCAGCGGCTCCAGCGAGCGCGAGATCGTCGATCTGCAACAGGGTGACTACGAGGAGATGGACCAGCTGTCCATCGCCAAGCCCCTGTGCAAGGCCGCCTTCCGCGTGCTCAATGCCGAAGACATCGGTGTGGGCATCGCCCGCGCCATCCGCTCCGCCGTCTCCGGCCGCCCGGGCGGTGTGTACCTGGATCTGCCCGCCAAGCTGTTCGGCCAGGCCATGGACGCCGCGGCCGGCAAGGCTTCACTGATCAAGGTGATCGATGCCGCCCCGCGCCAGATCCCGGCCCCGGACGCCGTCAAGCGCGCCCTGGACCTGCTCAAGAGCGCCAAGAAGCCCCTGATCCTGCTAGGCAAGGGAGCCGCTTACGCCCGGGCCGACGCCGACATCAAGGCCCTGGTCGAAAAGACCGGCATCCCCTACCTGCCCATGTCGATGGCCAAGGGCATCCTGCCCGACACCCATGAACAGTGTGCCTCGGCTGCCCGCTCCTTTGTGCTGCCGGAAGCCGACGTGGTGCTGCTGGTTGGCGCACGCCTGAACTGGCTGCTCTCGCACGGCAAGGGCAAGACCTGGGGCGGTCAGGGCCACAAAAACGCTGGTGGCCAGAAGTTCATCCAGATCGACATCTCCCCGACCGAGGCTGACAGCAATGTGGCCATAGACGCCCCGCTGGTCGGCGACATAGGTTCCTGCGTCTCGGCCCTGCTCGCAGGCATCGGCTCCAGCTGGGCCAAGGCCCCGGCCGAATGGACCGGCGCCGTCGCCGACCGCAAGAACAAGAACGTCGCAAAGATGGCAGAAACGCTGGCAAAGAACCCGCCTGTGATGAACTACCACAGCTCGCTCAACGTGGTGCGCGACATCGTCAAGGCCAACCCGGAGGCCATGCTGGTCAACGAAGGCGCCAACGCACTGGACTTCACCCGCAGCATCGTCGACATGTACAAGCCGCGCAAACGCCTGGACGTCGGCACCTGGGGCGTCATGGGCATCGGCATGGGCTTTGCCGTGGCTGCCGCCGTGGAAAGTGATCAGCCGGTCATCGCCATCGAGGGTGACAGCGCCTTTGGTTTTTCCGGCATGGAAGTCGAAACCATCTGCCGCTACAACCTGCCGGTCTGCATCGTCGTCATGAACAACAACGGCGTTTACCGCGGCGATGAAGTGAATGTAACCGGCGGCAAGGATCCGTCGCCCCTGGTGTTCGTCAAGGGCGCACGCTATGACATGATGATGGAAGCTTTCGGTGGCGTCGGCGTGCAGGCCACCACCCCGGCCGAATTGCGTAGCGCCATGGAAGAAGCCATCAAGTCGCGCAAACCGACCCTGATCAATGCCATCATTGACGAAACCGCGGGAACGGAAAGTGGCCGGATCACCAGCCTGAACCCGCAAAGCGCCAAGAAGAAGTAACCCGAGTCACCTTTAGGAGAAATCAAATGAGCAACAAACCCCTCGCAGGCATCAAAATCATCGACTTCACCCACGTGCAAGCCGGTCCGGCATGTACGCAGATGCTGGCCTGGTTCGGCGCTGACGTGATCAAGGTCGAGCGTCCTGGCTCTGGCGACGTTACCCGCAGCCAGTTGCGCGACATCGAAGGCGCTGACGCGCTGTACTTCACCATGCTCAACAGCAACAAGCGTGGCCTGACGCTGGACACCAAAAAGCCTGAAGGCAAGGAAGTGCTGGAGAGGCTCATCAAGGAATCCGATGTGATGGTCGAAAATTTCGGCCCCGGTGCGCTCGACCGCATGGGATTCACCTGGGAACGTATCCAGGAACTCAACCCGAAAATGATTCTGGCATCCGTCAAGGGTTTCTCTGACGGCCACCACTACGAAGACCTCAAGGTTTACGAAAACGTGGCCCAGTGCGCAGGTGGCGCAGCATCCACCACCGGCTACTGGAAGGGCGAGAACTCAGGTCCCACCATTTCGTCTGCCGCTTTGGGCGACAGCAATACCGGCATGCACCTGGCCATCGGTATCCTGACGGCCTACATCGGCCGCCAGCAGACCGGCAAGGGCCAGAAGGTCGCCGTGTCCATGCAGGACAGTGTGCTCAACCTGTGCCGCGTCAAAATGCGCGACCAGTTGCGCCTGGACAACCTGGGCTACCTGGAAGAGTACCCGCAATACCCGCATGAAATGGAAG
>JAZKGR010000155.1:0-3752 GCA_040385775.1 Pseudomonadota bacterium
CATTAGACGGTGTCCGCATCCTCGATTTCACCCATGTCCAGTCGGGCCCGACCTGTACGCAGTTGCTGGCCTGGTTTGGCGCGGATGTCATCAAGGTGGAGCGCGCCGGGGAGGGCGATGCCACACGCGGGCAACTGGCCGACATTCCCGGTGTGGACAGCCTGTACTTCACGATGCTGAACCACAACAAGCGCTCGATCACGCTGAACACCAAAAACGCCAAGGGCAAACAGGTGCTCGACGAGCTCATCAAGACCTGCGATGTGCTGGTGGAGAACTTCGCACCGGGGGCACTGGACCGCATGGGCATCACCTGGGAGCACATCCAGGCGCTCAATCCGCGCATGATCGTGGCTTCGGTCAAGGGTTTCGGCCCCGGCCCTTATGAAGACTGCAAGGTGTACGAAAACGTCGCGCAATGTGCCGGCGGCTCGGCATCCACCACCGGCTTCGACGACGGCCCACCCATGGTGACCGGCGCCCAGATCGGCGACAGCGGCACCGGCCTGCATTTGGCACTTGGCATCATGGCTGCGCTTTTCCAGCGCAACACCACCGGCCGTGGCCAGAAGGTGCTGGCCCCGATGCAGGACGCCGTGCTGAACCTGTGCCGGGTCAAGCTGCGCGACCAGCAGCGCCTGGAGCGCACGGGCACCATGCATGAGTACCCGCAATACCCGGACGGCAAGTTCGGCGCGGCCGTGCCGCGCGCCGGCAATGCCTCCGGCGGCGGCCAACCGGGCTCCATCCTCAAGTGCAAGGGCTGGGAAACAGACCCCAATGCCTACATCTACTTCATCACCCAGGGCGGTGTCTGGCCGGCCGTCTGCAAGGTGATCGGCGAGGAAGGCTGGATCACCGACGAGGCCTATGCCACCGCCGCAGCCCGCCTGCTGCATTTGAAGCCCATCTTCGCGCGCATTGAGCAGTGGACCATGACCAAGACCAAGTTCGAGGCCATGGACATCCTGAACAAATACGACATCCCTTGCGGTCCCATCCTGTCGATGAAGGAAATTGCCGAGGAGCCGGCGTTGCGGGCCAGCGGCACCATCGTCGAGGTGGACCACCCCACGCGCGGCAAGTACCTGACCGTGGGCAACCCGATCAAGCTGTCCGACAGCGCCACCGAAGTCACGCGTTCGCCCCTGCTCGGTGAACACACGGATGAGGTGCTGACGCAGCTCGGCTACAGCGCCGAATACATCGCCGAGTTACGCACCGAACACGTCATCTAGCGGCCAGCCCGCACCATTCAGAAAAATCAACAGCCCCCATGAACTATCCCGTCATCCCCATCGCCGTCCTGGAGGCCTCCTCCAAACAGAGAAAACGCCAGGCGCCCAAGGGCCGCCGCGTCGATCCGGCGGCGCTGGCCGATGTACAGCAACTGCTGGGCTCCGAGTCGCGCCAGGCCGACCTGCTGATCGAGCACCTGCACAAGCTGCAGGACCACTTCGGCCACCTGTCCGCCGCCCACCTCGCCGCGCTGGCTCAGGAAATGCGCCTGGCGCAGACCGAGGTCTACGAGGTCGCGACCTTCTACCACCACTTCGATGTGGTCAAGGAAGGCGAGGCCGCGCCAGCGCCGCTCACGGTGCGGGTCTGTGATGGCCTGGCCTGCGAGATGGCCGGTGCCCAGGACTTGCTGGCCAAACTGCCCGGACTGCTGGGCCGGGAGATCCGCGTCATTGCCGCTCCTTGCATCGGGCGCTGCGAGCAGGCCCCGGCGGTTGTGGTCGGGCAAAATCCGGTTCCGAACGCCAGCTGCGAAGCCGTGATGGCCACCGTCGCCGCTGGCGCGACCACACATGTGCCCGAGGGCTTTGTGGACTTCGCTGCCTACCAGGCTGCCGGCGGTTACGCCCTGCTCCAGCAGTGTGTCTCCGGCAAGCAGGATGTCGAGGCCGTTATCAAGACCATGGAAGACTCCGGCCTGCGCGGCCTAGGTGGCGCCGGTTTTCCCTCGGGCCGCAAATGGCGCATTGTCAAAGCCGAACAGGGTCCGCGCCTGATGGCCGTCAACATCGACGAGGGCGAGCCCGGTACCTTCAAGGACCGCGTCTACCTGGAGCGCGACCCGCACCGTTTCCTTGAAGGCATGCTGATTGCCGCCTGGGCGGTCGGCATCGAAAAAATTTATGTCTACCTGCGCGACGAATACCACGGCTGCCGCGTCATGCTGGAAGCCGAGCTGGACAAGCTGCGGGCATCACCGCTGATGGCCGGCATGCCGGCGGTCGACCTGCGGCGCGGCGCCGGCGCCTACATCTGTGGCGAAGAGTCGGCCATGATCGAGTCCATCGAAGGCAAACGCGGCATGCCGCGCCTGCGCCCGCCCTATGTGGCCCAGGTCGGCCTGTTCGGCCGCCCGACGCTGGAGCACAACTTCGAAACCCTGTACTGGGTGCGCGACATCCTGGAAAAAGGCGGCGAATGGTTTGCCTCGCACGGCCGCAACGGCCGCAAGGGCCTGCGTTCGTTCTCGGTGTCCGGCCGCGTGAAAGAGCCCGGCGTGAAGCTGGCCCCCGCCGGCATCACCATCCAGGAGCTGATTGACGAGTATTGCGGCGGCATGCTGGATGGCCAGACTTTTTACGCCTACCTGCCCGGCGGCGCCTCAGGCGGCATCCTGCCGGCCAGCATGAACGCCATCCCGCTGGACTTCGACACGCTGCAACCCTACGGCTGCTTTATCGGATCCGCAGCGGTGATGATCCTGTCCGACCAGGACACGGCCACCGATGCGGCGCGCAACATGATGCGTTTCTTTCACCACGAATCCTGCGGCCAGTGCACGCCCTGCCGCGTCGGCACGGCAAAAGCCGCGCACCTGATGGAACAACCCAAATGGGACCTGGCCCTGCTGGCCGACCTGTCGCTGGTGATGCGCGACGCGTCGATCTGCGGCCTGGGTCAGGCAGCGCCGAATCCCATGGATTGCGTCGTCAAGTACTTCGCCCACGAGCTCGCCTGAACGATCTGCCCCCAAGACAAAGGCAACACCATGAATGCAATTACAAGACAAGAACTCGCCGAGCTCGACGCCCCGATGGTGAGCTTCAGCCTCAACGGCCGCGAAGTCCAGGGCCGCGCGACGGAAACCCTGCTGCAGGTCGCCAAGCGCGAAGGGGTGGAGATTCCCCACCTGTGTTTCAAGGAAGGCCTGGAAGCCGTCGGCAACTGCCGCTCCTGCATGGTCGAGATCAATGGCGAACGTGTGCTGGCGCCCTCCTGCTGCCGCGCACCCGCCGCCGGCATGAAGGTCGTCACCGACAGCGAGCGCGCCGTCGCTTCGCAAAAGCTGGTGCTCGAGCTGCTGCTGTCCGACATGCCCGAGAAGGACTACACGCGCAACAACGAGGTGGACCAGTGGGCCGCAAAAATCGGCGTCGGCAAGCCGCGTTTTGAAGCACGCCAGCAGGTGCGCCAGGACCTGTCGCATCCCGCCATTGCCGTCAACCTCGACGCCTGCATCCAGTGCACGCGCTGCCTGCGCGCCTGCCGCGACGAACAGGTCAACGACGTGATCGGCCTGGCCTTCCGCGGTGACCAGGCCAAGATCGTGTTCGACATGGACGACGCCATGGGCGCGTCCACCTGCGTGGCCTGCGGTGAATGTGTGCAGGCCTGCCCCACGGGCGCGCTGATGCCGGCCCGTGAAGCCGCACTCACGGTGCCTGACAAACAGGTCGCATCGGTCTGCCCGTATTGCGGCGTCGGCTGCCAGCTGACCTACAACGTCAAGGACG
>JAZKGR010000156.1:0-1957 GCA_040385775.1 Pseudomonadota bacterium
ACCTGACCGACAACGGCGTCAAGGTGCGTTACCTGCACAGCGACGTGGACACGGTCGAACGGGTGGAAATCCTGCGCGACCTGCGTCTGGGCGCTTTTGACGTGCTGGTCGGTATCAATTTGCTGCGCGAAGGCCTGGACATTCCCGAGGTCAGCCTGGTGGCCATCCTGGACGCCGACAAGGAAGGCTTTTTGCGCGCCGAACGCAGCCTGATCCAGACCATAGGCCGGGCCGCCCGCAACCTGAACGGCCGGGCTATTCTGTACGCCGACCGGATCACCGACTCGATGAAAAAAGCGATGGACGAGACTGAGCGGCGGCGCAACAAGCAGATCGCCTTCAACCTCGAACATGGCATCACGCCCCGCAGCATCGTCAAGCGCATCAAGGACCTGATTGACGGCGTTTACAGCGAAAAATCCGGCAAGGAAGCCGAAAAGCTGGAGATGCAGAAGGCGCTGGTCGAGGATATGAGCGAAAAAGACATCGCCCGCGAGATCAAGCGCCTGGAAAAATTGATGATCGAACATGCCAAAAACCTGGAGTTCGAGAAGGCAGCCAAGGTCCGCGACCAGCTGCATGCGCTCAAGGCGCAGGCCTTTGGCGCACCGGGCGCCGACAACATCCTGCCGTTCCCGGCAACAGGATCAGGCGCTGCCTGAATAACCTTTCACGGTTCTCGGGAACTGCCGGACAGAACCGGACTCCAAAAAGCGGGGCAGGTGACGTTTCAGAGGGGCTTACCGGCTTGTAGCGGGCCGGGAAGACCTCTCAAGGAGCGTCCCTGTGGTATACTTGACGAAAACAGTCAACAACAAACAAAACAACAGAGCCCCGAGCTGAAAAGGCTATTTGGCCGGGGTGGGTGGAGAAGAGTTCCTTGCGCGGTCACAAGCCTTGCAAGGTGAGCCAAACGACAGTCAAGCCAACTTTTTAAGGAGCTTGAAAATGCGCCTCACGACCAAAGGCCGCTTCGCGGTCACAGCAATGATTGACCTGGCCCTGCGCCAGAACAACGGCCCCGTTACCCTGGCTGCGATCAGCCAGCGCCAGCAGATTTCGCTGTCTTACCTCGAGCAATTGTTCGGCAAGCTGCGCCGTCATGAACTGGTGGAATCCACCCGTGGCCCCGGCGGCGGTTATACGCTGGGCCGCAAGGCTGCCGAGATCACCGTTGCCGACATCATCGTGTCGGTGGACGAGCCGATTGACTCGACCCAGTGCGGCGGCAAGGAAAACTGCCTCGGTGACGGTGGCCGCTGCATGACGCACGAGTTGTGGGCTTCGCTGAACAGCCGCATGGTGGAATTTCTGGACTCCGTGTCCCTGCAGAAGCTGGTGGACGATCAGTTGGCCAAAGGCGTGGTGGTGGAAAACACCCCCATGGTGAAGAAAGCCATCTTCACCTCGCCGGTGGCCAAGCCGATGCGGGTCAATGCGCCGAATTCGGTGTTTGCCCTCGGCAACGCGTTCTCCAAGTCCTGATCCCGGCCGGTCGCTGCCGGTCAAACCGGCGGCAGACTGCCGACTTTTTTTGATGCTGCACGCCAGCCATGAGATAAAAAGCTAGCCACATGGAAACCCCTCACTTCCCCATTTACATGGACTACAGCGCCACGAACCCGTGCGACCCGCGGGTGGTGGATGCCATGATTCCCTGGTTGCGCGAGCATTTCGGCAACCCGGCTTCGCGCAGCCACGCCTGGGGATGGGAAGCTGAAGCCGCCGTTGAAAAAGCGCGTGAGCAGGTGGCGGAACTGATTGGCGCCGACCCGCGCGAGATTGTCTGGACCAGCGGTGCGACCGAGTCCAACAACCTGGCCATCAAGGGCGCGGCGCAGTTTTACAAGACGCGCGGCAAGCACCTGATCACGGTCAAGACTGAGCACAAGGCGGTGCTTGACACCTGCCGCGAGCTGGAGCGCCAGGGTTTTGAAGTGACCTACCTCGACGTGCA
>JAZKGR010000157.1:0-4757 GCA_040385775.1 Pseudomonadota bacterium
AAGCTGAAAACCGCCGCCGAGGTGCTGGAATACACCGGCGCCTTCTGCGAGCTGTACCGTCAGGAGGGCTGGTACCTGGAGCGCACGGTGCACTACGTCAACCGCGTGGGCCTGGACTATGTGAAGAAAAAAATCCTCGAAGACCACGAAGGCCGCAAGGCGCTCTGGGAACGGCTGCAGTTTGCGCTCGACGGCGAGCCCGATCCGTGGTTTGAACTCAAAGAAGCCGCCGTCGACACGCGGCAGTTTTCCGCGCTTTCCGCCTGAGCCCCACACCTTTCAGAATGAACACACCGATGACTTATCCTCTCCAGCGCCGCGTTTTCTGCGGCTTCGCTGTGGCCGCCTTGCTGCCGGCACACGCCCAGGTCGCCGGACTCGGCGACGCCATCAACAAAGCCGGGCGCCAGCGCATGTTGTCGCAGCGCATGGCCAAGGCCTGGTTCGGCATGGGCCAAGGCATCCAGGCCGAGTCGGCACGCCGCGTGCTCGACCAGTCCATGGCCCTGTTCGACCGCCAGCAGGTCGAACTCAAGACCTTTGCGCCGGCCGGTGAAACCCGCGACACCTATGTGCTGCTGGAGTCTGCCTGGTCGGACTACAAAAGCCTTCTCGTCGGCGCCCTGCCCTCGCAGGACCGGGCCAAGGCGGTGCTGGATCAGGCCGGCAAGGTGCTGGCCCTGGCGCACAAGGGCACAGGGCTGTTCGAGCAGCAGGCAGGCAAACCCGGCGCGAAACTGGTCAACGTCGCCGGCCGTCAGCGCATGTTGTCTCAGCGCATGGCGCAGTTTTACCTGGCCAGCCACTGGAACGTGGACAGCGCCCTCAGCCTGCGTGAAATCGGCAAGGCCCGCGAGGAATTTGTGCCGGCGCTGGAGTTGCTGCGCAACGCACCGGAAGCAACATCCGACATCCGGCAGGAACTGGCGCTGGCCGACAACCAGTGGATGTTCTTCGACAACGCGCTGAAGGCCCGGGTCAGCGGCCCTAAGGCCGCCAACGATGTTTTTGTCAGCAGTGAAAACCTGCTCCAGGTGATGGACCGGGTCACCGGCATGTACGCCCGTGTACTCGGCTGAAACAGGGATATCGATCATGAGCGAATGGAAAAAAATCTGCCTGGTCACCGACATTCCGGTGCTGGGCGCGCGGCGGGTGGCCCGGGAGCGCGGCATCGCCGTGGCGGTGTTCCGCAATGCCGACGACCAGGTGTTTGCGCTGCTGGACCGCTGTCCGCACAAGGGCGGCCCGCTGAGCCAGGGCATTGTGTTCGGCAGCAGCGTGGCCTGCCCGCTGCACAACTGGACCATCGCCCTTGCCGACGGCTGCGCCCAGGGCGCGGACGAAGGCTGCACACCGAAGTTCGCCTGCAAGGTCGAGGGCGGCCAGGTGCTGCTGGACACGGTCGAACTCGCCACGCTGGCCCTCGACCTGGCCCCGCCGCGTGCCGGCCCCTGCGCCTCCACCGGTGCGCTGGGCGACCAGACTTTCGACGTGCAGGCACCGCACACGGCGTAATGACTCGCGAAACCAAATCCACCTGTCCCTACTGTGGGGTGGGGTGTGGCGTGATCATCGAGTCAAGCGGCGACGAGATCACGGGCGTGCGCGGCGACCCGGACCATCCGGCCAACTTCGGGCGGCTGTGCACCAAGGGCTCGACACTGCACATGACGGCGTCCCACGCCGTGACCCGCCAGACCCGGCTGCTGCACCCGATGCAGCGCGCGCAGCGCGGCGGCACGCCGCAGCGCATCAGCTGGGACAACGCGCTCGATGTGGCGAGCGAAGGTTTTGCCCGCATCATCCGCGAGCACGGGCCGGACGCGGTCGGCTTCTACATCTCCGGCCAGTTGCTGACCGAGGACTACTACGTCTTCAACAAACTCGCCAAGGGCCTGATCGGCACCAACAACGTCGACACCAATTCGCGCCTGTGCATGAGCAGCGCGGTGGCGGGCTACAAGCAGACCCTGGGCGCCGACGCGCCGCCCAGCTGTTATGACGACGTCAACCATGCGCAGTGCATCTTCATCGTCGGCAGCAACACCGCCTACGCCCATCCCATCCTGTTTCGCCGCATAGAAGACGCCAAGGCCGCCAACCCGGCCATGAAGATCATCTTCTGCGACCCGCGCCGCACCGACACCGCAGGCATTGCGGACCTGTACCTGCCGATCCAGCCCGGCACCGATGTGTCGCTGTTCAACGGCATGTTGCACATCATGCTGTGGGAAGGCTGGACCCAGGCGGCCTACATCGCAGAACACACCAACGGTTTTGACGTCCTGAAAACCACGGTGCGCGACTACACGCCCGACATCGTGGCAGACACCTGCGGCATCAAAAAGGAAGACCTGTTCACGGCCGCGAAAATGTTCGCCACCTCGGCGGCGACGCTGAGCCTGTACTGCCAGGGCTTGAACCAGTCGAGCAGCGGCACCGCCAAGAATGCCGCGCTGATCAATCTGCATTTGGCCAGCGCGCAAATTGGCAAGCCCGGCGCGGGGCCGTTTTCGCTGACCGGCCAGCCCAATGCCATGGGCGGACGTGAGGTCGGTGGCCTGGCGAATCTGCTGAGCGCGCACCGCGACCTGGCGAACCCGCAGCACCGCGCCGAAGTCGCCGCCTTGTGGGGCGTGCCCTCGGTTCCGGACAAGCCAGGCAAAACCGCTGTCGAGATGTTCCAGGCAGCGGCCGACGGCGAGATCAAGGCCTTGTGGATCGCCTGCACGAATCCGGCCCAGTCGATGCCGGACCAGGCCACGGTGCGCCGCGCGCTCGAGCGCGCCGAACTCGTCGTGGTGCAGGAAGCTTTTGCCACCCCCTCCACCTGCGACTACGCCGACCTGCTGTTGCCGGCCACCACCTGGGGTGAAAAAACCGGTACTGTGACCAACAGCGAGCGCCGCATCAGCCGCGTGCGGCCAGCCGTGTCGGCACCTGCTGAAACCCGACATGACTGGTCGATTGCCGTGGCTTTTGCGCAGCGACTCGAAAAATTATTGCCGGTGCAGAAAATCAGCACCTTGTTCCCCTGGTCCGCCAGCGATGAAGCCGCGGCCGTCGAAAGCATCTGGAACGAACACCGCGAATCGACACGCGGGCGCGACCTCGACATCACCGGCATGAGCTACGCCATGCTGGAGGCCGCGCCGCAGCAGTGGCCACTCAAGGAAGGTGAAGTCACCGGCAAGGTCCGGCTCTACGAGGACGGCATCTTTCCGACCGAAGACGGCAAGGCGCGTTTTGTCAACACCGTCTACAAACCCGTGGCCGAGCCGCGCGAATCGCGTTACCCCTTCTCGCTGACCACGGGCCGGCTGCGCGACCAGTGGCACGGCATGAGCCGCACCGGCACGCTGGGACGGCTCTTCGGCCATGTGGCCGAGCCGACCATCCAGATGAATGCGCAGGACATGGCGCGGCGCCTGCTCAAAGACGGCGACCTGGTGCACGTGACCTCCAAACGCGGCTCCATCGTGGTGCCCTTGCAGTCCTCACCCGAGGTGGCGGTGAGCCAAGCCTTCATGGCCATGCACTGGGGCGAGGAGTACCTGAGCGGCTTGTCGAGCAGCGGTGAGCGGCTGGCCGGCGTCAACGCGCTGACCACTTCGGCGTATTGCCCCAGTTCCAAACAGCCCGAGCTCAAACATGCGGCGGTAAAAATTCTCAAGGCTGAATTGCCGTGGTCCTTGCTGGCCATGGCCTGGCTGCCGGATGAGCAGGTGCTGGCGGCGCGTGAACAGCTCAAGCCGTTGATGGCGGGTTTTGCCTTCAGCAGTTGCGTGCCGTTTTCCAACGAGGTGCCGCTGGGCGAGGCCGGCCGCCAGCGCACCGGCGTGTTGTTTCGTGCGGCGGCTTTTGAAGCACCGCCTGAGCGCCTGCTGGCGCAGATCGAAAACATCCTCGGCCTGGACGGCGCCGATACGCTGCGTTATGCGGACAAAAAAAAGGGCCAGCACCGCACGGCGCGGCTGGTGCGCAAAGGCGAGCAAGCGGAACTTGCCGGCTTCGTGCTCGCCGGCGACATCAGCGCCCAAGCCTGGATCAAGACCCTGCTGCAGGACGAACTGCCGGCGCAAACTTACGGCCGGCTGCTGCTGCTGCCCGGCGCCAAAGCGCCGGTGGCCTTGCAGTCGCGCGGCAAACCGGTATGCAGCTGCTTCAGCGTCAGTGACGCCGAAATCAGTACCTGCCTGAGCGACATCACCCACGCGACCGGTGGCGCGGGCTACTTGGCCAGCGACGACGACCGCCTGGCGATGCTGCAGGACAAGCTCAAATGCGGCACCAATTGCGGCTCCTGCGTGCCAGAGATCAAACGCATGATCCGGACTTCCGCGCAGGCCGGGCCGCCAGCATCAGGCGCAAACGCCGGCCGCGTGATCCCGATCAAGGTGCTGGCATAAAAACACCGGCTTAAGCTCATAACGGAAAGTTATCTGCCTTCGCCGACAATCACGCATGTCCATCGCTCAGTACATCAAGGTCATAGGCCGCGGCAAGGACGGCGCCAAGCCGATCACGCGTGAACAGGCAACCGACCTGTTCGGCCAGGTGCTTGACGGCACGGTGACCGACCTGGAGATAGGCGGCTTCTGCCTGGCGATGCGCATCAAGGGTGAAACACCGGAAGAGATGGCCGGCTTCCTGGACGCCACCTACCAGCGTATGCAGCGCTTCCCGGCCAGCGACCGGGCGGTGGTGGTGCTGCCCAGCTACAACGGCGCGCGCAAGCTGCCGGTGCTGACGCC
>JAZKGR010000158.1:0-2365 GCA_040385775.1 Pseudomonadota bacterium
CCAGCGCGGCCTGGGAATCGACCTCCTGGCGCGCAATCGAGTCCTGGCCCAGCAGGGTCTGGAAGCGCTGCAAGGTCACGCGCGCGCTGTCGAGCTGCGCCTCGTCGCGCTGGCGCTGGCCGGCCGCCTGTTGCAGGGCCAGCTCGAACTGGCGCGGGTCGATGGTGGCCAGCAACTCGCCGGCCTTGACCATCTGGCCTTCCTTGAACAGCACTTTTTGCATCACACCGCTGACCTGCGGGCGCACCCGCACGCTGGCCTGTGGCGTCACCGTTCCCAGTGCGTCCAGCACGATGGGAATGTTGGCCTGCTCGGCGGTGGCGACGCCTACCGTGGTGGCCGGTGCGCGGCGTCCGCCAGCGCCCGGTCCGGCGCTGGCTTCGGTGGCGGGCCGGGTGAAATGCCAGGCCAGCCAGCCCATGCCGCCCAGGGCCAGCAAGGCGATCAGGCTGCCTATCAGGGTCGCGCGGCGGCTCAGGCGTTTGCGGGGAGGGGTGACCGGGCCGGTGGCCGGTGCATCAAATTCTGGATCCATCAGCTGTCCTTGTTGCCGCTGTTCAACAGCATTTTTTGTTGTGGATGGGGATGCCCGGCGCGGCAGGTGCCAGCCGCTCGCAGCTTCGCCATCGTCTCAGGAATTATCACTGCAAGCTTTCAGGGGCAGGTGTAGCGCCCGACAGAGCAGGGTAAACCTGCGGTAAAGAGGCGGCTGTAGGACGGACGGGTGATGCAGCCACAGCGCCTAGCCACAGTTTGCTATGAAGTTGATAGCTACCTGCCACCGCCAGCCGGTGGCTGTGTGCCGATTTGATGCACAAGTCACGGCAGGACGAAGAGGCCGCCCGTAAAATCGCCACTTCCTTTTTCACCCTGACGGAGCCACCGTGACCCAGCCCGCTGCGCCCGCGCCGCACATCTGCCGCGCCGACTACCACCTGCGCAGCCACGCCGAAGCGCTCGTTTATTTGCTCGACGCCTATGCCCGTGACCCGGCCGGCGGCGGCCAGCCGCTCAGCGACTTTGCCAAAACCCATCTGGTGCAGGAACTGGCCGCGCGGCCGCAGGCCTTCAGCGTGCTGGCCTTCGACGGTGCGCAGCCGGTCGGGCTGGTCAACGGCATCGAGGGTTTTTCCACTTTTGCCTGCCGGCCTCTGGTCAATGTGCATGACGTGGTGGTGCTGGCCAGCCACCGCGGCCGCCGCGTTGGCGAGCTGATGCTGGCCGAGGTCGAGGCCATCGCGCGTGAACGCGGCGCCTGCAAGCTCACGCTGGAAGTTCTGCAGGGCAATGCGCCGGCCATCAAGCTGTATGAACGAGTGGGGTTTGCCGGCTACCAGCTGGATCCGGCGCTGGGCAATGCGCAGTTTTTGCAGAAGTGGCTGGGCTGATCCGCTCAGAAACGCGGGGCAGCCCTGTCACGCAGCGCCATCAGCGCCGCAAACGCCAGCGCGCCCAGCGCCGCTGAAAACCACAGGGCACCGGCGCCGAAGCGGTCCAGCGCCAGACCGAACAGCCAGGGTGACAGCGCCTGCGCAAAACGGGCCGGCACCATCAGCAGGCCCTGGCGCGCGCCATAGTCCTTCACGCCGAACAGCACCAGCGGCAAGGTGCCCTTGGCAATCGTCAGCACGCCGTTGCCGGCGCCGTGCAGCACGGTGAACACTGCGCCGGCCGGCACGCCGACTGCCAGAAACACCATGGCGCCCAGCGTGTGCATGGCGCCGGCCACACGCGCCGAGATCAGCGGATGCACATTGCGCAGCAGCCCGTACTCGAGCAGGCGCCCGGCGACCTGCGCCGGGCCGACCAGGCCGGCGAAGATCAGCGCGGTGGCCAGCGGCACACCCTGAATCTGCAGCAGCCGCGGCAGATGCGCCGCCATCGCGGTGCTGATGAACCAGGTCACGGCAAACACAAAAGCCAGCAGCATGGCGGTGCGGGTGGTGTTCTGCGTGCTGGCCGCTGCGGGGGCGGTGTCCATGGCCGGCGCTGCAGCGGGCGCAGCCTGTATGGATTGAGCGACGGGCGATGCGGGGAGCAGCAGGTTCAACGGTAGCGCCACCACCAGGTGCAAACCAGCCCAGACCCAACATGCCGCGCGCCAGCCCCATTCGAGTTCCAGCCAGGCCGACAGCGGCCAGCCCACGGTGCTGGCAAAACCCGCGAACAAGGTGATGCCGGTGATGGCGCCGCGCGCGTCCTTGCCATAGAGGTGCACCAGCGCGGCGAAGGCGGCTTCGTACAGGCCTGCAGCCATGGCGATACCGAGCACGGCCCAGGCGATCATCATGCCGAGCGGTCCCTGCGCCATGGCCAGCCCGGCCAGGCCGGCGGCAAAGATGAAGCTGTTGGCCGCCAGCACGGG
>JAZKGR010000159.1:0-12232 GCA_040385775.1 Pseudomonadota bacterium
GGTGGAAAGCGCGCACCATGTGCTGCACCTCAAGCCGGCCAGCCACGCCGGGCAGCAACTGCTGAGCCACCAGCTGACGATCAGCCCGCAGCCCGCGCAAATGCACGAGTTGCCCGATGTGTACGGCAACACCCGTACCTTCTTTTCACTGCATACGCCCCATGAAGAACTGAGCGTGGTGGCCGAAAGCGTGGTCTCCACGCTGGCGGTTGCGCAGGCCAGCCAAGCATCGGCCGGGCTGGCGTGGGAGCAGGTGCGCGAACAGTTCCGCTACCAGGCCGGCGGCGCCTACGACAGCGCCTGCGAGTTTGTTTTTGCCTCGCCCTACGTACCGCGCGACGAGGCCTTCGCGGAATTTGCCCGGCCCAGCTTTGCGCCCGGCCGGCCCCTGCCCGAAGCTGCGCAGCACCTGATGGCGCGCATCCACACCGAGATGGCTTACGACAGCGACAGCACCGAGGTCGGCACCCCGGCGCTCGAAGCGCTGCAACTGCGCAAGGGCGTGTGCCAGGACTTTGCCCACATCATGGTCGCCTGCTGCCGCTCCATGGGGGTGCCGGCGCGTTATGTCAGCGGCTACCTGCTGACCAACCCGGCGCCCGGCCAGCCGCGCCTGATCGGCAGCGACGCCTCGCACGCCTGGGCCTCGGTCTACTGCCCGCTGGCCAGCGACGCGAGCGGCATGCGGCTCGCGGCGGGGCAAAACGCCGGGGTCTGGCTGGACTTCGACCCGACCAACAACCGCGCCCCCGGCGAAGACTATGTGACGCTGGCGACAGGCCGCGACTTTCTCGATGTGTCGCCGATGCGCGGCGTGATCCGCGGCGGCGCCCGCCATGTGCTGGACGTGGCCGTCACGGTCACGCCGCTGCCTGAGCCGGACTAGAATTCATTCCCAGCCCGGCCTGCAAACGCTACTCTTTTTATAGCTACTCGCCCTTTCCCGGTATGGGCTGGAGGCCTATTTCATCATCAACCGGCGCCTAAACGCCGCTTCAGGAGAACACCATGACCGCCACCCCGATTTACGACAAGCTCAAGGCGCTGGGCATCACGCTGCCGCCCGTGGCCATTCCGGCTGCAGCCTATGTTCCCTTTGTCCAGACCGGCAAGCTGGTGTTCCTGAGCGGACACATCGCCAAAAAAGACGGCAAGCCCTGGGTCGGCCAGCTCGGCAAAAACATGACGACCGATGAAGGCAAGGCGGCCGCGCGCGCCATCGCGATCGACCTGATGGGCACGCTGCATGCGGCGGTCGGTGACCTCGGCAAGGTCAAGCGCATCGTCAAGCTGATGAGCCTGGTCAACTCGACCGGTGACTTCACCGAGCAGCATTTGGTCACCAACGGCGCCAGCGAACTGTTCGGCGAGGTGTTCGGCGCGGCCGGCGCGCATGCGCGCAGCGCTTTCGGCGTGGCGCAGATTCCCATGGGCGCCTGCGTCGAAATCGAGCTCATCGCAGAACTCGCCTGAGGTCTGCGACAGACATAAAAAAGGACGGCGTGGCCGTCCTTTTTTTGTTGTGCGCGCTCTGCGCCTCAGGCGCGCTCGGCGACCCAGGCCTGAACCGACTTCAACGCGGCCGGCAGTTGGGAAGCGTCTGTACCACCGGCCATGGCCATGTCGGCCTTGCCGCCGCCCTTGCCGCCGACCTGCTGGGCCACAAAGTTGACGAGCTCGCCAGCCTTGACCTTGCCCACGCTGTCGGCGGTCACGCCGGCGGCAATCTGCACCTTGTCGCCATCGACGGCGGCCAGCACGATCACCGCCGTCTTCAGCTTGTCCTTGAGCTTGTCCATGGTGTCGCGCAGGGTCTTGGCATCGGCGCCTTCGAGTTTTGCGGCCAGCACTTTGAGGCCCTTGATATCGACGGCCTGGGCCATCAGCTCGTCGCCCTGCGACGAAGCCAGCTTGCCTTTAAGCGCGGCGATTTCCTTTTCGAGCGAACGGACCTGGTCCAGCACCTGGCCGATGCGGTTCTGCAGCTCGGTCGGGCTGGCCTTGAGCGAAGCGGCGGCTGCCTGCATGCTGGATTCCAGCGATTGCAGGTAAGCCAGCGCGTTCGCGCCGGTCACGGCCTCGATGCGGCGCACGCCGGAAGCCACGCCGGCTTCGGCCACGATCTTGAACAGGCCGATGTCGCCGGTGCGGCCCACATGGGTACCGCCGCACAGCTCCTTGCTCGAACCAATGCTGAGCACGCGCACCTCGTCGCCGTATTTTTCACCGAACAGCATCATGGCGCCGGTTTTCTGCGCGGCTTCCATGTCCATCACGCTGGCGTCGGTCGGCTCGTTGGCCAGAATCTCGGTGTTGACGCGTGCCTCGATCTCGCGGATCTGCTCGTCGGTCACCGGCGCGTTGTGGGCAAAGTCGAAACGCGTGCGCTCGGCGTTGACCAGGCTGCCCTTTTGCTGCACATGGTCGCCCAGCACCTCGCGCAAGGCCTTGTGCATCAAATGGGTCGCGCTGTGGTTGCGCACGGTGGCGGCGCGTCGCGCCGTGTCCACCCGCGCCAGCACCGCGTCACCGACCTTCAGCGTGCCCTCGCTGAGCAGGCCATGGTGGCCGAACACACCGGCCTTGATCTTCTGCGTGTCCTCGACGCCGAACAAGACGCCTTCAGCACTCAGCGTGCCCTGGTCGCCGACCTGGCCGCCACTCTCGGCATAAAACGGTGTGCTGTTCAGTACCACCACGCCGGCCTGGCCTGAACTGAGCGCCGGCACGGCCACGCCGTCGGCATACAGCGCCACCACTTTGGCGGGTTCTTCGAGGATCTCGTAACCGGTGAAGCCGTTGATCTCGCCGCTGTAGTCCAGCGCGCGGTCCATCTTGAACTTGCCGGCGGCGCGCGCCTGGTTTTTCTGCCTGTCCATGGCGGCGGTAAAGCCGGCCTCGTCGACCTCGACACCGCGCTCGCGGCAGACGTCGGCGGACAGATCCAGCGGAAAACCATAGGTGTCGTGCAGCTTGAAGGCGACATCACCGGGCAGCACTTTCGCGCCGCCGGCCAATGCCGTGTCAAGAATGGTCATGCCGATTTCAAGCGTCTCGAAGAAGCGCTCCTCTTCGGCCTTGAGCACGGCCGTGATGCGCGCTTCATCAGTTTTTAGCTTGGGATAGGCATCACCCATCTGCTGCGCCAGATCGGCCACCAGCTTGTGGAAAAACGGTGTCTTCTTGCCCAGCTTGTAGCCGTGGCGGATCGCGCGGCGGATGATGCGGCGCTGCACATAACCGCGGCCTTCATTGGACGGGTTGACACCGTCGCTGACCAGGAAGGCGGTCGCGCGGATGTGGTCGGCAATCACAAACAAGGACTTGTTGCCCAGGTCCTTCTCGCCGGTCTCGCGCGACGCCGCCTTGATCAGGGCGTCGAAGATGTCGATTTCGTAGTTGCTGTGCACGTGCTGCAGGATGGCGGCCAGCCTCTCCAGGCCCATGCCGGTGTCCACGCAGGGTGCGGGCAATTTGGTGACGCTGCCGTCGGCGGCCATGTCGAATTGCATGAACACGTTGTTCCAGATTTCGATGAAACGGTCGCCGTCTTCATCCGGGCTGCCGGGCGGGCCGCCCGGGATGTGCGCGCCATGGTCGTAAAAAATCTCGGAGCACGGACCGCAGGGGCCGGTGTCGGCCATCATCCAGAAGTTGTCAGACTTGTAGCGGCCACCCTTGTTGTCGCCGATACGGATCACACGCTCGGGCGGCAAGCCGATCTCTTTGGTCCAGATGTCGTAGGCCTCGTCGTCCTCTTCGTACACCGTGGCCAGCAGGCGCTCGGGCGGCAGTTTGTAGACCTCGGTCAGCAGCTCCCAGGCCCACTTCAGCGATTCGCGCTTGAAGTAGTCGCCAAAGCTCCAGTTGCCCAGCATCTCGAAGAAGGTGTGGTGGCGCGCGGTGTAACCGACGTTTTCCAGGTCGTTGTGTTTGCCGCCGGCCCGCAGGCAGGCCTGCACCGACGCGGCGCGCACATAGGGGCGCTTGTCCGAGCCGAGGAACACGTCCTTGAACTGCACCATGCCCGAATTGGTGAACATCAGGGTCGGGTCGTTGCCCGGCACCAGAGAGCTCGAGGCCACCACGGTGTGGCCCTTCGACGCGAAGAAATCGAGAAAGCTCTTGCGGATGTCGGCGACGGTGAAAGTGGGTGTGCTCATGGTGTGTGGGTTGCTGGTGAGGCCGGCGCTGGCGGGCCTGCGGCCCGGAGCGGCCGACCGCACCGTGGATGCTCGATTTGCCTCAGCCTTTGATTATAAGTTTCAGCGCGGCCCCGTCCGGCCGCGCTGCATAAGGCCTCACGACGCGCTATGCTTGTGAGTTACGCCAATGAGCCGGCTGCGGCTCCCGTTTCATAAAGGCCTCCCATGGACATGAAAACCTCCCCCATCTCTCTGCTCAAAGACCCCAGCCTGCTCAAGACCGATGCCCTGATCAACGGTCAGTGGCTCAAGGGCAGCTCGCGTTTCGACGTCAACGATCCCTCCACCGGCGTCAAACTGGCCGACGTGGCGAACCTGGGCGCGAAAGATGCCGAAGACGCGATTGCTGCTGCCAACGCCGCCTGGCCGGCCTGGCGCAGCAAGACCGGCAAGGAACGCCACGCCATCCTGCTCAAGTGGTACCAGTTGCTGATGGCCAACGTCGAGGACCTGGGCCGCATCATGACCGCCGAGCAGGGCAAGCCGTTTGCCGAGGCCAAGGGTGAAGTGACTTACGGCGCGAGTTTTGTCGAGTGGTACGCCGAGGAAGCCAAAAGAGTCAACGGTGAAACCCTGCCGCAGTTCGACAACAACCGCCGCCTGATGGTTCTCAGACAACCGATCGGCGTCTGCGCGGCGATCACGCCCTGGAACTTCCCGCTGGCCATGATCACGCGCAAGGTCGCGCCGGCGCTGGCGGCCGGCTGCCCGGTGGTCATCAAACCGGCCGAGCTGACGCCACTGACGGCGCTGGCCGCCGCTGAACTCGCCATGCGCGCCGGCATCCCGGCAGGTGTACTCAACGTGCTGACCGCCGACAGCGACAACTCGATTGCCGTGGGCAAGGTGTTCTGCGCCAGCGACACCGTCCGCCACATCAGCTTCACGGGCTCCACCGAGGTCGGCCGCATCCTGATGGCGCAAAGCGCGCCTTCGATCAAGAAGCTGGCGCTGGAGCTGGGTGGCAACGCGCCCTTCATCGTGTTCGACGATGCCGACATCGACTCGGCCGTTGAAGGCGCGATGGCCAGCAAGTACCGCAACGCCGGCCAGACCTGCGTCTGCGCCAACCGCATTTATGTGCAGGACGGCGTGTACGACCAGTTCGTTGAAAAAATCGCCGCCAAGGTCAAGCTGCTGAAAGTCGGCAACGGCTTCGAGGACGGCGTGGTGCAGGGCCCGCTGATCGAGGATTCGGCTGTCGACAAGGTGCAGCGTCATGTGGACGACGCGATTGCCAAGGGGGGCAAGCTGCTGGCCGGCGGCAAACGCATGAAAGGCCAGTTCTTCGAGCCGACCGTAGTGTCCGAGGCCACCAGCGACATGCTCTGCGCCAGAGAAGAGACCTTCGGCCCGTTTGCGCCGGTGTTCCGCTTCAAACACGAGCAGGAGGCGATTGATGCCGCCAACAACACCGAGTTCGGCCTGGCCAGCTACTTCTACAGCCGCGACATCGGCCGCATCTACCGCGTCGCCGAAGCGCTCGAATACGGCATGGTCGGCATCAATGCCGGCGTCATCGCCACCGAACACGTGCCTTTCGGCGGCGTCAAGCAGTCGGGCCTGGGCCGCGAAGGCTCCAGCCACGGCATGGACGAGTACCTGGAAATGAAATACCTGTGCCTGGGAGACATGCAGAAATGATGAACCGCCGCCTCCTTCTTCAAGCCGGCCTGGCCGGCGCTGCCGCCCTGTCCGCTCCTTTTTTGATAGCTGCCCACGCCCAGGGGACGGGGGCTGGAGGCCAAAAACGTCACAAAATCGTGATCCAGGTCAGCGACAACGACCCGGCCAAATGGAACCTGGCGCTCAACAATGCCAAAAACCTGCAGGACGACGTGGGCGCCGCCAACGTGGACATTGCCATCGTTGCCTATGGGCCGGGCATTGGCATGCTCAAGCTCGAATCCCCGACCGGCTCGCGGGTGGCCGATGCGATGAAGGCCAATGTGCGTGTGGTTGCCTGCGAAAACACGATGCGTGCCCAGAAGATCACAAAGGACGACATGCTGCCCGCCATCGCCTATGTGCCGGCCGGCGTGACGGAAATCATGAAGAAGCAAAGCGAAGGCTGGGCTTATTTGCGGCCCTGATTTTTCCTGGAACCGTGAGCCCTGAGGTTTTACAATCAGATTACGCGGGTGTAGTTCAATGGCAGAACTTTTGCTTCCCAAGCAAATAGCGTGGGTTCGATTCCCATCACCCGCTCCAGACAAAAAAAGGCCCGACAGGGCCTTTTTTCATGGTGCCGCGCACTCAGCGGATCAGGCTTCTCAGTGAAGCTTGCACCCGGTTTTGGCCTGCAAGGCCTCCATCGTCACGCCGGGCGCCAGCTCGACCACCTTCAGGCCCTGTGGCGTCACGTCGATCACGGCCAGGTCGGTGATGATGCGGTCGATCACCGCCTTGCCGGTCAGGGGCAGCGTGCATTCGGGCAGGATTTTGAAGTCTTCCGTGCCGTCTTTTTTCTTTGCCACATGCTCCATCAGCACGATGCAGCGCTTGACGCCGGCGACCAGGTCCATCGCGCCGCCCATGCCCTTGACCATCTTGCCGGGAATCATCCAGTTGGCCAGATCACCCTTTTCACTGACCTGCATCGCGCCTAGGATGCTCAGGTTGATTTTGCCGCCGCGAATCATCGCGAAGCTGTCGTGGCTGCCGAAAATCGACGACCCCTTGATGGTGGTGACGGTTTGCTTGCCGGCGTTGATCAGGTCGGCATCGACCTGGTCTTCGGTCGGGAAGGCGCCAATGCCCAGCATGCCGTTTTCCGACTGCAGCCAGACTTCCTTGTCGGCCGGCACAAAGTTGGCCACCAGCGTCGGGATGCCGATGCCGAGGTTCACATAAAACCCGTCTTCGAGTTCCTGGGCGGCACGCGCCGCCATTTGGTCTTGGGTCCAGGGCATATCAGGCTTTCTCGGTGATGGTGCGTTTTTCGATGCGTTTTTCGGGGCTGGCATTGAGCACGATGCGGTGCACATAAATGCCTGGCAGGTGGATGTCGTCCGGGGCCAGCTCGCCCACTTCGACAATTTTTTCCACCTCAACGATGCAGACCTTGCCAGCCATCGCAGCGGCCGGATTGAAGTTGCGGGCCGTGAGGTTGAAGCGCAGGTTGCCGGACTTGTCGGCCACGGCGGCCTTGACCAGCGACACATCGGGCACCAGGGCGCGTTCCATCACATAGGTCTCGCCATCAAATTCGCGCAGTTCCTTGCCCTCGGCCACCTGGGTGCCGACACCGGTCTTGGTGAAAAACGCCGGGATGCCGGCGCCACCCGCGCGCAGCTTTTCGGCCAGCGTGCCCTGGGGCGTGAACTCCAGCGCCAGCTCACCGGCCAGGTACTGGCGCTCGAACTCCTTGTTCTCTCCGACGTAGCTGGAAATCATCTTGCTGATCTGGCGTGTCTCCAGCAGTTTGCCCAGGCCAAAGCCGTCCACACCGGCGTTGTTGGAAATGACGGTCAGGTCTTTGGTGCCGCTGTCACGCAGCGCCTGAATCAGGGCCTCGGGGATGCCGCACAAACCAAAGCCGCCAACAGCCATCAACTGGCCGTCCTTGACGACACCCTGGAGGGCGTCGGCAGCGGAGGGAAAAAGTTTATTCACAAAAATCTCCTGGAGAACTTCAACACAACTTCAAAAGCTTTACGATACTACTTATCACGATACGTAGTTACCCCTAAAGTTTAACCCTCGGTGCCTCTGACAAACCTCATGGATATCGATTACCGCCTGGCTTTCAACATGGCCCCGGTTGGCCTGGTGCTGTCCCGCAACCGCGGCATCGTCGACTGCAACCAGCACCTGTGCGAGATGTTCGGCGCCACGCATGAACAGCTTGTCGGCCAGTCCTTCCAGATTCTCTACCCCAGCGCCGACGAATACGAGCGCATAGGCGCGCGCATGTTGCCCATCCTCAATGCCAAAGGCCACTACGCCGATGACCGCATCATGAAACGTGTGGACGGCCGCCTCAAGGGAGAGACCTTCTGGTGTCACGTCACCGGCCGCGCACTGAACCGCGCCGCGCCGCACGAGTCCGGCATCTGGACCTTTGAAGACCTGAGTTCGCGCCGGCCGGTCAAGGCCGAACTGACAGCCCGCGAACGCGAAGTCGCCGCGCACCTGATGGACGGCATGACCTCCAAGGAAATCGGCCGCGCCCTCGTCATCAGCCACCGCACCGTCGAAATTTATCGCGCCCGCCTGATGCGCAAGTACAAGGCGTCGACCACGGCCGACCTGGTTCACAAACTCATGGAAGGCTGAACCGGCAGCAGGTTGCTCCTTTTTTGATAGCTACCCGCCCATGTCCTGCATGGGCTGGAGGCCTAAAAAGCTTGAAGCGAAAAAGAAACCCCGTACGGCGCTTCAGGCTTTCCGGGGTCCATCCACCACTTCGGCCGCCGTCCTGAAGGCATCCACGGCGCTTGGCACGCCGCAGTACACGGCCGCGTGTATCAACACCTCTTGCAGCTCTGCAGGCGTGGCACCGTTGTTGAGCGCGCCACGCAAATGGCCCTTGAGTTCATGCTGCTTGCCGAGCGCCGTCAACATGGCCACGGTGATCAGGCTGCGGGTCTTCAGGTCCAGGCCGGGCCGCTGCCAGACATCACCCCAGGCTTTGCTGGTGATGTGCTCCTGGATGGGCCGCGTGAAGTCGGTCGCATTGCCCAGGGCGTTGGCGACGAAGTCTTCGCCCATCACCTGCTTGCGCATGGCCAGACCCCGGTCGTAATTGCTGTCAGCGGGCTGTGTCACAAAAGCTCCTTGGAGTAAAACCATGGAGCGTAGTGCAAAAGTAAAACCCGCACCGGCACTCACACCAGGTCGTAACGGTCCAGGTTCATGACTTTGGTCCAGGCGGCCACGAAGTCGTTCAGGAAGACCGCGTCCGAATCGCTGCTGGCGTAGACCTCGGCCAAAGCCCGCAACTGGGAGTTGGAGCCGAACAGCAGGTCCACGACGGTGCCGGTGAGCTTGAGCTCGTTGGTCTTGCGGTCTCTGCCCTCCAGCACGAACTCCACATCGGCGGACTTCTGCCACTTCGTGTTCATGTCGAGCAGTTTGACGAAGAAGTCATTGCTCAGCACATCGGTGCGTTCGGTGAAGACGCCGTGTTTGGCCCCGCCCACGTTGGCGCCCAGGGAGCGCAGACCGCCGATCAGCACCGTCATTTCGGGGGCCGTCAGTGTCAGCAGGTTGGCCCTGTCCACCAGCAACTCGGCCACCGCGGCTTCCTGCCCCTTGCGCACATAGTTGCGAAAGCCATCAGCGGCAGGTTCGAGCACGGCAAACGCCTCGACATCGGTCTGCGCCTGCGTGGCGTCGGTGCGGCCCGGTGCAAACGGAACGGTCACGCTGTGGCCCCACTTTTTCGCGGCGGCTTCAATGGCAGCAGAGCCGCCCAGCACGATCAGATCAGCCAGCGACACCTTTTTGCCGCCGGATTGCGCCGCGTTGAACTCTGTCTGGATTGCTTCCAGTTTGGCCAGGACCTTGGCCAGCTCAGCCGGCTGGTTAACCTCCCAGTCCTTCTGCGGCGCCAGACGGATGCGCGCGCCGTTGGCGCCGCCACGTTTGTCGCTGCCGCGAAAGGTCGAGGCTGAGGCCCACGCCGTCGTCACCAGTTGCGAGGTGCTCAGCCCGGAGGCGAGGATCCTCGCCTTCAGCGCGGCCACGTCCTGCTCATTGACCAGCGGGTGGTCGACGGCCGGCACCGGGTCCTGCCAGAGCAACGCTTCCTTCGGCACCAGCGGGCCGAGGTAGCGGGAGATCGGGCCCATGTCACGGTGGGTCAGCTTGAACCAGGCGCGGGCAAACGCGTCGGCGAATTCCTGCGGGTTGGCCATGAAGCGCCGCGAGATCTTCTCGTAAGCCGGGTCCATGCGCATGGCCATGTCGGCGGTGGTCATCATGGGCGCGTGGCGTTTTTTGGAGTCGTGCGCATCCGGCACCGTGCCGTCGCCGGTGCTGCCCACGGGCTTCCACTGCTGCGCGCCGGCCGGGCTCCGGGTCAACTCCCATTCAAAGCCGAACAGGTTCTCGAAGTAGCCGTTGTCCCACTTGATCGGGTTATTGGTCCACGCGCCCTCAATGCCGCTGGTGGTCGTGTGCACGCCGTGGCCGGTCTCGAAGTTGTTGAACCAGCCCAGGCCCATGTGCTCGATGTCTGCGCTCTCCGGCTCGGAGCCGAGGTGCTTCGGGTCCACCGCGCCATGTGCCTTGCCGAAGGTGTGGCCGCCGGCCGTCAGCGCCACGGTCTCCTCGTCATTCATGGCCATGCGGGCAAAGGTTTCGCGGATATCACGGGCCGACCCGAGCGGGTCGGGTTTGCCGTTGGGGCCTTCCGGGTTGACATAGATCAGGCCCATCTGGACGGCGGCCAGCGGTTTGGCGAGTTCGCGGTCACCGCTGTAGCGCTCGTCGCCCAGCCAGGTGGTCTCTGTTCCCCAGTTGATGTCCTCTTCCGGCTCCCACACGTCCGGACGCCCGCCGCCGAAGCCGAAGGTCTTGAAGCCCATGGACTCCAGCGCGACGTTGCCGGTCAGGATGAACAGGTCGGCCCAGGACAGCTTGCGTCCGTACTTGGCCTTGATTGGCCAGAGCAGGCGGCGCGCCTTGTCGAGGTTGCCGTTGTCGGGCCAGCTGTTGAGCGGCGCAAAGCGCTGCTCACCGCTGCCGCTGCCGCCGCGGCCGTCGAAGGTGCGGTAGGTCCCTGCTGCGTGCCACGCCATACGGATGAAGAAGGGGCCGTAGTGGCCATAGTCCGCCGGCCACCAGGCTTGCGAGTCCGTCATGAGGGCATGCAGGTCCTTGATCACCGCATCGAGGTCCAGGGTCTTGAATTCCTCGGCGTAATTGAATTCAGAGCTCATGGGGTTGGAGAGCGGGGACTGCTGATGCAGGGGTTTGAGGTTCAGCTGTTCGGGCCACCAGCTGGCATTGCTCGCTGGCTTCTTTGGCGCGCCGCCGGAAAATGGGCACTGGGCTTCGCTTTGCATTTGTTTCTCAGACATGATGATCCTTTCGATGGACAAGATGGGGCAGACGGCAATCTGAAGGACAAGTCTAGGTCGGACTGATCAATAATAAAAAACAATTTAATTGATTGAATTCATAGTTTTTGCCAATTCGATCTCCTCGGTACGCTTTTCTGCGGGCGCACATTGAACGGCCAAACGCTTGCAGTTAGGCTTGGGGGGACATCCATCTGGCCTTTTTGAAAGAATGCCCATGACCAGCCCCAACCCACCGCACCCCTCCAGCCGATACCCGGCGCCCGATCTCAACAGCCTGCCCGACGACATCAAGGCCAAGGTGCTTGAAGTGCAGGAAAAAGCCGGCTTTGTGCCGAACGTGTTTTTGGCATTGGCGCGGCGCCCTGCCGAATGGCGGGCCTTCTTCGCTTACCACGACGCGTTGATGCTGCGGGAGGAGTCGGGCCTCACCAAAGGCGACCGCGAGATGATCGTCACCACCACCAGCGCCGCCAACCAGTGCCTGTACTGCGTGGTGGCGCACGGCGCGCTGCTGCGGATTTACGAGAAGAAACCGCTGGTGGCCGACCAGGTGGCGGTCAACTATCGCAAGGCCGACATCACGCCGCGCCAGCGCGCCATGCTGGACTTTGCAATGAAGGTCTGCGAACGCTCGCATGAGGTCGATGAGGCCGACTTTGCCGCCTTGCAGGCACACGGTTTTACCGACGAGGACATCTGGGACATCGCGGCGATCACGGCCTTTTTCGGCCTGTCCAACCGCATCGCCAGCTTCTCCGGCATGCTGCCCAACCCCGAGTTCTATTTGATGGGACGCGTTCCCAAGCAGAAGTAAGCCTGCGTCCGTCGCTATCTATTTGATAGCTATCAGCCCTCGTCGGATGGGGGCTGGAGGTCGATTTGACGCTCAAGCCACAATGGCGCGCATCCAGTCGGGCAAGGTGGCCGCCTTCTGCCTCGGGAAGTCCACCCAGATGGTGGTGGCGCCGCCGGCGGCGTAAATCACGCCGGGCTGGT
>JAZKGR010000160.1:0-3375 GCA_040385775.1 Pseudomonadota bacterium
CTCGACCAGGTCAGCAAATACTGGGCCGACTCCACCACCATGCAGGTCAAGTACAGCCAGTTCGACGCACGCGCGCTGGCGGCCTACCTGGGCACCCATCCAGCGGTGGCAAAAGAGTGGCTGGCCACCGGGGCCGAGCAGGAATTGCGAATCGACCCGGACTACCAGCCGACACGCAAGGAAAACAAATACCACCTGATGCGCCGGATCGAGCTACTGACGGGGCTGGATTTCAGCCGCAAACACTTCAAGCTGGTCGCTTGAGGCGTGTGGCCTCAGGTTTTTGAGGCAGCCAGCGACGAGAAGTACACAGCCTCCTGTTGGCGCGCAATGTCCTCCCACCGGTAACGGCTCGCAAAAAGCCGCGCTTGCCCGCCGAACGCCCGGCGCAAGTTCTCGTCCCCGCAGATCAGCCGCAGTGCAGCGCCCAGCTCTTGCGCACTGCGCGGGTCATCAAGCAACACAGAATTGACGCCATGGCTCAGCAGGCTGGAAATGCCGCAGTAGGCCGCGTTGCTGACGACCACCGGCAAGCCGTGCGACATGGCCTCCAGCACCACCATCGCAAACGTATCTTCGAGCGTCGGGTGCACCAGCGCGTCCGCCGCCTGGTAGGCCGGCGCAACGTCCTGCAACGCACCGAGGAAGAACACACGGGCGACAACACCGAGTGCCTCGGCGCGTTGCCTGAATTCGGAAATATGCGCGGGGTTGCCGACCACGGCAAGCACCACATGATCAGGCAGTGTCGCCAGGACCTGAAGCAGATTGTCCAGCCCCTTTTTTCGGTAATCGTTGCCGACAAACAGCAGGCAAAAACGGTCAGGCGGCAGGCCCAGCGCAATCCTGGCTGCCAGCTTGTCTTCCTTGTTGGCGAGGACCGGAGACGTGACACCAGGCGTGATCACACACGTCATCGCGTGAGAATCGGGATAGGTCGCGGCCATCGTCAGGCCCAGGCTTTCCGAAGTCACCACGATGCGTCGTGTGTTCTGGCGCGTGAACCTTAGCCGCTCCAGTCCAAGATAGGTCAGCAGCCGCAGGCTGGTCACCACCTTGACCCAACGCAGCAGACGGCGCACACCTGTTCGACCCTGAAAAAGGTTGTGCTTGACCGGTACCACATGCACCGTCTGCACCTGACCATGCCAGGTGTTTTCATGGGAATGCACGATGTCAAAACCCGTGCGTGTGGCGCGCCATGTGGCAAACGCGTACCAGAGCTGGTTGAGCCAGCGCGGCTTGCGCATCGGCATGGTCACACGGTGGTAACTCACGCCGGGCGCATGGTGATTGATCTGCTGGGCGAACACATGCACCTCGTGGCGCTGCGCCAGTTGCTCGACCAATGCGATCGAATAACGCTCCGCGCCGCCACCCGTGCTCTCAAAAATGCGGTTGAGTACCGCAATGCGAAGCCGTTGCGGAGCAGCCGGGCTCAAGCGCGCTCCCGATCTTCGTAAGCCGTGGCAATCTTGAGCCAGAACACCGGCAGGCTGGTCGAGCGCACCACCGGCACGCGCGGCAGTTGCAGCAAATCACCCTTGACGGTGCTTCGGCCACGGCGTGTCGTGGTCACCGTCTGAAAACCGGCCTGGCGCGCCATGGCGACATGTTCCGGCGCGTATTCGCCATAGGGGTAGCAAAAGTGCTGAACCGGCGTGGCCAGCAGGGCTTCAAGTGCCGCCTTGTCCTGCGTCATCTCGCCCAAGGCCGTCGGCGCGTCGCTTTGCAGCAGGCGCACATGGTTTTGCGTGTGCGAACCCACTTCCTGCCCGCCTGCCACCCACAGGCGCAGCTGGCCGGCATCCATCAGCGGCACCTGCGCGATACCGATCTCGCGATCCCAGGCGTTGGTCTGGCCCAGCAGGTTGCTGACGGCATAACAGGTCGAGGAGAAGCCGTGGCGCTGCAGCACCGGCAGTGCGTGCGTGAGATTGTTCAGGTAGCCGTCGTCGAAGGTGATGCCCACCACCCTGCCACTTTTTTCACCCTTCAGATAGGGCAGCAGTGCGCCCATGGCAAGCCCCTGGTACCCAAGCATTTTGAGCAGCCCCATCTGACGGGAAAAGGCGGCGGGCGATACATACAAGCCGCGAAACGGTGCCCCTTTGGGCGGCGCTTCGCTGATCTGGTGGTAGACCAGGATGGGAATCGACGGCGAGGGGCTGGCGGTGTCAGGCATACGGGACGCTATTTTGCAGGCAACTCACAGCAAAACGATATCGTATTGCTCCTGCGCCATCGCCGCTTCCGCCTGCAGCGAAATCGGCTTGCCGATGAAATCACTCAATCCGGCAAGATGCTGGCTTTCCTCATCGAGAAACAACTCAATCACCTTAGGCGAAGCAATCACGCGGAACTCGCGCGGGTTGAACTGTCGCGCCTCGCGCAAAATTTCACGCAGGATGTCATAACCGATGCTGCGTGCCGTCTTGACCACGCCCTTGCCCATGCAGGCGCTGCAGGGTTCGCACAACTGGTGGGCGAGCGACTCGCGGGTGCGCTTGCGGGTCATCTCCAGCAGGCCCAGTGCCGAAAAACCATTGACGTGGGTCTTGATGCGGTCACGTGCCAGTTGCTTCTGGAATTCGGCCAGCACGGCGTCGCGGTGGCTGGCCTGCACCATGTCGATGAAGTCGACGATCACAATGCCGCCGAGGTTGCGCAAGCGAAGTTGCCGGGCAATCGCCAGTGACGCTTCTAGGTTGGTTTTGAAAATGGTGTCGTCAAAATTGCGCGCGCCGACATACCCGCCGGTGTTGACGTCCACTGTGGTCAGCGCCTCGGTCTGGTCGATGATCAGGTAGCCGCCCGACTTGAGATCCACGCGCCGGCCCAGGGCCTTGGCGATTTCCTCGTCGATGTTGAACAGGTCAAAAATCGGGCGCTCGCCGCTGTGCAGTTGCAGCCGTTGCAAGGTGGCCGGCATGAACTCTGTGGCGAACAGCCTGAGCTGGTCGAACTGCTCGCGCGAATCGATGCGTATGCTCAGCGTGTTTTCCAGCACCATGTCGCGCAATACCCTCTGCAGCAGGCTCAGGTCCTGGTGCAGGACCGACGTCGGCGGCAGCCTGAGAGCGGCAGCCTTGATGCGGGCCCAGGTCTTGCGCAGGTAGGCGATGTCCTCGCCGAGTTCCGCGTCTGCCGCGTC
This sequence comes from Pseudomonadota bacterium, assembly GCA_040385775.1. Classification (GTDB taxonomy): domain Bacteria; phylum Pseudomonadota; class Gammaproteobacteria; order Burkholderiales; family Burkholderiaceae_C; genus Polaromonas. The sequence continues at coordinate 3,155 of JAZKGR010000160.1, forward strand.
CTCGCCATTGGTGCGCAAGATGAATCCACCGCCGAGGTCACCGGTCAGCGCCTGCAGACGCTGACGCAGCTCCTCGCGCTGCGCCGCCGGAATTTTCTGCGACACGCCAATGTGGTTGTCCTGCGGCAGAAACACCAGCAACCGGCCCGCAATGCTGACCTGCGCGGTCAGCCGGGCGCCCTTGGTGCCTATCGGGTCCTTGAGCACCTGCACCATCATGG